>JAISCZ010000055.1 GCA_031265205.1 Deltaproteobacteria bacterium
TAACCGAGGCCTATTGGGAGTCAAAATTAGAAGTCGGGGACGATGTTTTTTGATTTCGATGGTAAATAATTGCTTCTATAGACAGTTGAAAATTAAATTTTTTTGATATTTTTGTAAAAAAAAAAATGGTTTTAATTGTGTCATCTGGAAAGGATTGACAAGTCAGCTTCGGCTCCTGTTGCCGGTAGTTTTTTGGCAGGCATGTTTCTAAAAGAGGACAGCTTGTCGAAAGAGCTTGCCGGGCGCGCTTGTGTTGCCGCTGCCTGGTTGTCGCGTCGGACTTGGCCTCTGTTGGATTCTTCACGTTCCAAAACAGCTGCCCGCCGATCGGTTTCTTTTTCCAGAACCGTTTTGGCTGAATCGTTTCGATTTTCTTTAACTGTTTTTGGATATTTGTTGTCCATGTTATGTTTTATGATAAAAAAGGCTGTCCTATCGTATGATAAGGCATTATTTATATTGTATTTTTAGCACATATTTGTTACTGCAATAAACTGGAAAGATTTATACTGTGAAGGGTGTTTCGGATAAGCACCCAAAAACATAAGGCAGCCAGGTGTATGCGGCACGCGAATGTCAGACACGCTCTGCCTGAACCGCGCACCTCGCGGCGACTTCACGCGATAGCCAACGGCAAGAATCATGTCGAGCGAATAGTGCGTTACGTCGCGTTCCTGCGTCTTTCCCGCCATTGCGCCGTGAGGAGTGGTTATTGCAAAATTTGCAACGACCACTTTTTCGTCAAGTTCGCCGTCGCGCAAAATGTTGTTGACGTGGCGGTTAACCACGGATTTGTCCCGCCCGAACAACTGTGAAGTCTGCGCCTGCGACAGCCGCAGCATTTCATTTTGCATCGTCACGTCGATTTTTACTTTGCCGTCAACGGACTGACAGACGATTGTCATGGGCTCAGATTTCATAGCCAATCGCCCCCAATCTGCGCCGTGTTTCGTCCTCGAGCCTGCGCAGCTCCTGCCACAGTTCGGAGAGTTCGCCCGTCAACCGCGCCATCTTTTCCTCGAATGGCTCGCCGTCGTCCTCTTGTTCCTCTATGCCTACATATCGCCCCGGCGTGAGGATAAAGTCTTGCTTTGCGATTTCCTCCGTGGTCACGACGGCGCAGAAACCACGAACGTCGGCGAGCCGCCCCTCGTCAGACGCCGTGAACGTGTCGGCGATTTTGAATATGTCCGCTTCGGACAGTTCGCGCAGTCGGCGGGTTTTCATATCTCCGAGTTTGCGGGCGTCCACAAAAATCGTCTTGCCCTTTTGTGGCTTGCCACGGCTGATAAACCATAGCGCGGCCGGAATTTGCACACCGTAGAACAACTGCGACGGCAAAGCAACGATACCCCAGACAAGGTCGTCCTGTGCCATCTTCTTGCGGATTTCGCCCTCTCCGCCGCTCTTGCCTGAAAGAGAGCCGCGGGCTGGCGGCCTGACGTCTGGCGGTTTATTTAGGCGGCGTCCGCGACGCGGCCTGGCCCGGAGTTCGTTTTCCTGATGGTCTCGCGGGCCGGCGGGACAAGTATAAATTTTTCATCTTCCATAATATGGAAGATAAATATTGTTTTCCCGCTCCAAAACGACGGGTAGAAACATTTTTAATCGCCCTGGTCCAGAATGATGAAGCTGATGTTGTCGGAGGCGTCCGCCTCGAACAGCCTGCGCGCGAGAGTCGCCGCGGCCGCGGGAGTCGGCAGGCGGAGAATTTGCTCGATTTCCTCCAGCGGCAGGGCCTCCCAGACGCCGTCGCTGCAAATGAAGTACTTCTGGGGGGGGCTTTGGGGCATGGTCTTGAAGTACAGCTCGAAGTCCTCCCTGTCGCGGCCGATGCAGGAGGTCAGGACGTTTTTGCGGGGGTGGAGGCGCATCTCCTCCTCCTCGATCAGCCCCTGGTCGAACATGATCTGCACCAGGGAGTGGTCGCGGGTCATCTTGGTCAGACAGGGGGCGCCGAGGCGGTAGACCCGGCAGTCGCCGCTGTTGAAAAAGGTGATTTGCCCCGCCCCTATGAAAACGCCCGCCACCGCCGTGTTCATGTTGGCGTAGCCCGGCGTCTCGGCGGCCAGTTCGGCCATCTTGTCGGAGGCCCGGCGGCAGGCCTCGGTGATTTTCAGCTCGACGGAGGCCGCCTCGGCCGGGGAGCTTCCGGCTGGGCCGGCGGAGTGGCTTGCGGGGGAGTCCTCGGCCCCGGGCCGGGCTTCCGGGGCCCGGTCGAGCTCGCGGAGCGAGTCCAGCAGCGTCTTGGCGGCGAGCTCCCCGCCGCGGTAGCCCCCGACCCCGTCGGCCACGGCGAAGACGCCCAGGGGCTGGCCGGGGTCGAGCAGGACGGGGTTCTCGGTGGCCGAGGAGATCAGGCTCCCGACCAGGACGGCGTCCTGGTTGTCCTCCCTGGCGGGGCCGGCGTTGGTGAAGTAGGCCGTCAGCACGAGGCCACGGTCAGCTCGCACGACTTGGACAGGGCGAAGCTGTCCCCCGGCTCCAGGGGGGCCCTGGTCCTGCGCTCCCCGTCGACGTAGACGCCGTTGACGGAGTTCAGGTCCTCGATGACCCAGCCATCCTCCTCCCTGGTGACCTTGGCGTGCTGTCTGGACACCTTGGGAAACCCGTTGAAATATTCCGCCCCGGTGAAATCCCGGCCCAGGATGTCCCCGCTTCTGGCCTTGATCCTTTTCCCGTCGGCGCCCTGGAAGATGATGACGGCCTCGGGGCGCGCCGCCTGCGCCTTGGGGGCCCTCGCCGAAACCGGGGCCGGCGAGCCGTCGCCGGGGTCCTGGCCGGCGCCTTTGCCGGGGGCGGCCGGGGGATACTCGGCGGATTCCGTGGCGGGCGACTGGAGGTCGAAGAGGTCCTCCTCGGCCGGGTCTTCCGTCGGGGCCACGTTGATCAGCGACGTCGCGCAGCTGGCGCAGTCGAGCGTTCCCGCCGACTGGACGAGCCCGCAGACGGGGCATTTTTTCTTACCGCTCATGATGACGCTTCTCTTCTTCTCTTTGTCGGTTTGACATCAGTCAGGAAAACACTTTTGCCGGTTCGACCTCAGTCCGGACAACATGTCGGTCTGACGGTCGTTTGGCTGGCTTGTCGCGTGTCTTTTAAATTTTAGTCTTTAAAATTTTGCTTGTCAGTCAATTGTTTCATTGGATTATGCGTTTATTTGTTCGTATTGGTCGCCGGTTTTATTGCCGCGGGTCTTTTTCTTATGGTCGGTGGCGGAAGTTTCGTTGAAACGGTATCCCGACGACCATGTCGCGGGGGCGGTCCGGCCGGAGCCTGCCCTTCCTCTCCCGCCTCCAGTTTTCGTACGCCCCGGCCAGGCCGGGGGAATAGACGGTCATGTTCTGGTTGGCCGAGCCCCTCCAGGCCTCGGGGCGGGGGTTGTCCTCCTCGAAGGCGCCGTCGACCAGGCGGGCGGCGAGTCTAATCTCGGGGCAGTTCAGCTCCCACTCCTCCCGCGGGCGCCCGGAGAAGACCAGGACGTCGGGGATGGCCGGGGCGAGGCTTTGACGAGCTCCGCCAGGGCCTCCCTCCGCTCGTGGGGCTCCCCGCCGGAGACGGTCAGCCCGCCGCATTGGTCCCGCCCGGCCAGGCTCATGATTTCTTTCGCCGCTTCCGCCACCCCCCGGAAGTCCGAGGGCTCCTCTTCCCAGAGCTCGGGGGAGACGCGGCCCGGGCGGCGCTTGGAGCAGCCCCTCAGCCACATGCCGACCCGGCGCCCCGGGCCGGGCGCCGCGACGGGCGGGAAGAAAAAGGCCAGGTTGAGCCCGGGGGCGTCTCTGGGTGTTCCCGGCGGCATATGCCGGAGGACGCCTTCCCTCTAAAACGACTAATATTCCCCTTCCCCGCATAAACGTGTGATTTATTTTACAAGGAAGAGCGTGTTTTGGGGTGGGGGAAGCCTGATTTGGCGGGGACAAGACCATGCCTTGCGATGAGACAAACCGAGCGTTATGTCGAGCATACTAGGAAAAAAAGGCCTTGAAGTCAAGCCGCGGACCCGCCCGCCGGCCGCCCCGAACAGTTTCAGGCCGCCGGGGGTCGTCCCCGGCCGCCCCGGGCCGTCCCGGGCGGCGTCCGGCCGTCGCCGGCAGGTCCGGCCGCCCGTTGTCCCAAGTTTATTTTTTGACGGCCGGCGGGCAAAAACCGCTCCGGGCAGGCGGCCGCCGCCAAAATATTCGGACGTTTTCGGCTCTTCAAAGGGCGGCTTCAGGGCGGGGGGGGAGGGGTCCGGGCGGCCTGGCTCCCGACTCTTTTTGTCGCGATTTTTTGTCGCCCCGGCCGGCCTCGGCCGGACCGCCGGTTTGATCCCTCGTCAAGTTGCCCGGCTAAGGCATCATGATCATGGGAAAAAAGTTGTTTGGATGCTTTTAAAAGTTTCTTTCTGTGTTAAATATAAATATTGTCCTACTATAAAATACTTTTGCCTATAACATTCCCTCCGGGGGGCGGTCCGGGGGCGTCCCCGACCGGGCCGCCCCGAGGCCGTTCGACCCTCATATCAGACGGTTTTTTTGACTTTTTTCAGGCCCGGTTGTAAAATTATGGTGAAAATTATGGGAATTTGGCCCGACCTTAGTCCGTTCCCTGTTATGACCTTGACAAGGGAGTTTTCGGGATTACCTTAGTGAAGAGGTCTTGTTTTCAAGCGGGCCTTTTGCGGATGGCTGTCGTCTTTTTTTGTCTGTTGCCACCCGTCGGGGCCTGTCTGGTCCCGAAGGCGTCTTCGGCCGCCTGAAAGGTCCATTTTTTACCCGCGGGCGCCCGTCCCGGTCCAACAGGGGGCGCCATATTCATATCACCGCCCCCCCAAGTCCCTCAGCGGGACTTCCGAAGGCGGGCGGCCGTCCGGTCTGGCCAGGTCCGGGCGGCAAGGAGCCTTGAAATATGTGGGAATACACTGATCGCGTCATGGATCATTTTGAAAACCCCAGAAACGTCGGCGTGGTCGCCCGCATCGACGGGGAGGGGCAGGTGGGCTCGCTTTCCTGCGGCGACGCCCTGCGCCTGACCATCCAGATCGACAAGGACAAGGACCTCATCGAGGACGCCAAGTTCCAGACCTTCGGCTGCGCCAGCGCCATCGCCTCCTCCTCGGCCCTGACGGAGATGATCAAGGGGAAGACTCTGGACCAGGCGCTGTCGCTGACCAACCAGGACATCGCCGACTTCCTCGGGGGCCTGCCCCGGGAGAAGATGCACTGCTCGGTCATGGGCCAGGAGGCCCTGGAGGCCGCCGTGGCCAACTACCGGGGCCTGCCTCCGCCCTCCCTGCGCGGGGACGTCGTCTGCCAGTGCTTCAACGTCACCGAGGAGGAGATCGAGCGGGTGGTCAGGGCCAACCGTCTGACCACCGTCGACGAGGTCACCCAGTACACCAAGGCCGGCGGCGGCTGCGGCAAATGCCATCCCAAGCTGCAGGGGATTCTGGACCGAATCCTGCACAAGGCGCCGGGCAACGGCTCGGCCGAGCCGCTGCCAGCCCCGGCTCCGCGCCTGTCCTCCCTCAAGCGGATCAAGCTCATCGAGGAGGTCATCGGCTCCCAGATAGCCCCGGCCCTCATGAGGGACGGCGGGGACATCGAGCTGGTGGACGTGGACGGCAACGAGGTGACGGTGGTCCTGAAGGGCTCCTGCGCCAGCTGCCCGGCCTCCAAGCGCACTTTGGCCGACTTCGTCACCGAGCGCCTGCGCGCCCTGGTCGACCCGCAAATCGTGGTCAGGGAGCAGCGCTCCTGAGGCCCGTCAACCGCCGGGGGCGAGAGCGCCCCCTCGTCCCGCCCCGTAATCTTGGGCGGCTAACCCAACGCGTGGAAGGGTCTTTTTGATGGAAACCATTTATTTCGACAACAACGCCACCACCAGGGTGGACCCCCGGGTCCTGGAGGCCATGCTGCCTTTCTTCAAGGCGTCCTACGGCAATCCCTCCAGCATGCATCACAAGGGCGGCGAGGTGGGCTCCGCGCTCCGCCAAGCCCGTCTCAGCCTCGCGGCCCTTTTGGGCTGCGAGCCCCACGAGATCGTCTACACCTCCTGCGGCACCGAGAGCGACAACACGGCCCTCTGGTCGGCCCTGCGCACCCAGCCGGACAAGCGGCACGTGGTCACCAGCAAGGTCGAGCACTCCGCGATCATCAACAACGCGACGTTTCTGGCCAAGCAGGGCTACAGGGTGACCGAGATCGGCGTCGACCGCCTGGGCCGCCTGGACATGGACCAGCTCAAGGCCGCCCTGACCCCCGACACCGCCATAGTCAGCCTGCTCTGGGCCAACAACGAGACCGGGGTCCTCTTTCCCATCCTCGAGGTGGGCGAGCTCTGCCGCGAGCGGGGCGTCGTCTTCCACACCGACGCCGTCCAGGCCGTGGGCAAGATCCCCGTCGACCTCGGGAACTCCAAGATCGACATGCTCTCGCTCTCCGGCCACAAGCTGGAGGCCCCCAAGGGCATCGGCGCCCTCTACGTCCGCCACGGCCTCAGGTTCGCCCCCTTCATGATCGGCGGGCACCAGGAGAACGGGCGCCGGGGCGGCACCGAGAACGTCCCCTATATCGTCGGCCTGGGCGCGGCGGCCGACCTGGCGCTCAGGAGGCTCCCCGAGGAGAACGGCCGGGTCAGGGCCATGAGGGACCGCCTGGAGGCGGGGCTTTTGGAGATACCCTCCACCATGGTCAACGGCGACCGGGAGTTCCGCCTGCCCAACACCACCAACATCAGCTTCGAGTACGTCGAGGGGGAGTCCATCCTCTTCCACCTCTCCCACGCCGGCATCTGCGCCTCCTCCGGGTCCGCCTGCACCTCCGGCTCCCTGGAGCCCTCACACGTCCTGCGGGCCATGGGCGTCCCCTTCACGGCCGCCCACGGGTCCATCCGCCTGTCCCTCTCCGTCAATAACACCGACTCCGAGGTGGACAGGGCCCTGGAGATCTTCCCGGCCGTCATCAAGAAGCTCCGGGACCTCTCCCCCTTCTGGAAGGACGGCGCCCCCGCCCTGGGCAACGCCCTCCTGACCTGCGACGACGGCGGCTGTCAGATCTGCAGCTGAGGTCGGCGGCGGCGCCCCGAACGACGACGGGGGCCTGTCCGGCCCTCGGGCGCCTTTTGGCCCGGCCCCCGGCTTTTTTTTCCCGGGGGCCGGGCCCTTTGGTCTCGGACCCGTCCGCCCCGGCCCCGTTTGTCCGGCCGCGCCCGCTTTCCCGACTTTTTTCCTCCCCCGCCCGCCCGGACTTTTCATGAATATCATTTCCATGGCGCGATAATTATGCCTGAAAGATCATGTGTTATTATTTGAAATAAGTTTTTTAGGGTGTTTGGTTCCAATAATTTGACAAATTTCAATCTTCTTTCGGCGGGCCGCGTTTTGACCGTCGGCGGGGTCGGCGGGACGGTTGTTTTTTCCCCCGAAGGCTGGTAGCATGGTCCCAGACTGCCAGGCTTGTTTTTCTTTTTCCTTGGGACTTTCTTATTGGGACTTTGGTCGCCGCCAGCGCCGCGCGCTGGCGGGTCTTCGGGGGGGCGTCTTTTCGGGCGGCCCCCCGCCAGTCGTCTGCGGAGGTCGGGCGGTCTCGCCGACCCGCGTTTTCCTTGGCGTCCGAGCCGGGCGCGGGGCGGGCGCCGGTCCCGGCGGGGCGGGCCCCTTGCTAAACGCCATGCGTCTTGTCACCGGACAGAGGGTCACGGTCAGCGACCACTATCCCGGCCTGCAGTTCGAGGTCAGCCTGTCCTTTCAGACGGAGGGGCGGACCCGGGTGGACGCGTGCTGCTTCGGCCTCGACCGCCGCCGCAGGCTTTTCGACCCCGGCTATTTCCTCCACCGGCAGGGCCAGTCGTTCCCCGACGGGTCCGTTCGATATCTGGGCCCCTCGCCCCGCGGGGACTCCTCCCTCTTCCAGGTCGACCTGGCCTCGCTGAACGCCGACGTCGCCCGCCTGGCCTTCGCGGCCTTCGTGGCCGGCCCCGGCACCTTCAACCAGCTGGAGTACGGCCACATCCGCTTTTCCCAGCCCCTGGCCGAGGAGACGAGATACTTTTTCTCCGGGGACAACTTCGCCTTCGAGAAGGCCATCGTGGTGGGCCAGATTTATCTTCATCTGGACAACTGGCGGATCTCGGCGGACGGGCAGGGCTTCATGCATGGCGTCAAGGCCCTCTTCGACTTGTACGACGGGCGGGCGTTTTATCCCCGCCTCGCGGGCCGCGAGTTTGGCGTCGCGCTCATGACGGCCCAGGAGGCGGCCGAGCTGCACGCCCAGCTGGCGGGGATCGGCCTGGACTCCTTCTCCGACGACTCTCCCGCTTTCGACGACTTCGACCCCGCCTCCCCGAGGCGCAGGACCCTGCACTGACGCCCCCCCCGGCGAAAACATTTCCCCGTCTGCCTTCAACAATGGTCGGAAGCCCGGTCCGCCCGCCGGCGGGCGCGCGTCGCGCCGGGGGCCCGCCGACCCTTTGCTCAACCCGCGGCCGCCTGAGGCGAAGTCTCCCGCGGCTCCGCCCGGAGGGGGCGCCGCGGGAATCGGCTTTCGTGTTTTTCTCCGTCTTCCCGCGCATGGCGGGGGGCATGGGGACGGACGGCAGGCTTCCGCCCGGAAGGCGCGCGGGGGCGCGTCCGGCGGGGAGGTCCCTCAGCCCCGCGACGGCCCCCGGGACCCGGGCCGCCGGTCTCCCCCGGGGGGCGGGGGGCCGCGCTCATGCGGCCGGCGGCGAGGGGGAGAATAAAGTTGTCGCGGCCGGGGCGGGCGCGGTCGGCCGGCAGGTTGAAGGACGCCGTCGGCGCGGCCGGCAATTAATTTTGAAGTTAATTACTCGAGGAGACAAGACAAACCTCCCCGCCGGTCTTCAGAGCGACTGGATTTCAGCTCGTTTTTACTGTCGCCGGAAAATCAAACCAGGCCGAGCGGACCCGGCTTCGCGCCGGGCGGGCTGACGGGATTAATTTAAGCGTGATTTGAGATTGTCGCAAGGCTGTTTTATGGTTGTTTTCGCCAAAAAATAGGCGGGCAAACTGTTAAAAACACGGTTCCGGCGCTCATCCGCCGACTTGCAGGACGATCTCGGTGACCACCTCGTCGCCGTACTCGATGTTGAGCCGCCTCAGCCATTTGCCGACGTCGTAGCGGTAGCGCTCGTAATAGGCCGGACCCTTGACCGAGACGGTCAGGCGCCCCAGCTCGAAGGACAGGATGGTCGTGTTGGGGGCGACCTTGGGGCCCACGGTTCTTTGCCAGATCTCCGTCATCCTGGCCCGGTTGGAGAGAAGATGCAGAAACCCCCTCCTCATGGAGCAGTCCATGATCTCGTCCAACTTGGTCGGCTGGCGGAAGATGCGCCGCCCTTCTTTCTGCATGCCCCGTCTCCCGGGTGTTGTCAAAGCCGTTAAAAAAGCCCCTCTGGCCGGCCCCTGGCGTCTAGGATTTCAAGACGGAGTCGAACGAGGCGACGGCCTTTTTCACTTCCAAAGCCAGCTCTGTTTGCTCGCTCCCCAGCGCCGCCAGGATGCTTTCAACATCCCTGAGGGCGCGGCCGGCGTCCGTCGCGGGCGCCGGCTCGTCTTGAGAACCGGCGGCCAGCCCCTGGGACTTGCCGAGAAGGTCGGAGTTCTCGCGGACGAACCGAAGCGTCTCGGCGTTCGGCGCGAAATTTCCCCTTTTGGCCGCCTCGACGGCCTGGCGAAGATTGGCCGCCAGTCTGGCGCCGTCGGCCGCTTTCACCGCGTTCGCGTTTAATTTGGCCGCGGCCTCCTCGGCTTGTTTTCTATGGGGCATGGCGAGGGCCAGCCTGGCTTGGTCGGCGTCCTTCGCGTTCAACTCCGGCAGTTTGAATGTCGCGCCGGCGGCGTTCAGGCCGCCGCCGACAGGCGAGCTGCTCATGGCTGATTCCTTGTGAGGTCCGGGCGGTCGTCGAGGGCGTCCGCGCGGGCCGGCAAACGTTGTTTATGAAGGTGGCGTGATTCTTCCAACCTGGAAGAAGATTATCCTTTTTGCGCCTATAAGTCAACAATCCCGCCCGGCGCCCCGTCCGCGTCCGCGTCCGGCCGTCCCGTTCCATCAGTCTTCGTCAGCCGATGTCCGCCCGTCCTTCCGACAGCCTCCGGCTGTCCCTGCCCGCCCGTCGTTACAACGACGAGTCCGGCGCGGGAAGCGCGCCTGTCGCCGGGGCTTTTTTTAGTCGGCCAGCCCCTGGAGCTTGGCCAGGTGGTAGTAGAAGCCCTTTTTGGCGACCAGGGAGGCGTGGTCCCCGTTCTCGATGAGGCGCCCGCGGTGGAGGACCATGATCCTGTCGGCCCTTCTGATGGTGGAGAGCCGGTGGGCGATGATGACGGAGGTCCGGCCCTTAAAGAGCGTCTTCATGGCCTCCTCGATCAGCATCTCCGCCTCGGAGTCCACGAAGGCCGTGGCCTCGTCGAGGATGACGATCTCCGGCGCCTCTATCAGCGCCCGGGCGCAGGCGATGAGCTGCTTCTGGCCGGCGGAGATGCCCCGCCCGCCCGGCCCCAGGCGCTCCCGGTAGCCCTCGGGCAGGTTTCTGATGAAGCCGTCGGCACCCACGGCCTCCGCCGCCCGCCTGACCGTCTCCTCGCTCAAGTCCGTCCGGCCCAGTCTGAGGTTGTCGAGGACGGAGGCGGAGTAGAGGTAGACGTCCTGGGTGACCAGGCCCACCCGCCTGCGGTGGCTCCTTAAATCGAGCTCCCGGAGGTCGGCGTCGTCGAACAGAATGACGCCGGAGACCGGGTCGTAGAACCTGAGCATCAGGTTGATGAGGCTGGACTTCCCGGAGCCGGTGCTGCCCACCAGGGCCACGGACTGCCCTTTCTCCACGTCGAAGCTGACGTCGTCCAAAACCAAAGGCCCGCTCTCGGAGTATCTGAAAGAGACGTTTTTGAACTCCACCCGGCCCCCGCCCCTGACCGGCGCCCTGGTTCCCGTCAAAGTCCTGTCGTCGATCTCCATGAGACCCACCAGGCGCTCCAAAGAGGCGAAGGCCGACTGGAAGGTGTTGACCTTCTCGGCCAGGTCCTTAATGGGGTTGAAGAAACGGTTGGCGTAGCCCACGAAGGCGGCCAAAACGCCCAGGCTCACGGTGTTGTCCAGAACGCCCAGGCCGCCCACCCAGAGGATGAGGCCCAGGACCAGCGACGAGCACAGGTCGACCAGGGGCAGGAAGATGGCCACCGAGTGCACCTGGCGGTAGCCGGTCAGGTAGTTCTCGCGGTTGAGCTCGGCGAACTCCTCGGCCGTCTTCTTCTCGCGCCTGAAGGCCTGGATGACGCCCAT
The DNA here is from genome assembly GCA_031265205.1 of Deltaproteobacteria bacterium. Taxonomy (GTDB): domain Bacteria; phylum Desulfobacterota; class Desulfarculia; order Adiutricales; family Adiutricaceae; genus JAISCZ01. The sequence goes on from JAISCZ010000055.1 coordinate 11,274, forward strand.
GCCGGCCACGGCCTCGTTGAAGGCCTGGTTGATGGCGGCGACCTTGGCCCGCAGGTCCCGCTGGATCAGACGGGCTATGCGGCTGAAATGATAGGAGAGAACCGCCGCCAGCGGGGTCAGGATCAGCGCGGCCGCGGCCAGCCTGGGCGAGAGGGCGAACATGATGATCATGACGCCCGCCAGGCTTAAAATGTCGCTGAAAAACGAGGCCGCCGTGGACTTGACCAGGTTGTTGATGTTGTTGATGTCCGAGGTCAGCCTGCTGGTCAGCCGGGCCGTCTGCTGGCGGTCGAAGAAGGACTGGGAGAGCCCGTAGAGGTGCGCCAGGAGCGTCTCCCTTAAATAATGCCCCAGCTTCTGCGCCCCCGCCTCCATGAAATAGCGCTGGCCCACGTCGAAGGCGTAGCCCACGACCATGAGCAGGCTGAACATGATGGCCAGCCTCCTCAGGCCCGAGATGTCCGCCCCCCGCAGCACCAGGGCGGCGGGCTCCCCCAGGCCGGCCAGCGACTGCTCGGTGAGGGCCAGCTGCCCCTCCATGATCCTGGCCCCGGGCGCCTGCCTGGCGATGGACTCGGCCTCCTCCCGGCCGAGGCCCCCCTCGCCGCCCACGGCCCGGAAGTAGTATTTTTCCGGGTCGAGGACCTTTTCGTCGGTCAGCGTCTTCTCCTGCCTGCGGTCGATCAAAGCCGCCTCGGAGGCCGGCAAAAGCCACTCCCCGGGCCCGACGGCCTCGAACATCTCCGGCTTGAGGCGCCCCAGCTGGTCCGCCGTCAGACCCTCGGGCGACTCCATGTGGAAGAGGCGCCCCAGGGGCAGGATGTAGCGGTCGAGGGATATCTTGGTCAGATAGGGGAGGGCCAGGCTGACCAGGGCCGCCGCGATGATCATCAGCGTCCCCCAGCCCAAAAAGACCCTGAAGGGCTTGGTGACGGGCCACAGCCGCAGCAGAAGCTTGATGTCGCTCATGCTCATCGGCCGGGAGCGCTCCTCCTCGGTCAGCCCCTCGAAGTCCGTCTGGGGCTCCGCGCCCTTTTCCGCGCCCGCCTCCGCGCCTTGGGCCTGGAGGCCGGGGCGGGTGGCTCCCGGCGAGGGGGCCGTCCGCCCGGCGTTCTTGCCGATGTCGACGGCGCCCCCGAGGTCGCCCTTATGTGAACGGTCGTCAGCCATGGGTGTCGCGGAGCTGTTCCTTTGGTCCGGATGAAATTGCAAAAATTAGGCGCGTCCTAAAAAAGGTCTTTCAAGGCGCCGCGTCGACATGAGTAATCAATTGTTACACCAATAAACTTGTCTGTCTCCGTCTTTTCCTTGTCCTCGTCGTCATTGTCATCTGTCTCTTCCCCGTCCCCGTCGTCATCTGTCTTTTTCACGTCCCAGTCGTCATCTGTCTTTTTCACGCGCCCGTCGTCATTTGTCTTTTCCCCGTCCCCGTCGTGGTCCGTCTTTTCCCCGTCCCGGTCGTCATCATCCTCATGCCGCCGCCTCCGTCGTCATCGCCGGCCGGCGTCCATGTCGCCGGAGGCCGGGGCGGGAAAAAAAACTCGTCTTTACCAGCCGCCTGGGGCGGTGCGGAAGCCGTCGACGCCCAGGCGGGCCAGCTCGGCTATCCTGGACAGGTAGCCGTCCCTGGCGACGACCTCGGCGAAGGTCCCGACCTCGGAGACGCGGCCGTTCTCGAGGACGGCGACCAGCGAGGCCTTGGAGAGCGAGGTCACCCGGTGGCTGATGATGAGCGTCCCCCGCCCTTTGCGCAGGGGGGCCAGGGCGGCCAGGATCTCCTCCTCCACGGCGGCGTCCACGGCGGAGAGGGTGTCGTCCAAAATTAAAAACGGCGGGTCGAGCACCAGGGCCCTGGCCAGGGCCAGCCGCTGCCTCTGCCCGCCGGAGAGAGTCAGGCCCCGCTCCCCCACCAGGGTGTCCAGGCCCCTGGGAAAGACGGCCGGGTCCAGAGGCAGGGACGCCGCCTCGGCCGCGCGGACGATGCTCTCGTCGTCGGCGTCGGGCTTGCCGAAGGCCAGGTTCTGGCGCATGGTGCCGGTGAAGACGTGGCCCTCCTGGGGGACGTAGCCGAAGAGGCCCCTGAGCCGGCCGAGGGGCCAGTCGGTCGAGGGCCTGCCGTCGATTCTGACGACGCCGGAGTCCGGCTCGTAGAGGGCGGGCAGGAGGGCGGCCAGGGTGCTTTTGCCGCTGCCGGTGGGGCCCGCCACGGCCACGATCTCGCCCGCCGGGAGCGTCAGGCTCAGGTCTTTCAAGACCGGGTCCCTGCGGGTCGGGTAGGTGAAGCCCACGCGCTCGAGCTTGATTTCAAAGGGCCCGCTCGGGTTGGGGAACCAGGCCTCCAGCGGGTGGCGGGGCGCCTCCTCGGCGGCCAGGACCCGGGCCAGGCGGTCCAGGGAGGCCATCCCGGACTGGATGAGCCCCAGGGTCATGCCCATGGCCAGCATGGGCCAGGACAGAAGCGCCAGGTAGGTGATGAAGGCGACGAAGTCCCCGGGGCTGATGTCGCCGACGATGGTGGCCTTGCCGCCTATGTAGAGGGCCAGGGACAGGGCCAGGTTGGTCAGCATGGTCATCAAAGGAAAAAACCCGCCCATGGCCAAAGCCAGGCGGACGTTTTTATTCAGGTAGACCAGGCTGATTTTGGAGACCTCGGCCCGGGAGAGGGGCTCCAGGGCCATGGCCCGGATGATCCTCAGCCCCGAGAGCTGCTCCCTGACCACCTCGGTCAGCTGCCCGAAGACGTCCTGGGTGTCCAGCATGCGCTGGTAGATGGCCCGGCCGAAGCGGGCGGTCAGGATGCTGATCAGGGGCATGGGCAGGAAGGCCCAGAGGCTCAGGTAGGGGTCGATGGAGAGCATGAAGGCGACGGCCGAGAGGCCCAGGACCAGGGCGTCGACCAGGCTGACCAGCCCGAAGCCCACGGCGATGCGCACCGACTCGATGTCGTTGGTGGCGAGGGCCATCATGTCGCCGCTGGAGTTGGCCTGGTGCCAGCCGAGCGAGAGGGCCAGAAACTTGTCCTCCAGCCGGCCCCGGAGCCCCATCTCCAGGCTCCTGGAGAACCCGTAGATGAGGTGCCGCCAGACGTAGCGCAGCAGGGCCACCAGCGCGGCCAGGCAGAGCATGATGACCAGGGGCGGGACGACGGCGCCGATGTCCTGCCCGAAGTCGGCCAGCTGGTCGAAGACCCCGCCCACGATCCTGGGGATGATCATCTGCCCCACGTCGCAGACCGTCAGCGCGACGAAGCCCATGAGCAAAAGATGGGCGCTCTGGCGAAAGTAGGGGGCGACCAGCCGGACGTTGCTTTTTCCGGTTCCCTTAGTCACAGGCTGCCGGCCAGGAAGGCCAGGTGGGCCGGAAAGTCCGTCCGCCAGAGCTGCCAGCCGTGCCCGCCCGACTCCTCCAGATACTCGTGGGGTATGCCCAGCTCGGTCAGGAGCCGGTCGTACTGCCTGTTCTCGGCCAGGCAGAGCTTGTCGCCGAGACCCACGGTCATCCGGACGGGCGTCCCGGCCAGGGCGGCGGGGTTCTTGCGGGTCAGGTAGTAGGCCGAGTGCTCCCGCCAGTTGTCGGCCGAGGAGTCCGCCGGACCCAGGATGTCCGAAAGGCGCAGGTATTTGTCCAGAGTCGAGTCGCTTTTGTGGCTCTCGAGGTCCAGCACCGCCGAGAGAGTCGAGACGGCCTTGAAGCGCCCGGGATTGTTGAGGCTCAGGGTGACGGCCCCGTGCCCGCCCATGGAGATCCCCAAAACCGCGATTCTTTCGGGGTCCAGCGGGAAGCGCAGGGCGGCGTCGGGGAGCACCTCGGACATGACGTAGGTCTCCATCTGGCTCTCCGGCGCCAGCGGGCTGTCCAGATACCAGCCGAACTGGCCGCCGTCGGGCATGATCAGAATGACCCCGTGCTCCGCGGCCAGCCTGGTCAGCTCCGAGCCCAGGCCCTTGAAAAAGTAGTTCTGGTCCCCCTCGGCCCCGTGCAGCAGCAGTATGCCCGGCAGCAGGCCGTCCTCCGGCTCGCGGCCGGGGGGCGCCGCCACCAGGTACCTGGTCTGGCCGCGGCTGGCCGAGACGAGGACGGTGTCGATGAGGGCGTAGTTTTCCCGCTGGGCCCCCTTCCCCTCCGGGGCGCCCGGGCCCGCGTCCGGGACGACGCCCGTCCCCCCGGCCCGGGCGACCAGGGTCCCGGCCCGCCCCCCCTCCGTCCGGTCGATGACGATCAGCGAGTTGACGGGCTTGTCGGCCGCCAGCACCTGCGACGACGCCGGGGACGACGAGGCGAGCGGCGGCAATGACGGCGACGAGGACGAGGCGACCGTCACGGCGACGGCCGCCTCCGTCGGGCTGCCGGCCGGGGGCTGGTCGGCGGGGTCGCCGGACCCCGCCGCGGCGTCGTTGTTTTGAGGGGAGTCCGCCGTCCGGTCGCCGTCTTCGGAAACGTCCGTCGCGGCGGCCGGGGCGTCATTACTACTACTGATACTACTACTACTACTACTACTACTACTACTACTATTGTTATTATTATCCGACGCCGAACCGTCCGCCGCCGACTCGCCGGCCGCGGGCGCCGGCGGGGCCGGGGCGGCCAGGGTGGTCAGAAACGGCGCGTCCCGCAGCAGGTCGGCCAGCATGACCCGCCCGCCGTCCTCGGTCAGGTGGATGGAGTCTTTTGCCCTGACTTTCAGGTGGGCGCCGGTCTCGTCGGTTATGAAGGTGCTGTAGCCGCCCTTGTCGTCGGTCAGGGAGTTGGCGGCGTCCCAGAAGAGACAGTTTTTCCGGGCCCCGCAGGCCAGGGCGGCGACCTCGTTGACGACCGCGACCCGGCTGTTGTAGGGCTCCCGGCCCATGACTGGCAGGCCCACCCAGAGGACCTCGACCCCGGCCTCCCCGGCCATCTCCAAAAGGGTTCCGACTCTCTGCCCGTAGGTCTCCCGCCAGCCGTCGCTGGCCACCAGATGGCGTTTGCGGTCCGCCAGGACGATGTCCTGGGTGTCGTTGGCGCCCAGGGTGATGACGACCAGGTCGGGCTCGTTTTCCTTTAACAGTTCGGCGAAATACTCGAGCCAGTCGAAGACGTCCAGGCGGCACAGGCCGGTGGAGTAGCGGCCCTGCCTGGTCACCTCCAGGTCGGGGAAGCCCTTGAAGTAGCGCTCCAAAGGCGGCCCGATGCCCTCGAGCATCATGGAGTCCCCGGTCAGCAGTATCTTTTTGATATTCCGCGGGGCCCGTCCCCGGCCTTCCGCCGGGAGCAGAGATATGACCAGCTCGTCGTTCGGGCCGTCGCGGCCGGCTGGGGGGCCGTTCGCCCCGTCCCCGGAGACGTCCAGGACGTAGACGTCCTCGAGCGGGTTCTCGGCCAGCGCGGCTCGGACCGCCTCGGGGGCGGTTTGATTTTGAGCCTGGTTGTCAGACGAGTCGGGCGCGCCGGCCGGGGGCGAGTCGGGCCCTTTGTCGCGGGCGGGGGGACGGCCGGCCGCCAGGGACTCCAGAAGCCGCGATCTCCGCACGGGCTCGGGGGCGGCGGGGGCCGGTGGTTTGGACTTGCGGCCGACGATCGTCGAGGGGGTCAGGGAGGCCAGTATTTTGGACTCGCCGCGGCCCAGACTCGCCAGGCCCGTCCTTTCGGCGAGGGACCTGAGGTCGGCGGACAGGTTCAGGGCCGTCTGGTGCAGCCCGCTTTCGCCGGAGCGGCCGACTTCCTCCAGCCAGCCCGCCAGGCCGCCCGCCTGATGAACGACGACGACCAGGGCGGCCAGAATGTAGACCAGGACCATCTTGGCCGGACTCGGCGTCCCGCGTCTGAACTTCATCTGCTCACCTTGCCAGTAAACTTGACGCCTCAAAAACTGAGCGGCCGGCGGCCGGACTCCCCGGGCCTGCCGGACTCCCCGGGACGGTCGCGCCGCCGGGCGGCGAAATCGAAAAATGGAGGCGCCAAAACGACAAGACGCCGGTGACCGTCCTCGGGGCGGTTTGAGCCGACGTCCGTCAATCCGTTCGGCCGGCCGTTCGCTCGTCCCGCCGGCGGCGTTCGTCCGTCGGCGCGGGCCGGGGCGGTTTTCGGGCGGGCTGGGGCGGGGGGGGAGGGAGGGGGCCCCGGGGCGGACTGAAAGCCGCCCCCGGACTAGAACTCCATGATCTCCTTGTCCTTGGTCTTGGTCGCGGCGTCGATTTTTTCGATGTAGCCGGTCGTGATCTTCTGGATCTCGGCCTCGGCCTTCTTCGCCTCGTCCTCGGTCGCCTCCTTGTTCTTCTTCAGCTCCTTGATCTTCTCGTTGGCTTTCTGCCTGATGGAGCGGACGGCGACTTTGGCCTCCTCGCCGCTTTTCTTGACCTGCTTGCCGAGGTCCTTGCGGCGCTCGGTGGTCAGCGAGGGGATGGAGATTCTGATGATCTTCCCGTCGTTCTGGGGGGTCAGCCCCAGGTCGCTTTTCAGGATGGCCTTCTCGATCTCGCCGATGGCCGAGGCGTCCCAGGGCTGGATGACCAAAAGCCTCGGCTCCGGGGCGGTGATGTTGGCCATCTGGTTGACGGGCGTCTTGGCGTCGTAATAGTTGACCCGCAGGTCTTCCAAAATGGCCGGGGTGGCCCTGCCGGTGCGGATTTTTTTGAAGTCCCTGTCCAGGGCCTCAATGGTTTTCGCCATCCGGCTTTCCGTGTCTTTGTAAATGGGATCAAGCATATGTCTACCGCCGACGACCCTCGCTGGCGCGAGGAAAAATAGCGGCCCCCTGTTTTCGTTCGGGGGTCGGCTGGTGTTGTCTTCTCGGAATGGCGGGACAGAGGGCCCGCCGTCAGCAAGGCGAAAGGCCAAAGGCCAAAGGCTAAAGACGAAAGGCCAAAGGCCGGGAAAAAAGAAATTAAAAGGCGACAAATTAGAGGCCGAAGACCGGCCAGGCATGGACGAAAGCAAAAAAACTTTTTAAACCTAACCGACCGCCGCCGTTTCCGCGCCTGAAAAGCCGCCCGTTGCCGCGGCCGCGGGACGGCGAAAAAAAAGCGAGAAAGTCCGCGGGACAAGGGCGCGGCAAAAATTTGCGTCCGCGGGTTTTCCGCCCGTCGCGTTTTCGGCCGTTCCTTGTCCGGCTTGCGGCCGCCCCTTGTCCTGAGGACCGGCCGCGCCGCTCAGTCGTCGGAGACCAGGGTGCCCACCGGCTCGCCCTGGATGGTCCTTTTGATGTTGCCTTTGACCTGCAGGTTGAAGACGATGGTGGGGATCTTGTTCTCCTTGGCCAGGGAGATGGCCGTGGTGTCCATGACCCGCAGCTCGCGGGTGATGACCTCCATGTAGTTGATGTGCTCGTAGAGGACGGCGTCCTTGTTGGTGACGGGGTCGCAGTCGTAGATGCCGTCCACCTTGGTGGCCTTCAAAATGATGTCCGCGCCGATCTCGGAGGCCCGCAGGACGGCGGCCGTGTCGGTGGTCAGGTAGGGGTTGCCGGTGCCGGCGGCGAAGATGACCACGCGGCCCTTCTCCAGGTGGCGGATGGCCCGGCGCCGGATGAAGGGCTCGCAGATCTCGACCATGCGGATGGCGCTCTGGACCCTGGTCTCCAGCCCCTGGCGCTCCAGGGCGTCCTGCATGGCCAGGGAGTTGATGACGGTGGCCAGCATGCCCATGTGGTCGCCGGTGACCCGGTTGAGGCCGCGGTCGGCCAGGGCCTGGCCCCTGAAGATGTTGCCGCCGCCGATGACCAGGCCGAGCCTGACGCCGTCCCTGGAGACCTCGGCGATCTGGGAGGCGACGTCCTCGACCGTGTCGGGGTCCAGGCCGAAGCCCGCCTTTCCCTGCAGGGCCTCGCCGGAGATTTTTAAGAGGACTGTCTGGTAGCGGTGGGTCATCGGGTCTCCATGAAACCGTGTTTTGCTAAAAAAGGCTTGCGGGAATCGGCCCGTCCCACGCTAAAAGGCGGGACCAAAACGACTCGTTTCAGTCCCGCCAGGAAGCGGCTCGAGGCTACTCGGCCTCGGTCTTCTCGCCCTCGACCTCCTCGCCGAGCTGGAAGCGCGCGAAGGCCAGCAGCTCCACGGGGCCAACCTTTTTACAGGCGTCGGCGATGACGCCGGAGACGGTCATCTTCTGGTCCTTGATGAAGATCTGCTCGTGCAGGACCAGCTCGGTGTAGACCTTCCTCATCTTGCCCTCGACGATCTTGGCCAGCATCTCGGGGCTGGGGGGCGGGACGGGCTTGCCGGTCTTCCTGGCCTTCTCGGCCTTCTCGTCGAGCTCCTCCTGGGCCTTGCCCTGCTGGACCGCCTTCTCCTTCTCGACGAAGTCGGGGGAGACGTGCTCGACGCGCAGGGCCATGGGGTTGGAGGCGGCGACGTGCATGGCCAGGTCGTGGGCCAGCTCCTCGACCTCGGGGCCGATCTTCCCGGCTTTGAGCTCCACCAGGACGCCTATCTTGCCGCCGGAGTGGACGTAGCCGCGGACCAGGCCGTCGGGGCCGGCCGCCCGGAGGACCTTGAAGCGGCGCAGGCGCATGTTCTCGCCGGTGGTGCCCCTGGCCCGGTTGACGACCTCGAAGAAGGTCTCGCCGCACTTGGGGCACCTGCACTGGAGAAGCGCGTCGACGTCGGCCGGGGTGTTCGGCTCGGTCGCCAGAAACCCGGCCAGGCTCTCGGTGATCTCCCTGAAGGACTCCATCTTGGAGACGAAGTCGGTCTCGCTGTTGAGCTCGACCACGGCCCCGGTGCGGCCGTCGGCGCTGATGGCGGTCAGGACCAGGCCCTCCTTGGTGGCCCGGTCGGCCCTCTTGCGGGCGGTCATCAGGCCCTTCTGCCTCAGCCAGTCGATGGCCTTCTCCAAATCGCCCCCGCACTCCTTGAGGGCGTTCTTGCAGTCCATCATGCCCGCGCTTGTCTTGTCTCTGAGAGTCTTGACCAGTTGTGATGTGATTTCCATTTTCTCAATCTCCCGGCCGGGGCGCGACAAAGGCCGGCCTGGTCCGGCAGCCGGACATGTTTCTCATGCCCTCATGCCCGTCCGGTCCGGCCCGCGAGCCCCGACAACCAATAAGTCCGCCGGGGGGGGACGCTGGTCTCCCCCCGGCTTATGTGTGACGACGCCTTCGGCGAGTCCCCGCCCGGGGCCCCGCGAAGACGCCCCGAAAAAGGTCTCGTCGCGCGGCCGCCGCTGCTTGTTAAGCCTCGGGCTCCGCGGGGGGGGCGGGGGCCTCGGGGGGGCCGGCGGTCTCGGGAGCGGCCCGGGGGGCCTCCTGGATCTCGGCGGCGGTCTCGGCCGCGGGGGGCGCGGCGGCGGCCGGGGCGGCGGTCTCGACCGCGGGGGCCTGGGCGGCCGGGGCGTCGGCCTCGGCCAGGTCGGCGGAGCCCTCCTCGTCCTTGTCGGGGACGCCGGCGGCGCCGCGGGTCTGCTCCTCGAAGCGGGAGCGGCCCTCCAGGCAGGCGTCGGCCATCTTGGAGGCCATCAGCTTGATGGCGCGGATGGCGTCGTCGTTGCCGGGGATGATGTAGTCGATCTGATCGGGATCGCAGTTGGTGTCCACCACGGCGACCACGGGGATGCCCAGGCGGCGGGCCTCGGCGGTGGCGATGTTTTCCCGCTTGGGGTCGATGACGAAGATCGCCCCGGGAAGGCGGTCCATCTCCTTGATGCCGCCCAAGTTCTTGCGGAGCTTGAGCATCTGGTTTTCCATCTTGATAATCTCTTTTTTGTAGTAGAGATTGATGGAGCCGTCGTTCTTCATCTGCTCCATCTGTTTGAGCTTGTCGATGCTCTTCTTGATGGTCACGAAGTTGGTGAGGGTGCCGCCGAGCCAGCGGGAGTTGATGTAGAACATGCCCGCGCGGTTGGCCTCTTCCTGGATGGCGTCGGCGGCCTGCTTTTTGGTGCCGACAAAAAGAACGCTCCGACCCTGGGAAACCGTGCCCACCACGAAATTGTAGGCGACCTTAAAGAGCTGGACGGTTTTCTGCAGATCTATAATATAAATGCCGTTGCGCGCCCCGAAAATATACGGGCGCATCTTAGGATTCCAACGGCGCGTCTGGTGGCCGAAGTGGACTCCGGCTTCCAGCAGCTGTTTCATGCTAACTAAAGACATGGATTGACACCTCAAGGTTAATAACGGCGCCCCGGAAACCCGCGGAAAGCGGGCACCCTAAGTTAAGGGGCGCTTGAAGATGATAAATTTCCCCGCGGCGGGGCGTTTGAGTCCTTTGGGGATAAAAAAAGATCCCCCTCGCCCCGGTTGGGCCGCGAGGAGGCCTCGTCCCCCACGGGGGGGCAAACTTAAAGACCTTATCACGAAGCCATGGAAATTTCAAGAAGTTAAGGGGCCTCGGGGCCTTTCCTCCGCCCCTCGCGGCGATTCGCGCGGGCTTGGGGGAGGGCGTCGCGGCTTCCTTAAAGTAGGCGCCATGGGACATTCCCGTGGGATTCCCCGGCGAGGCGAGGGAGGCCGCTCATCCCTCGCGCGGGCGCGCGCCTCGTTTTTTAAATGGTGACGAGAGGGGAAGAGGAGGGAGCCGTTTCCGGGGGCGCCAGGCCCAAGTGCTCGCTCGCTTTGGGGGTCACGATCCTCCCGCGCGGGGTGCGGAGCAAAAAGCCTTCCTGGATAAGGTAAGGCTCGTAGATCTCAATGAGGGTCTCGGCCTCCTCGCCGATGGTGGCGGCCAAGGCTTCCAAGCCCACGGGGCCTCCACGGTACCTTTCGACAATCGTCAAGAGGATGCGGCGGCCCAGCTCGTCGAGGCCGGCCTTGTCGATCCCTTGCAGCGACAGAGCCAGATCGGCCATTTCCCGGGTGATTACGCCGTCGCCCTTAACTTCGGCGAAATCGCGGGTCCTATTTAAGATGCGGTTGGCGACCCGGGGAGTGCCACGGCTGCGGACCGCGATCTCCCGCGCCCCTTCCGGCGCGAGCGCGATATTTAAAATGGCGGCCGCCCGGCTCACGATTTGGACGAGATCCTCGGCCTCGTAATAATTGAGCCGCAGCTGAATCCCAAAGCGATCCCGCAGGGGCGGGGTGAGAAGGCCCACGCGGGTGGTGGCCCCCACCAGGGTGAAACGGGGTATCTCCAGGCGCACGGAACGGGCGCCCGGGCCCTCGCCCACGATAAGGTCCAAGCGAAAGTCCTCCATGGCGGGATAGAGGACCTCCTCCACCACGGGGCTCAAGCGGTGGATCTCGTCGATAAAAACCACGTCCCCGTCGTTCAGATTGTTGAGAATAGCGGCCAAATCCAGCTTTTTTTCCAAGATGGGGCCCGCGGTCACCTTAAGGCCCACTCCCAACTCTTGGGAAATAATAGTGGCCAGGGTGGTTTTTCCCAAGCCCGGTTGGCCGTGAAAGAGAACGTGATCTAAGACGCCGCCCCTCTTGCGGGCGGCCTCAATATAAATGGAGAGCTGCTCTTTGAGGTTTTTTTGCCCCACGAACTCCGCGAGCCGCTGGGGGCGGATAACGCGCTCCTGGGCCCGCTCGCCGGGCAGGGCCTCCGGGGTTAGAATGTCCCGCTCCATAAAATCCTTTCGCGCCTAAAGGAAACCAGCCCTCGCGAGAGGAGGGTCAGTATTCCAGCCAGTAACGGTTGGAGGTGGCGATGGAGTCGCGGTAAAACTCCAAATACTTAAAAATCGTCCTCTTCAAATCCCGTCGGGGGGCCACTTCGTGGATCCCCCGGATATCCCCGAAGAACTCCAGGTTGTCGTAGATTTGCCGGGAATTGCGGCAGAGGGCCGCGGCGCGAACGTCGTCCTCGTTGACCGGAAAGCCCCGGGCGGCCATGACCCGGGGGCCCGTAAAGATCACCAAAGCCTGGGGCTCCGCCAGGATAACGTCGCCCAAGGCCGCGTAGCTCGCGATGGCGCCTCCCGTGGAGGGGTCCCCCAGAACGGAAATAAAAGGCAGCCCCTCACGCTTCAGGCGGGTGATGGAATTGACCGTTTTGACCATCTGCGTGAGCGCCGGGGTGCCTTCCAGGACCCGGGCGCCCCCGGAGCAGCAGAGGCTCACCAGCGGGAGGCGCTTGGAGAGGGCGTACTCGGCGAGGCGGAAAAACTTCTCCCCGAAGACCACGCCCATGGTGCCCCCCGCGAAATAAAACTCGCAGACGGCCAGGGCCACGGGAAGCCCGAAGATGGTGGCTTCCCCCGTCACCAAGGCCTCGTGGAAGGGCGAGCGGAGGTCCTGTTTGGTGATGAACTCGGCGTATTCCGGGGTCAGGAGGGTTTGGTGCAGGAGATGGTGAACCGTCAGTTCCCGGTTCATCTCCTTAAAGCTGTCCGCGTCCGTCAGGCAATTGATCCAACCCAACGCCCCCATGACCCGGGTATGGCCGCACTCGGGGCAGACGTAATGGTTGGCCATGAATTCGGCCAAGGGCAACACGGCCCCACAGCCACGCTCCTCGCGGCCTTCCTTGAGGGACATGTCCCCGCACTTGACGTATTCCCCGGGATGGGTGGCGGGATCCCTTTCCACTCCCCAGTCCACGCCGGGCTGAAGAGTCTGCGCCGCGATATTGAAAGTTTTGAGATCCGGCGGGGCGACGGCCTTTTTGCGCAGAGGTTTCATTAAGAAAAAGCTGGCCCAGCGGCGGCTCTTTTTGGCGGTCTCCTCGACGTACACCCCGAAAGCCTTAGCCCTGGCCCGGCGGACGCGGAGGAGGGTCTCAATCTTGCGCTTGGCGAGGTCCTTGACGCTTTTTTCCAGGTAGTTGGAAAGAACCGCGGCGTAGCCTTTAGTGTCGGTCACGAGTTTGGGGGAGGGCAAAACGGCGTCGATTATCGCGAGTTCCTTGAGTTCCGCGGCCGTGGGCTTGGAGATTAAGAGGGCCTCCCGCACCTTGGTGGCGTCGCGAAAAATGATGGCCGCCAAGCTCTCGGGGGGCGCCGTGGCGTAGAGAGCGTCGTCGAACTGGGCTCGCTTGTCCGTCATCTGGATGGCCAGGGCGCCGCCGCTCCCGCCTTCCCCGATAATGACGGAAACCGTGGGAATGGGTATGGTCAGAAAATCGCGGATAAGAAAAGCGATGAAAAAGGCCTGATAGTATTTCGCCGACTCCATGGAGATGTCGGCGCCGTAGGTGTCGATTAAGGTGACGATGGAAACCGGGCGCCCCTCGAAACGGGAGCGGTCCGCTTGGCGCAGAAAACGGACGATCTGGGAATGATCCTCCGCGGTGAGCATGCCGTGGTTAAGCTTGGCCAAATCCTCTTTGGTGCGCAGATTTTCCGGTTTCGGCTTTTGCTGGGCTATGACGTAAATATCCCGGCCCCATTGCTCCGCCTCGCCTAAAATAAGGGCGCCGTCGCTGGGGTTGGCCCGGCGGAAAAGCGGAAAAATGGACTGAATAAGGTCGCTGGAGCGAGGCCGCAAAGGCGAGCGGGTTCTCTTGCGAAAGAGTTCCACCACGTCTAAAGGAGCGTTGGACATTGTCTCTCCGGAACGAAATAGCCTTAAAGGGCGGGGAACGCGCGAAAACGGAGCCCCGCGAGGAGCGCGCTAATATCCCTAAACCTTTCGCGGCCTTTGGGGGATAGGCTGGCCCAAGGCCCGCCCGTGGAGGCCAAAATTAAGCCTGACGCCTCCGCGCCAAACTCAAAAAGCGCGATAAATTTTAGCCGAAAATAATATTATTAACAAGACCATGAAATAATATATTTTTGCCTAAATAGCGTTTATAAAGAACGTTAAGAGATGTTAAAATATTCAAAAAATAAAAATTAAAATTTTTTATGAAAAATTATATAATTTATTATTAAATAATAATATAAAATACAACAATTTATATAATTAAAATGATGAAATGCGTAAAATATTAAAATAAATAAAATATAGAAATTTTATGCAAATAAAAATATAAATAATGATAAAAGATTAAAAAAAATAAATAAAGAGAATAATAAAATTTAAATTACTCTATTTTTATATAAAAAAATATTAGTATATATAATATAAATATATGAAATTAACTATATAAAATTAGTAACCGCTCCCAAAATTTTGGGTTCAACGAAGGACGGTCGCGCCACAGTCTACCTATGGCTACCGCGCGCGTTAAAGCCTATTAGACGCGCGAGCCAGCCGAGCCAGCGGTCGCGTTCGGCGTTTACTGTAAAAGTGGCGCGTAGTAGCATGTCAAAATCGCGAATAACGCTGATTTAAGCGCGTAACCCTCGCTTCCGCTTAAGCTAGGACCGTCGCGTGACTTCCGTCCAAGAGCGCAAGCTTGGAGGGACGCGCGCGAATCAGCTCCGTGACCCGAAACCGCGCGGGTCCTTGCCACTGGAATCGCGGGAATTTTGTGGTCGGAGCGATCGCGAACGGAGAAGGAGAGCGACATGATCGACGTTTTGGGGATTGATCTGGGGACGGCCTGGTCTAAAGCGGCCGTCCTGGAAAACGGCAAGCCCAAGCTCATAAATTTGCGTGGGGGAGACGCGGCCATGTCATCCTCAGTCTGGGTCGAACGCGTTGGGGACTTAGTCGCCGGAGAGCGGGCGGCGGCTCTCGAGAAAGAGGACGAGTATCGTGAAATTTCAATGGCTAAACTGTTCGTGGGGAGAAACATCGACTCCATTGAGGCCAAGACAACTTTCATCGCGAAGCTCAACGCCGTCAAGTTGAGTCGTTTCGCAGTCAAAAATGGCTGGCCGGTGGCGGCCTTTAGTTACGGAGAAGCGGCATATAGCCTGGTGGAGAGCCTGGCCGCGACGATTGGGGAGATCGCGAGACTCGCGGAGCGGACGGCGGCGCGCGGCCACTTGAAGAAGGTCATCATAGCCGTGCCGTCTCTGTTTGACATGGTTCAGCGAGAGTCAGTCCTGCAGGCCGCGACGATCGCGGGACTTCAAAATACGCGCCTCATCTCCGCCCCTTTGGCCGCGGCGCTCGGAAGCGGTCTAGATCCAAACGATCGGCGGACCATAGCCGTCATTGATATTGGCGCTGGTTTCACGGACGTGGCGGTAATTGAGACGGGCGGAGGAATCGTGAACGTCAGAGGGTACGGAGGAGACGCCAGTTTGGGAGGGATTGATTTTGACGCCGCTGTCGCGGACTTCCTGATAGAGAAGTTTGGAGAACCTGATGGGGGGAAGGAAGAGCGACTGCTCATGGCGAGCGCTCGGAAAGCCAAGGAGGAACTCTCGGCGCTCGCGGCGACCGAAGTCCGCCGCCTTTATCACGCTCGCGACGCGGGGCCGGAACAGTTCGTCATTCTCGAGCGTACCCGGCTGGAAGACTTGACTCGTGGCCTGACGGAAAGAATAATCAACGCTGTGGACGGAGCCCTGAATAACGCGGGGGTAAAGAAAGAAGAAATATCGCGCGCGCTCCTTTTGGGTGGGATGTCCAAGACGCCGCGAATTAGACAGGCCATCGAAAACTTCTTCGGCGCGACGCCTCAGGACGCGACCGCTCCTGAAGGGCTCGTGGCCATGGGGGCGGCGAGGAACTACAACCCAGTCCGTTATTCAAACGCCAAATCAGTCGAAGATGAATCGCTCTATAAGGTCAAGGAAAACACGCTTTACTCTCTAGGCCTCCAAACCGCGGATTGCGAATTTTTAGAATTTGTCGGCGCTCGCGACGCCTCGGCCCCATACGAGAGAAAACTCTGTTATCCGATCCTTGAGGCCCGACACGAGATAGTCGCGCTTTTCGCGCAGCGAAGCGTGATGGACAATTCAATAAGAATAATTAATTTTTGCAAAATTGACAATTCGTGTACCGTCCCGCGCTGGGCTAGCGCTTTTAATTTATCCATATACGCCGAATGTATGGGTTCCGGAGTTCTTTATATAAAGGAAATTGAAAATCATGATAACGAACTCAAGGTAAGGCCAACGACAGACCTGTCCGATTTTGAGGTCGAACGCCTTGCCATTGAATACGCTCGCCGCCGTTTAGAGAAAGATAAAAATGAAATCCTGTCGGAGATCGTGTCGAGGATCGATGATTTAGCTGATAAGACGCGAAACTTGACAGACACGCGGCCCACGCCACGCTCAGTCGCCACGGAGAACATTGAGCCCGGGCGCGACGAGTGGCTCTCCGCGATCGGAGGCCTGAACGCGTTGGCGGACAGGGCTAAAACTCTCATAAACCCGAAAATTACCGATGATTTCTACTATCCTGAGTTCGATAAATTACTTTATCATAATTATAAATACCCACGGCAATATTGCGACGCTCCTTCTAACCAGAAGAAAGTCCTGGAAAAAGCAATGCGACCAAGTATACTTACGTTGCTCTCCAGAACGAAAGCCAGACTACCGGACAATGCTCCAACTCCCAACGTGTCTCCGCGGAGAGGGCTCTTGAGCTTTCTTAAGTCTTTTTTGGGGAGATCGCGTCGTTAGATAACGCGCTCAACGGTGATGACGATCCCCAGGCGCCACGCGAACCCGCGAATCATAGGCGCCTTCTCTTGGGGTTGAGAGGCTTGAGCGCGCGAGGAAGGTTCCGCGCGCTCACGCCGCCGCGCGACCGCGAAGCGCGATCGCCACCTGATCGTGGCGGCGGATCATGGCCTTGTGACAAAAAGCGCGCGCGTGGCTCTTTCCCTAAACCCGTTTCCAAGGGGGCAGGCATGGGTGATTCGGGCCCGTCTAATTTATGACTAATCAACTTAAAGCTCTCGCTACGCAACGCTTTTCTTTGAGCTAAAATGGCTTGGAGGGCGTAATCTTGGCCTTGAAAGCTCGAATCCATTTATTAGCGAAGTTTCCTGATCCTGAAACTCAATTAAACGTAATATATTGGCCTTTAGGCCTTGGCTTTCACCGCGTCAATCGTAGCTGACCTTTCTTTTTAAGTCGGATTCAAATCCAACAGGATTTCCTCCCCCTGGAATAGAGTTTATGAGAAGAGTCATATTTTCATGATACAAGAAATGAATCACGCGAGGGTTGAGCTAATTTTTCTCCTCGTTTCCTATCAGAGCCAGGCATTGGCCACGCCATGAAACGCCAAGCCCTATCTTTACCAGTTCCTTGGCCTCGGCCTGATATGGCCTCCAGTAATCCTTCGCGTCGATAGAGGATAAAGCCATTTTGGCCAGTCTGGCCACTAGCCGCTCTTGTCCAGGGATTGATTGGCCGATATCGAATTTGAGTTCAATCGCCGCGTATAGCCCATCGGAAAAAATAACAAGCGGATCTGAGTCGCCGATGGCGCCTTTTCGCTCTGGAGTCACGATACGGCCAAACTTATGACAGTAACCATACAGTATTTTATGGTAACAAGACTCTCTGTCGTCGTGGCGTTCCGCGGGAAGAGAGGCGAAAACCGAATTGATGATTCGCGAAAGTTTCCCATCGTCCCTGTTTCTTATCGCGTCGTGAAACAAATTTTTTTCGATTGCGGGTTCCCTGCCCAAAAAGTTGAAAAGGTAGCGTTGGAAGATAAATAAATTATTGTCCTTTACTTCCAAGTTCGGAATTTTCAAAGTAAAAACTCTAAATCTGTCCGCGTCATGAGTAACCTGATCTATCGTCAGATATCCTGTCTGAAACAAGGAGGGAATTGGTCCAAGACTTCCGACTTCAGCCTGACTAAGAGTTCGCGTAGATATCTTTTCCGATTCTTCTCCCAAAAGAGACAGAGGGTTTTCCATGGCAATTTTTGACAAAAAATAAATCGATGGGTTCGTTTGTATCCAGTATCGCGAAAAAAAAGATTCGTTAAACATGTTCAAAATTGAGATTGGGTTAAGAATCATAGTTTTTCCGTCCCAACTGTACCCATCGTAATATTTAAGTATTATATCCCTTAGATCGCTCAAAGTCGTTTCATTGCTTACGGTACTATTTTGTTTCATATTCCGCAAAAGAATTGGCAAATGCTCGCTAAAGCATTCATCAAACTCACTGAGAGTGAAGCCGCGGATACCGGAATAATTATCGTTCAAAGTCAAATCAACGAGATGGTTAAGTCCAGCGGAAAGTCCCATGAACGCGTAGCGGGTTATTCCAGTCACGAGGACAAAACGGAGGAACTTATCGGTATCTTTAAAACCTGAATAAAAATCTTTCAATATTTCACCATTTTTCAAGGCCAATTCCGTATTGTTAATATTGTCGCTAACTGGAGCGTCGTATTCGTCAATGAGGACAACTACTCCTTTACCATATTTTTCGCTTAATTTTTCAATAATTCTGCGAAGATCTATATTTGGTATAGTTAGGGTCAGGTTTAATTTCTCTTTATCGTTAATATCGCTTAAAGCGGTCGCGAGAAAAAGCGTAAGTTCATCAGGGGATTTGGTCCCCGCCGCCATTGAAATCGTAATGATTGGATACGTCATGGTAAAATCGTAATCCGAATTACGGCCTATCCAAAGGTCCTTGAAAAGCCCATGAGGCGGCCCATCTGGATCGGGAGGACCGCTAAACAGCGCCTCAAAAGCGCTTAAAAGAAGCGATTTTCCAAACCTCCTAGGTCTTGATAAAAAATATGACTTGCCAGCGCTAGCCATATCGTAGACGAATTTCGTCTTGTCGGAATAAACATAGTTCTCTTCAATAATTTGTTTAAAAGTATTCATGCCAAGCGGAAGTCGTTTCACGCTCGTTACCGTGTCCATTAAAAAAACAATCTAGCCAAAGAGACGCTCATGTCAACAATATTCGCGTATTTTCCCCTTTTAAGCAATAAATTATGATCCGGCAACCGCTCCTCATCCCCTCCTGAAGGATAAATTTAATACAACGCGCCCGTATATGGCGCGGGCGAACCGAAACGCGTATTTTTTGCCGTCGATTTAACCTATCGCTGTTTTTTGACCCCGATAATGGCGTTGTCGGGACTTTATCTTCGCCAACTCCTCCCACGAGACGCTCCCACCGCGCGAATTGAGGCTATCTCCGTAAGTCCAGGCTTGGGCGGCGCGTCTCTTAGGTTTCCTTGAAGTCCGCGGTTTCCTTGACGCGCGCTGACGCTCACGCCTTTTTAGGCGACGAATTCCGCCTCAAATCGTCGGAACCGCTTAAAGAAACGCGACTCCGGCCTAAGGGGCTGGCGACCACGCTTATTTGAGGGGCTCGCCCGTTTTTTCCTCCTCCACGTAAGTCCTCCAAGCGAGTTCGAGCCGCTCGCGCCTATCTTTATTTAAGCGGAGTATTTTTAATTTTTCCTTCATAAGCTCGACAGGGTCCTCCCAGGATTGAGGGTTGATCCCGCGCGCCAGGGCCACGAGTTCCGGGAGGGCCACTTCCAGAATATTGAGTTTTTCGTCCTCTCCCCTCGCGCGGAAAGACTCCAAGCGACCGGGCTCGCTTGACCAGAAAAAATAGCCCGGCTCGCGTTTAAGGCCTCCCAGGCTTATTTTTTCGACGGTATGGGGAAAGAGCTTTTGAGCCTCTTTTTTCACTTGGGCGCGTAATTTGGCGGTGGCTTTTGACCAGCCTAAAAAGCGCGCGACATCCGAGGCGAGATTGGGGAGATAGACGGGGGAGCGCGCGACGACCGTTTCCCGGATTCTTTCCCTTATTTTCGCGTTCGTCTCCGCCTGGCTTAAAGCCTTCCCGCCGCCCTCTCCCCGCGCGGAAGAGCCCCTCGCGGCGCCTTGGCCAGCGCCGCTCGCGCGCGCGCCGCCGGAATCCCCGTCGTCTTCGCGAACTTCAGTAACTTCGTCTTCTTCGCTATCTTCGTCGTCTTCCTCGTCGGCCTCCCCGCCGTCGGCGTCGCCCGCGCTTTCCGCGCTAGCGGGCGCGTCCGCGCCATCCCCGCCATCCGCCCCGATCCCGCCGTCCGCCGCGGCCGCGCCATCCGCTCCGGCCGCGCCATCTTCCGCGATCGCGCCGTCCCCGTCGCCGCTCGCGCCGGCGCCCTCCGCGGGCGCCGGCGCCTCGGCCTCTGATGGGGCGGAGACTCGCCGCGCGAGGATATCTTTCAAGGCGGAATCAAGCGCGCGCGCCGCGGCCGCGGGATCCCGCCACCAGTCGGGCGCCCAGAAGCGCAAAATGGTCCAACCCAAATCCGCGAGAACTTTTTCCCGCAGATAATCGCGGTCCAAAGCCGTTTTGGCCCTGCGATAGGTTTCCCCGTCGCCTTCCAGGCCCGCCAGGAAGCGCGCGGGGTTGTCCGGATCCACCACGGCTAAGTCTATCTGGAAGTCGGAGACCCCCACGCCCCGCACGACGTTCCAGCCGAGCCTACCGAGACTTTGGGCGACGAAATTTTCGAGGAGGCCGGGGTCAGCGTCGTAGCTCCCTTCGCGGCGTTCGCTCCCGCGGGCCGCGCCGCCCGCGGCGAAACGCATAAAATCGCGCAGATCCTCCATGCCCTTGGCCGGGGACTTATTCAGGCTCAGGGCGTCGGGCTCAAAGGAGGCGAAAACCTTTAAGGCGCGCCGCGCGCGGGTGATGGCCACGTTTAAGCGCCTTTCCCCGCCAATGTTGTTTAAAGGCCCGAAATTGAGGGCGAGTTTGCCGTTTTTGTCCGGCCCGTAACAGACGGAAAAGTAAATATAGTCCCTCTCGTCCCCCTGGATGTTTTCAAGGTTCTTGACCAAAACGGGCTCGTCCCGGCTCTCCTCGAAGTGCTCCTCCAAAGCGGGATCTAGGCGGCGGGCCTCCTCCAGCAGATCCTCGATAAGGTTTTGCTGGGCGCCGTTAAAGGTTACCACGCCCAGGGAGAGCTTTTTCTGGCGAAACTCCGGGGACTTGAGGGTCTTGATGACGTCCGCGACCAGAATCTCGGCCTCGAGCTTATTGGTTTTGGTCGCGCCCCTATCGTAGACGCCCGGGGTCTGGCGGAAACTCACGGCCAAGTCGCGCGTGTCCGGGGACGGGAAAGTCACCAAATCGCCGTCGTAGTATTTGCGGTTAGAAAAGCTGATAAGGCTCTCGGAGCGGCTCCGATAGTGCCAGCTCAACTTGACCTGGGAAAGCCCCGCGGCCACGCACTCGTCCAGAACGCTTTCTTCCAGGCGCTCGTCCTCGTCCTCGTCCTCGTAGCTCCCGTCTTGGCTCTCGTCATCGGTCCGCTGGAAAAAGTTGGTGGGAGGAAGCTGTTTGGGGTCTCCCACCACCACCGCCTGGCGGCCCCGGGCGATGGCCCCGATGGCGTCCCAGACCGGGATTTGGCTGGCCTCGTCAAAGACCACGAGGTCAAAGAGCTGGGAGGCGTCGGGAAGATACTGGGCGACGGAGAGGGGACTCGTCAAAAGGCAGGGAGTAAGAAGGGGAAGCAGATGGGGCAGTTCCCCCAAGAGCTTGCGAATAGGAAAGTGAGCCCGTTTTTTCGCGAATTGGGCGTTTAAGACATTAATTTCCCGCGCGGGGATCCCAACGAAACGGCTCTTATCCAAGAGCTTTAAGCGGATCTTGGCGACGCTCGTCTCCCTCAGCTCTTTTCCCAGGGTCCGGAACGACTGAATTTGGTTTTCTTTTTCAATGAGCGCGAAGCTTTTCAGCGATGGGCTCGTTTCCACGGCGCGCGGAATGAGCGCGCGGGCGAAGGCCTTGATGACGGCGCCTCCGACTTCCTCAAGTCTCAAGGCGCCCCGTTCCATTCGCTCGAGGATGGAGCCTAAGCCCAAGCCAAGGGCGTCGCTTTTCGCTTCCAGAAAAAGGGCGTATTCCCGGAGGCTCGGGGCGTGCCGGACGACGTCCCGGGAGAAGCTCTCCAGCTTGGCGAAAGAGAGAGGCCCGAAGGAGGCGCCGCCCGCGGCGCTCTCGAGTTTAGAGGCGAGAGCGGAAAGTTTCGCCGCGGTCGCGGACCAGGACTTTAAAGTTCCCGCCAAAGCGCCAGTGGGGCTCATGGCGGCGCCCTTATTGTCCAAAAGAAGCCTTAAAGGCTCCTTTAAGGACGCCGCGAGCTCCGGGCTCGCGAAACTCGCCTTCAAAATATCGCGCAGATTGTCGTTAAAGCTTTGGGCCAGCGCGAGACGCGCCTCGGCTTCCCCTAAATTCTTTTCCCCTTCAAGCGCGCTCAAGTAGGCCGCGCTCACGGTTTCCAAAACCTCGATAAAGCGGGAAAGCCCCGCGCGGTCAGTGAGACGCCCTTTAAAAAGGCCGCCGCTCGACTCCCTTAGTCTCCCCAAGCGCGCGAGCTCAAGGTCTATCGCGCGCGCTTCGCCGAGCAGAGTCAGGTCCGCCAAAACGAGTTCCTCGGGCTTGCCGATTAAAAACGTTTTGAGCGCGGCGCCCACTTTCCATTTTTTCCATAGGCCCCAAACGGAACCCATGGCGCTTTGATAGGTTTCTTTGAGGGACTCCAGATCTTGGCCGAAGGCTATATCCAAATCATGGCGAAAGGCCAAGCCCGCGACGGCCGCGTCGTAAGCGCGCAAAAGCTCCAAGGCCTTTTGGGCTTTGGCGAGGGTTAGCTCTCCCCGGCCCGCGGCGAAGGCCCGCCAGGCGACGGCGAGCGATTCGGGCCCGCTGGCCAGGGCCGCCCAAAGGCGTTTCGCCTTTTCCTCCAGGAAAATTCCCGTCTCGAACTGGGCGCGCTCCCGCGCCGTCCGCGCGGCGCCCTTTTCGCGCTCCCAGAATTGGCTTAATTCCCGCGCGAGGGAGATCGACTCCGCCCTGAAGGCCGCCGCGTCGGATCCCTCTTCCGCGCCCTGACGAAATTCCGCGATTTTGGCGCGAAAACGCCGCGCCGCGTCGCTGGCGCGCGCGAGCGCGCGGCTTTCCGCCTCGCTGTCGGGGCCGAGGCTAAAAGAATAGTCGCGCCCGTGGGCCAACGGCGCGAGTTCCCAGAGAGCCGTAAGCCCAGGGACCGTCTGGAGGGGGAAAAGGGCGAGATCCAGGCCGATGGCCTTTTTAACGGTCTCGGCCAATTCGTTTAAAGCTTCCGAGTCTTGGATAACGGCCTTGGCGAGGGAAAGCGTTTCCGTTTCCCACTCGTGGGTCCAGTTTCGCCGCGAAATAAGGACGACGCCGGAGGCGAGTTCCTCTTTAAGCGCGCGCGCGAGGCGACCGAATTTTTCGCTCGCCGCGATGGTCCGCTCCAGCGCGGCGCCGTCAAAGAGCGGCGCGTCGGAGCGCAAAAAATCCGGCTCAATATCCGGCGTCTCGCCCCGGCAAGCGAGTTCCCCGATAGCCCGGCGCGCGGAAAAGCCGCTGGGGTAGGGGGCGTGAAGCTCCCGGACGTAAGCGTTTAGGGCGGCGCGCGTCGCCGCGAGCCTGGGGGGGACGCTCTCCCAGCGCGGCGGCGCGCTGGGGGCCGTATCGTTCAAGGTTCGGTAAAGACGCTGGCTCACCGCTTTTTTATCGGTTTTGTTGGAATGGAGCTGTAGGCAGAATTCGTCGAGCTTGAGGTCGCGGAGCCGGCGGTAAACCACGTTGAGGGCCGCGGCCTTTTCCGCGACAAAGAGGACGCTGCGGCCGAGCCCGAGGTTGTGGGCGATGATATTGGCGATGGTTTGGCTTTTGCCGGTCCCCGGAGGCCCGATGAGCACGTAATCGGAGCCGCCGGCGCTCCGGGCGACCGCGGAAAGCTGGGAACTGTCGGCCAAAAGGGGCGTGAAGACGCTCTCCGGCGCGAGCTTTTCGTCCAGTTCCCCCGGCTCCAAAGGAGGGGTTAGGCCCGCGCCGCTCTCGGGAAGCGTTTCCCGATACATCAGAAGGTTCGCGAGCCGGCTCCTCGCGATATTCGTTTTCTGCCTTTCCAAGTCCTCAAACATGAGGTATTTCGAAAAAGAAAAGAGACCCAAGGTCACTTCCCGCAGGACGCTCCACTCGGGAAAAGCGGCGATGGCCTTGTCCGTTTCGTCCCAAATTTGGTAGACGTCCAAACCGCTCCGGTCCGTCGGCAATTCCGCGGCGAAACGGTCCAAAACGCCAATCCCGTAATCTTTGCGCAATAATTCCAAAAGAGTGAGGTTAAAGCGGGGCTCGTCCTCGGTCGCCTTAAGGGTAAAGGTGGCGCCCGAGCGTTGGCGCTCAAGTTTCACCGGCTTTAAAATCAGCGGGGCTTTGGCGAATTTGGGGTGACGCGCGGAGCGCCACTTTAAAAAACCGAACGCCAAATAGAGGGTGTTGGCGCCTCCCTCCTCCAGATCGGCCTTGGCCTTCCTCTGGATATTGGTGAGCCTTTGGACGAGTTCCGCGCCCGCGAGCTTGGCGACGAGCGCGTTTTGGGGCGCGAGCTCCTGGGCGAGCTCATGGTAAGCGGCGTCCGCGCTTAAGGGCTTTCCGTCGTCGCCCTTAAGCCTTTCGGGATCGTCGCGGAGTTTGTCCGCCCCGGCGACGGGCGTGAATTTGTCCCCGGCGGAGACGCGGTCCTCCAAATCCTCGGGATCCGGCGCCACGAATTCTAAAGATTTGAGGGTAGGGCGAAAATTGAGGAGATTGTTGCGTAAGCTTAAGTCCAATAATTTCCGTTTCCATTTCTCCAGCTTGGATCGCGCCGCCAGGGTTTCCTTTTTTCCCGGGGCGAGCGGAGAGCGCGCCTTCGTGGCGGCGGGCGGCGCGGTCTCCGCCGCTCGGGCCGCCGCCTCGCCATCTCGCTCCGTCTGACTCTCCGCCTCGGCCTCGGAAGGCGAAAAAAGCGCGCCGCTTCCCTGGGGGAGTTCGGAGGGAAGAAAGAGCGCGCCGCTCCCGCGCGGGAGCGCGAAGGCTGGGAGGGGCGGGGGCGGGGGAAGGTCGAGGATAAAGGGAAAGGGAGAGCGATCATCTATTTCGGTCCTGCCCCGCTCGCGATCCAAAAGCGCGCGAAAATTATCTGGCCCCAAAAGCGTCGCGAGCCGCGCGCTCGACTCTTCCAAGACTGGAGGGGAATCTCCCGACGCGCCAAGATCGGCCAAAAGGATTTCGCCCGCGGCTATTTTCCGGGCTAAGGGTTCCGGGTCGTCGCTCAAGGCGCTTGGGAACTGGCTCTCGACTAGCCAAACCCCCGCGAAAATCCCGCTATTGGCGAAAACCACGAGAGATCTTAAGCCCACGCCTTTCCAGAGGGAACAGAGAAAAATCGCGTCTTCCAAGGGCGAGATCTCCCGCGAGGCGTCGCCCGCGAGGATTTCCTCCCACGCGCGCGCCTTTTGCGCGATAAAGGGATCTCCCGCGCCAATGGAAAAATTTTGGTCCCGCCAGACGCTAAGCGCCGTCCGCGCGAGAGCTTGGGCACCCTCCGGGCCCTGACGGTAAGCCATTATAGCCGGTTCCGCGGGCGCGCTTTCGCCGCGGCGCGCCCAAGTCTCCTCAAGCAAGGAATCCATGGGCTTGGGGTGGATAAAATAAAGGAGGCTTTCGGGGTAACTGTCCAGGCCCGGCCAGAAAAAATTCGGGAAAAGGGTGACGGCGCGCGCGCTCGAGTCCAAGAGTTCGTCGGCCTGGAAGAGTTGGAAATTAAGGTAAGCCGTCTGGTTCTGGCGCAGTTCCCCAAAAAAGGCGCGGTCCAGCCGCGTTTTCATTTCCTGGGCGGTAGCCTCGTGGATTTGCCCGGGTTTGAGGGGAGGAAGATCGAAAACGATCCCGTCCATAAACGCGGGCTTGGCGAGAACCCGCACCCGCGCGTCGCTTAAGGTTTTTCCGGTCATATTGGCGACGCGGATGGAACGCGGGAAGGGAAAATAATAGTTAATGGGGAGCGACAGTTCGTCGTCGCAGTTAACGGCGAGGGTGACTCCCGGCGCGGCGCCCGGAGCGGGGGAAGGGCTGGAGGGGGAATTCTGATCCATAAGGCGGCCCAAAAAAAATCAGGGGGTCAGGGACCCGACTCGTCAAAAGGGAACGGCGCGCGCGAGGGGAGGGCGCGTCCGCGGGAAAAAAACGGCGAGAACGCGGCGGGGAAGGGGGGCGCGGGGCCTCCGCGCGACGGCCCAAGGCCAACGGGGCGCCTCCCCCCAAAAATCCCCATAAATGGCGCGCGAGCGCGCTATTTTGGGTACCGAAAAGCGTCAGGACGGAGGTTATTGTAGCAAGGCGAGGCGCCTAAAAAAAGTTCGCTCCCCCCAAACTCGCGCCTGGCCCATCCTTCCCTCGGGGCCGCCGTGGAGCGCGCGAGGCCGAGGCGCGTTTGCCGAGGGTCCGCGCCACCTAAGGGCGCCTCCCCTTAAAAAAGCGGGCGCGACCAGAGAAAAGCGCGGCCTCCTTGGGGTCCTTCGCCCCGCGGGAGGGCGGCGCGAACCGGACGCGCTCTCGCGCGTAAGCCCGCGCTTATCCGCCCCGTGGGCCGCCCTCCCGTCGCCGCGTCCGGCGCCGCGCGAAGGGTCCCCTTCGCCGCTCCCTCAACCGGCGCCGCGCCGAGGCTTGGCTCTTTCTGGAAAAAGGCTTGCCAAGGCCAAGGATTTATGGCAAAATATTGCCGTTTCAAAATTGGGTTAAGCTTATGAAGCGGATAAACTTAGCCTGTCCACGGGAAAACTCCGGGGAAAAACTCCGGACGCGTGGGAAAGTTTTCCCGTCCGAAGGAGTCCGCGAAAAAGCCGCGCGCCAAAAATTAAACTTTTTCTTTTTCTTCCTATTTTTGGCTAACTTTCCGGATATAAGGCTTCCGGCTTTTCCGCTGGCCTGAAGCTCCTTGGCTTTCTTCCTAAAATAAGCTTTCTTTTCCTAGAAGACGAGGTATTTTTTGATAAGGATCCTTTTGGCTTCATAACCTTTCCGATATTCCCACTTTTTACGCTTAGGCGGAAACGGGCGTTCTTTTGGCTCTGGGGGCGACGCTCGCGCGGGGGCCGGTTTATGGCGCGCGCCTTTAAGCTTTCCCCGTTTCCGCGAAGAAACTTTCTTTCGCGGCCCTCTGGCCGCGCTTCCTTTTTTCGTTTTATCCCCTCTGCGATGGCAACCGCAGCTTTGTCCCTCTAGGGAGGCACCATGAAAATCCGCAAAACTACCCTTTTTACGCTCGCTCTTGGCCTTTTGACGATGTTCCTTTTCGTCGCCTGCGATAGCTCCACTCCGCCCCCGCCCCCGGCCGCGCCGACTCCCCCGCCCGTTTCCACGCCCGATCCCGTCGAGCCCCCGACCCCGACCGTAGATCCGACCGCCGATCCGGCCGCGCCCGCCGCGGATCCTGAAGAGACTTCCGCTCCCTCCGCCGGTTCCACGGACGAGACCGTGACCGAGAGCGCCCCCGAGGTCGCGGCGGACACCACGCCTCCTCCCACCGAGGAGCCTCCGGTCACTCCCGCCCCCGAGGAACCGACTGAGCCCGCCGAGCCCACTCCCGAAGAGGCTCCCGCCGAATAACTTAAAGCCGCTTTAACGCGCGCTTTAGCGTTCTTAACGGCCCTTAAGCCTCCGCCCCCGCTTGGGGGGGCCGGAGCGCTTAAGGGCCGTTTTTTTCCCCTCCACGCGGCGCGGCGCGATAGCGCGCGGAAAAACCTCGCCTAACGCCGCGGCGTAACCCCCACCCGTTTAGCCAAAGGCTAACGCGTCCGAAAAAAGAGAAAAGGACCGGGAGCGCCTCCCGCGCCACCGCGAGGGGGGACGCGCGCCCGCCGTTGGGGGAGACGCGAGGATGAAAGCTTTTCTGTTCGTAGTCGTGATTATCGCGCTGATTTAAGGCCGCGACGTATTTTCGCGGAGCGGGCGCGGCGCGGGCCCTTCCTGGGGGGAGCGCGAGCGAGTCTTCGCGAGGGCGGAGCGGGACCGTCCCCGCTCCGCGCCCGAGGCCCGTCCGCGCCGGGAGCTTCCCCCGCGCGGGATTTTTTTTATGAAAAAAGGCGTAGCTGGCGAAAGGCGACCGCGCTTTAGACGATAGGCGGCCGCAAAAGCATGGATTGCGCCATCTGGGCCGCCTGGCTCAGGTCAGGGTATTCCTGGCTCAGGGAACGGAACTGATTTAAATATTCCACGGTCATCAAGACTGTCCGCACCATGTCCCCGATGTCGCGGCCCAAACGGCGGGAGGCGCTATGGAAGTCCCCCTCGAGGGCCCACTCGTAAATGGCCCAGCTCCGGTTGGGTTCATAGCTAGGCGTGGAAAAATCGTCTTTCGCGAGCGCGGAGGCCATGGACGTGGTGGCTTTCTCGAAATTCAGCAAAGCCTCGATCAGTTTCTGGGGAGGTTTTTGGGCGTAAGGGCTTTGGCCGCCGCCCTTGAGGCTGCTGTCAATGATATAGGCCACGGTGGCGGCCAAGAGGGCGGGGGAATCGGGGAGAGATTGGGCCGCGATCGCCTCGGAATAGACCAGGGGATGATCCAAGCGCAGTTGGGAGGCCACTTCCCCCTTGGGGGTAAGCGCGTGGGCGGCGGTGAGATAGCCGCTTTTTTTAAGAAAACGGGCGTGCTTCTGAAAAGAGGCGATAATCTCGCGGCCCGCCATCCGCAGATTCGCCGCGCTTTTCTTACGCGCGTTCTGCCAGACCAAAAGGGATTTTACGAGAATATCCTTGACGTGGCTGAGCGGGTAGGCCTTCAGAAGATTTAAAACCATGGAAAAATCAATATTGAGCCGGCTCCGGATGGGGTTGGGCGGGGAGCGGAAGAGCCCGTCCATGAGCTTTAAATCCATAAAAGGCCCCGGCAGAATGAGCGCGAAACCTATCAGATCCCGACCGCGCCGACCGGCGCGGCCGGTCATCTGGGCGAGTTCCGTGGCCGTCAGATCCGCGAACCCGCTCCCGTTGAAGCGGTCGCTTTGAGGAATGACGACGGTCCGCGCCGGAAAATTGACCCCGGCCGAGACCGTGGAGGTCGCGAAAATGGCCGAGAGGAGCCCCTGGCTCATCAGTTCTTCCACCAGGAACTTGTATTGGGGGAGATGCCCCGCGTGATGGCTGGCGACGGCCCGTTTCCGCGCGGGCGTTAAATCCTGGTAGCTCTCGATATAGGGATACTTCGCGACGTACTCGTCAATGAGGCTCGCGCGCGCCAACGCGCGCTCGGGGGGCTCGGAGACCCCCAAATCAATGAGCCGGGCCGCCTTGTCGCAGTCCGAGCGGGACTTTAAAAAGCAGATGGCCGGAAGGAGGTCCAAGTCCCGCAGGCACTTGAGGGAGCCGGAGCTAAAGGGCAGATCGCGCCTGGAACCGAAGGAAGAGCGGCGGCGCCCCTCCTTGTCGGGGACGGCGGACTTGCCCGCCGCGTCCTCTAAGGTGGAGAGGGTGCGGCGCCGGAAGCACAGGGGAATCAGGGGCACGGGCCGTTCCCCGCCGTTGACCACTTTGACCTCGGTGCCCCGGATATTGGAGAGCCAGTCGGCGATTTCCCGCGCGTTTTCAATGGTCGCGGATAGCAGGAGGAGCCGCACCCGGGTGGGGAGATAGATCAGCACCTCTTCCCAGACCACGCCTCTTTCCAGGTCCGCCAGATAATGGGCCTCGTCGAGGATCACCAAATCGTAATCCAGGTCGCGCGCCGAGCTCATGGCGTCGTAGAGCTGATTGCGCAGGATCTCGGTGGTGCCCACGATAATGGGAGAACGGGGATTGAGCTTATGGTCGCCCGTGATAAGGCCCACCAGGTCGGTCCCGAAAATTTTGCCGAACTCGATGAACTTGGCGTTGGAAAGGGCTTTGAGGGGAGAGGCGTACCAAATGGAACGCCCGGCGGCGATTTCCTCCTCGATGGCCTTCTGGGCGATCCAGGTCTTTCCGCTCCCCGTGGGGGCCGAGACAATGACGTCGTGGCTCTTAATAAGCTCAATGGATTCCGTCTGAAAGGGATCCGGGATAAAAGGGGCCAGCTGGGGCTGGCCGATTTCGCTCAAAAATTCTTGAACCTTGGCGGTGACCACGATCTCCCCCGCCTGATCCGCGGAGAGGGAGCGCTCCGTCGCCGCCCGTTTTTGGAGATAGCGCTTCTCCCGCTCCTCCGGGGTTTCGGCCGCGCGCCGCTCCCGCCGCGCGGCCGCGGAAGCCGCCGCGCGTTTTTGGCGGGACGCGGCCCGCCGCTGGCGCCACTTGGCCCCTTTGCTCAGTTTGCGGGGCTTTTCCGCCGGGGCGGCGGGATCTCCCCTCTCCGCCTCAGGAGAGTCGGCGCCCTCCGCCGCGCCCGCGGAATCCGGGGCCCCTTCCGGGGAAGCCTCGCGGGGAGGGCCAGGATTGGGTTTCGCTGGAGACGAGGCGGGAGAGGAGAGCGCGGGGTCGCTTTCGCTCCCGCGCGGTTGATTTGAGTCTGGCATTAATGCACCGTTTTGCGCGTCGAAAAAAGGCTCAAGGCGTTTTTTAACGAAATTGGGTTTTGGCTTATATACATTTTTATTCCCCAAAAAACCCAAGTCAGGGGAAAAACATATTTTTATTAACATGATTCCCCGGAATAGGCAAGAATAGCGCCTTAACTTAAGGCTTTCGCGTAAATATAAAGCGCCGCCGCCTAAAAAATTAGGCGGCGGCGCTTTCAAGGGCGGAAAGGGAAGGCGCCGGGCGTTTCCCGGAAGCCCTCCTTAGCGAAGCGGACGCTTCCCACGCCGCGCGAGCGGCTTTTTCAGCCGCGACAGGCTTGACATACTCCCCGGAGCGAGCTCCTGGGGATTCCGGGATTAGCGAAGGACGCCGGTCGAGACCG
Source organism: Deltaproteobacteria bacterium (assembly GCA_031265205.1). GTDB lineage: Bacteria > Desulfobacterota > Desulfarculia > Adiutricales > Adiutricaceae > JAISCZ01. Next base: position 41,653 of record JAISCZ010000055.1, read on the forward strand.
GTCTTGCCCCTTCTCCCCCGCGAGCCGACGCCCCGACTCGTTGTCAGAAGCGCGCGATTCATCCCCGAAGCGAGCTTCTGGGGCTTTCTCGCGCTAGGAAGGTAAAGAAGAGAAAGTTTTAAACCCTTTTTTTGCGTTTTGAGGAAGTTTTCTTTTTCGGAGCCTTGCGGGCGGAACTGCTGGCCACTTTCCTTTTGGGTTTTTTGCTCCGCTGATAGCTCTTGGCCTTTTTCTTGGGAGAGCCGTAGGTGGAAGCCATGCTGGGAAGGCTGTCCCCCATCGCGGAAAGGGCCTGTTTGACCGCGCCGTTGGTCGCGGCCATCTTGGCCGCCTCCGAGAGGGGCGCCGCCGCCGGATCGTCAACGTAGCGCCGACCCCCGATAAAATAAGGACCGTAATCCACGCCGAAGGCCGCCGTCTCGGCGACGAGGTTCAGGCGCGGGGAAGCCAAGAGAAAATTGCCGTTACCCGTGTAAACGCCCAACATATACTGTCCCTCGACGCGGGGGTCCTGGTAGACCAAAACGTCGCCGGGACGCAGGTCCTGGCGGGAAACGGGTTTCCCCGCGGCCAACGCGCCGCGGGAGTTTCTGTCGCTCAGGCGAACTCCCGATTGGGACAAAATGTAAGAGACGTACCCGGCGTTGTCGAAACCGGCCTCCGGGCTCGCGCCGCCGGCCCGGTAAGGACGACCGGTCAGGCTGTAGGCCAAAGTGAGTAGGCGGTTGGTGAAGCCCTGGCCGCTTTTGAGGCCACGGGTGGAAGCGGGGGCGTCATCGGTTAAGACCGTCGCGGAGACGGTCCGAGTGGGGGCGGCGACGCGGGATTTGGACCCCAGGCCGTAATTGGCCAAGAGGGTCTGCCCAGCCACGCGCGTCGAAAGGTTGCCGTCCAGGCCGCGCGAGGCGCCCGGGGCGTCAATCAAGGGCTCCGCGGAATCGCGGGAAAAGCTTGGTTGAGAGCGCGAGTCGGCCTCGGGATCGTTAAAATAAGTATCTTCTAAGGAGACAATCCGAGCCTCGGTTTCGAGCCGAGCGGGCGCTTCCACGATACTGCCGGGGCGATATCGCCTCAGGGCCTGGGTTTCGGACGGTTGTCGCCAAGTCCCCTGAGGGTTAGAGGGTTTGGAAACCGCGACGGGCCTGTAATTTTGGCCTCCCCCGCAGGAAGGAAGAAAAATTAGCGCGGAAAGGAAGAAGAGGCCAAAGAGAGCCGTCGGGGAGGCGCCAGAACGCGCCTCGGGAAATTTGGACATTTACGATCCTCCTAAGCGGGCGGCTAACACATACTTTAGCTTCCCGGGAGTTGATTCAAGGCGGAGCTACTGGCCGCCTTAAAAGCGAGTTATCCTCCTTAAGAACGTCGCGAGACGCCCTAACCGCGTAAAGAGCGGCCAAAGTCCGATATTTGAGGCCTCGGATTAGGGCCGGGTAACGGTCGCTTTGCCCAAAAGCGACCCAAAAATAAGAAGGAAAAAAAAAGACGCAAGCTTCTCATTAAGAAACCGCGAAGAATCGCGGATTAAAAAGAAAGGATGGCTGGTTTGGAATTTTCATTTATTTTATGGTCGATGTCAAGAAAAAAATTTGCGTGGCCTAAGCTAGCCAATTTATTGAATATTGCCTATAAATGGCCACTTTTAAGCCCTTCGCGGACTAATCCGGCGACGGGCTAGGGGCGTTTTTTTTGCGCTTCTAAAAGAAAAACAAAAAGTCCCTCGCCTCCCGGGGGGCGCCCTCCCGGCGGGCGGCGCCAGAGAGGGCCCGCGCCATGATATAGCGCTTATCGCCGCCATTTTAAGGTAAGCGGGGACGCGAGCTGGGGGTCGCTTGGGGCCGGAAAACCCAAACGCGCGGGATTAATTTATTTTTTTTAATTATTTTTTAGCGATAAATGATTGAAAATAGACTAATTTAGGCCATTTTTACGAGAACGCGCCCCAAATGGCGAAAACAGGCCACTTTTCGGTCCAAGGAAGGAACGCTCCAACCCCCTCATTACGAACCAAAACGAATCCTTTGGGGACCGAGTCGCGCGCCTAGAGGCCTCGCGGAGAGCCACGTTCCCCTGACGGGCGGGGAAAAGACTCGCGCCGATACGCTTTATGGCGCTCCACGGGGAACGCCTCGCGCCTTAAGACGCCGCGAGGGCCGTTTAAAATATTTATAGCTATAAATTAAATTATTTTTAGGCTATAAACTATTGAAAATAGTGAAAATTAGCCATAAAAATAATTAGCTACCCCTCCTTACGCGCGGAAAAGCCGATCGCCGCGCTGACCCTCTAGCGTGGCGCGTGGCGGACGAAAATCAGGACGCTTAAAGCGGGCGGAACGAAAAGGGCGACGGCAAAATTAGAAAACGCCGGCTATTTCGAGACAAGGAGACAGTGAGGCGGAAGGTCGCGGCGGGGGATACGCCGCGAAACCAAAGACGCTTCGCGCGGCGCTCCTCGCGAAGGCCGCCAGCGTCGCGCCGAGGGTGGCTTTACCCGAATATTTCAAGCGCGCGAGGCGCGAGAGACTTGTCTCTTGGGCGAGACTTTTCGCGGTTGGAGCGAGCTTCCGCCCTTTGGCGAGGCCAACGCCGGCGCGGGTTTCAAGGCGCGGCGCCTTGAACCCGCGCCGAGCCCCTGGAAAGGCTTTCCATTTTGCCGGCGCCTAAAACCACCTTGGCCTTCTTCCGCTTGAAGCGCTCAAAGGGGAATAACCCTAAAATTTGTCAAAGAGGGACATATCGAGAACTCACTCCAGACGCCTCCGCGATAAGACAAAGCGCGAACGGACAGATGGTTTTCTGACTTCAAAACGACACGCGTTTGGAAGATTGGATAAATTTTCCCCAATATCCATATAATTTATTACGCGTCGTATCGCTTTTCTTGTTGAATGGCGGCGCCACTATAGGATTAGCGGATATCATTTTCACGAACGAAATCTCTATTTTTTCGGCGTAACAATTGTCGTTCGCGTCTCCACGAGCGTTAATTTTAAAAAGCAAACGTTCGCGTTCGCCATTACTGATTGACTGATAACGTATAGTTTCAATTCCTGAATAAGATTTAAGATAATTCTCTTTAAACCTAGAATCACGCCAAGCGTGACCAAAAATTTTAGAATCGGAGTGGAAAAAGCGAGAAAGAATATGATCCGTAAATTTTTCTATAATTGATAACTCTGTATCCATCTTTCCCATCCATTCCGGCAAAAACATTAAAGAGAATTCCGATATCGATTACGTCGCCAGTCTCCATCGGAAATAAAATATCCCACTATAATTTTAAAGTCAGTATTATTTTAATAGCTCCATACCTTGTTTTAAATACTCTCGGCGCGGCTGAATCATTTCCAAGCCATTGGTAATTGTTTAAAGACATATCGACCATGCCTTTAAACGCCATCTTTTTCTCTTCAGGAGACGCGAATCCTATTATATAACCCGTCGTCAAAATAGCGTAGCCGCCGTCAAAATGGATATTGATCGCGTATTTTTCGCTCCCGCTTGATAAATTTAACTCAGTGAATAGTTAAGAGAATGATTGTCAGCGGTAGCGATGAATTCACTCTATCCGCTGGAAATTCAATTATTTATATCTAACAAAGACGGATACTCATCTTTTCTGAAATTAATATCGCGTGGTTCTGGCGAAAGAAATTCGCGTATTCCCAAATTTTGCCTTCCAAACGCCAAGGAAAAAGCGTATTGACTGACACAAGTATGAGACACGGGCAATTAGACGGAAATTGGCCCAATTCGAGCTCTTAAAAAATTTCATGTCAGAATATTCTGGCGTCAATTCAATAAAAGCGCAGTTATAAGAAATTATACAGGCGATAACGATAATTCCCACAAGGATTTTAACGCGTCTGAATATGACGGAGCCGACGCGTTTTAACGTTTTATGATGAGTTGTTTTTCCGATTCACGCCGTTCTTCGCCTCTCAATTTCGCGAATTACGCGCCCACGCGCGGCTCGCTTCAGGGCGCCTGACGGCGTTTTCAGATTAAGCGCCTTTGGGCGTGAAGATTGAAAAACCCGCCAACTAACGGCGCGCGGCGCGTCGGTTTTCGCCAGAGGAGAACCCGGCTTACCGAGCCGCTCCTCAAGAGAGACGCGCGGAGGCGAGGGTTGGAGTTCCCAACGCGCGAAAGCTCGCCAAGGCCGCTGGCGCGGCGCCAGTTCCGATTTTTCGGTAATGGCCAGAGCGCCCCACGCCTCAAAGCCATGAATAAAACAATCCAGCCCGAGTTTTCCAAAAATCGGGGATATCATGGCGGATTTTACTCCCGCTGGCCGTCCGCTCGGAAACGTCGCGGGGGATGTCGCGAAGTCCCTCAGTCCGAACGAATCATGAAAATAATCTCCGCGAAACCAGGCTAAGTCAAATTTTCAATTCTATCAATCAATCAGCCATCCCCTCGCGGCGCGAATCCATTGTTTCGCCGCGATTTTTCGCGCTTTCATCGAGATTGCGGATTCACCAATCTTAAACGATAAACGCCGAAGCGCGCGATTGGCGGCTGGTCGCGGGAGAAGGCCGCGGAAGGCCCCTTTTGGCGGCGCCCCGCGCGCTTCTCGCGTGGCCGCGCGAAGGCGAAGGGCTCGTAAAGGCTAGGAGAGAGCCCCAAAACGACCGCGGCCGCTTTGGGGGCCGCGCGGGCGCTTTAAAATTAACCGCGCCTCGCGCCGCGCGCTTTGGATTGCCGTTTCCCCAAAAGGCGCGGGCGGCGCGCGCCAAGACCTCCTCCAGGGGCTTAAATTTATTTCCGCGCGCCGCCGCCTTCAGGGCTTTTCCGCGACCCTGGGTCTCCCTGGGCGCGTTTTTCCCGCGGCGCGTTGGGCGGCTCTTGGGGAGGCGGAAAAAGCGCGGGGCCTTGACCGGGGGAAGCGTGGCCGCGTTCGGGCGCGCCTCCCAGCGCGAGCCAGAGCGCGCCGCGCGGATAGCCTCGGGGGCCTTCCCCCACTCTTCTCTCGCGTGGGAGGGCTAGGAAAGACGGCGTGACGCCCCCCAAAAGCTTCCGCCCCCCGCGGGGCCTTGGGCCGCGCCGGACGCGTCCGCGAGGATAATAAACGGGGCTGATTTCAGGGTTCTTGACCCTAAAAACGGGGGCGTTTAGCCTTCGCGCGACAAAAAGTGGCCACGAGAAGACATTTCGCGTAAAATAAAATCCCTTCCCGGCGCTCCCGCTCCTCCTTTCCGTTCCAGGTCAAAATGATAGAAAATAACGAGACAGTAAACTATCCATGTCCATTATTCCGCCGCGATTCTTGCCCCGGGTGGGGAATGACCCTTTGACGCAAGCCTTTGACCGCCCTTCCTTGGGCGGGGCGATGATGGGAGGCCCCCCGGGCCCGTCCCCCGACATTGACCGGAGTTATGAAACTTTGTGGGACCAGCCTCCCCGAGAGCCGCTGGCCGCCTATGTCAATATCCCTTTTTGCCCCAGCTTCTGCCCCTTCTGCGGCTTTTTTAAGGTCCGCCACGACGAGGAGCTGGAAAAACGCTACCTCGCCTCCCTCCTGCGGGAAATCGCGCGGGAAGGGGAGTTGCTACGGGCCCACGAACTGCGGATTTCCGCGCTCTTTATCGGCGGGGGCACCCCGGCGCTCTTAAGCCCGGCCCTTCTCGGCGAGCTTTTGGAGGGAATCGCGCGCGCGGCGCCCCTCGCGGCTGACGCGGAAATAACCCTTGAAGGGCGCGTCAGCGTCATGGATCGGGAAAAGGCCCAAACCATCTTTCGGGGTGGGGTCAACCGACTCTCTTTGGGGATCCAGAGTTTTGACCGCGGCGTCCGCGCGCGGGCGGGCCGAGGGGATAGCCCCCGGAAAATCGTCTCTTTTATCGACGAAACGGCCGCCTTGGGCGCGGGCGCGCTCACGCTGGATTTGATGTTTGGGCTCCCGGGGCAGACCGCGGAAATCTTCGCGCGCGACCTGGAGACGGCGGCGAGTCTCCCCATCGACGCGCTCTCCGCCTATCTCACCAAAGTTATGCCCCAGACCGCGCTCGCGCGGGAAGTCTCGGATGGCTCCGCGCTTCCGCCCCTTTCCCGGCTCGCCGAATGTTACCGCCACGCCGACCGTTTTTTGGCCGACAAGGGCTTTGAAAAAGTTTCCGCCAACCATTTCCGGAGGACTCAGCGGGACCGCAACCTATACAATTATCTAACCATGGGACTCTACGATCTCGTCGGCTGGGGAGCGGGCGCCGGTAGCTTTACGCGCGGCAAACTCTCTTTAAACGCCCAGGATCTTGGCGTCTACGCGGACGGCGTGGAGCGCGGCCTTAAGCCCCTGGCCATGGTCCGCCCCCCGCACCCCCTCGCCGAGGCCATGGCGACCGTTAGCCGGACCCTCTTTCTGGGCGTCCTGGGCCGGGATTTGCTGCGACGCGAGCCCTTTGACGCGCCGCTGGTCTCCGAACTCATCGCCGTCTGGAACGAGGCGGGCCTCGTGGAAGAGGAAGAAAAAGGCTTTAAGCTTACCCAGGCGGGCTTTTTTTGGCGCTCCAACCTGGAGGAAGGCTTAAAGGGCGTTCTCTCCCTCGGCCTCCCGAGCGCGCGAGGGCCCGCGCCCGGCGCCGCGCCCACTCCCTCGCGCGGCCCCATGAATTAAAAAAATTTCACCTTCGCCGCGCTCGCCCCGCGCGGGCGCTAAAGACTTTTGAGGGGGCTTCGCTCCCGGCGGCGACCCCCTTTTGGCCTGTCCGCGAGGGCGCGCCTGGATGGCGGGCGTTCCGTGGTCCAAAACGGTCCGCGAACGCCTCAAGGCGCCGGCGACCCCGCGCGGTCCCATGGCCTCCTTGGGGGCGAGTGGGCCTTAAGGCTCCCGCGCGCCACCTTTTTTCTCTCGCGCGGCCCAACATTCGCGAGCCTCGGGGCCTTTTAGGCGGCCCTTGGGCGGATTTTAAGGGCCGGTCCCTTTTTCCCCAAAAGGGCTCTTTTCAAGAAGAGCGAGAAAGGGGGACTCGCCCTCCCGCCCGGGCCGAAAACGCGCTCGCGCTCCAAGTCGCCCCAAGGCGCCCTAAGGCGTCCCAGGGCGGCCAAGCTGACGGTGGGCGGCGGGATCGCGCGGCGCGGCGGAACGCTTGATGGCTCAGCCTTTGGAAAACGAAGCCCTTTCGCGATAAAATTATGGGCGAAGCCACCGCTTTTTTCTCTCGCGGCGCGCGTCCCCCGCGCGGGGCTTCTTGAATACCTAAGCCCCTGGAGCGCGCGCCGCGGAAGGCTGGCCGCGCCAACCGCGAAGCCCTTTAAGGAGAACCAAACCCATGCGTATCAGCTCTCTTTTCGCCCTCGCCTTTTTAGCCGCCCTCGCCTTTATGGCCGCGCCCGCGCTCGCCCAAAGCGGCTTCCACGGCCCCGCCGCCCCGAGCCCCCAAGACGGCGCCAATCCCTCGGGCGGCTTTACGGGCCCCGGCTTAAGCGCGGTGACCGTGGCCCAGGCCCTGAAACTAAGCGATGATTCCTTCGTGATCCTGCGCGGCAATATCGTCCAACATCTTGGCAAAGACCGCTATCTTTTCCGCGACGACTCTGGGGAAATCATTATTGACATTGACAACCACAAATGGAACGGCCTTAGCGTGGGCCCCGAGAACGCCGTGGAAATCCAGGGCGAGATCGACAAAGACTGGGGCAGCCTGGAAGTGGACGTGGACCGAATCGCGCTGATCCAGTAGTTTTTTCCCGCGCTTTTAACGGTCGCCCCGCCGGAAACCGGCGGGGCGACTTCTGCAAAGGCCCTCCCTTTCGGCGCGAGGCCCCCGGCTCCGTCGCGGCGCGCGTGGCGCGCGCTGGCGGGCGCGCCACGCTTGACTAATTCCCATTTAGCGGACGCGCGGTCGAACGGAAGCGGAATCGGCACGGGCCTTACGCGGAGCGCGCGCAAGAGGCCCGCGCTTAACGGTTTTCCCTTTTATAGATAGGCCTGGGCGGGGCCGCCTCGCTCGCCACGGTCCAGCCGCGCTCGTCCGCGAGTTCCCAGTGGCGGAACCCTTCCGGAATCCGCCCGAGGCGGTCCATTCTTAAAATTTCGCCGTACGTGGCTTTCCGGCTCGCGCGACTCTCTTGGCGCTTAAGAAAAGAGAAAATCCCCCCCGTCCGGGTTGGACGGCTCGCGGGGCGATGGGTCCCGCCCTCCTTAACCCAAGCCCGCGCCGACCCCTCGCTCAAGTTAAAAGTTTTCCGCGCGCTGGAAATCCCCTGGCGTAACGCGCCTCAAGGCGAGGCCCGCGATTTCTTCGCGCTGGCAGAAGGCGAGAGCGTGCTTTTCCAAAGTTACGCTCGCCAGCGACCACGCCTCCCCCCGAAAGAGGATCCTTGGGGCTTCCAGGGGAAGGACCGCGAAAGTGTTGGGAGCGATCGCGAGGCCCGTTCCCAGGGCCTTGAGCAAGCTTTCCTTGCGGGTCCAGACGCGCCAGAAAAAACTTTCGCGCTCGCTCTGCTTTTCCCAGGCGCTAATTTCGGCGGGGGTCAGCGTCCTTTCCTTGATGAGCCCAAAGCGCGCCTCGCGGAACAAAAGCTCCACGTCCAAGCCGCAGGGATAAGGGCCAATGGCGAGAGCGACGAGATCCCCGCCATGGCTGAGGCTGAAAAAAGGCCCCGCTCCCTTTAAAAAAGGTTTGCCGTGTTTATCGCGCGTCAAATCCCCGTCCGCGCGAACGCGCAAAAAAAGCCTTAGGAGCAGTCCCCCCACGAGAGATCTAATCCGGTCTTCCTCGCGGAGGTATCTTTGGGCCCGCGCGAGCCTCTGTGGCGGCAAAAAAGGCGCGAACTCACGCCAAAGACCGCGAAAGTCCCCAATCCGCGCGTAAAAGACGGAAATCATCGGGCGCGCAGACGCTTGTGCCGCGCCAGAAATCTTTGGATATAAGGGTCCGGGCTGGCGAGGTGCTCGTCCAAGGAACCCCTGGCCCAGATCCGCCCCTGATGGAAGATAACGATATCCTCCGAAAAGCGCCGGGCGATATCCACGTCCGAGGTGGCGAGGACCATCGCGGCCCCCGAATCGCGCGAAAGGCTATTTAAAAGGTGGATAATGGCGCCGGAGGTCAGGGGATCGAGGCCAGCGGTGGGCTCGTCAAAGACCGCGAGTTCCGGATTTCCGATAAGGGCCCGCGCGATGGCCGCGCGCTTACGCATGCCGCCCGACAGGCTCGCGGGATTTAAGAGGCCGGCTTTCCCCAGGCCCACGGCGGAGAGCAAATCCTGGATTTCCCCGGAGAGAGAGCGAGGGTCAACTTTTTGGCGGCCCCGGGAACTTTCGTATTTGGCGAGGGAGAGGTTTTCCCGGACGTTCATGCTGTCAAAGAGGGCCCCGGCCTGAAACTGCGTGCCCACCCGCCGGCGGATCTTCTCGCGGTCCCTTAAATGGATCTTCCGAAAATCGCGCCCAAAGAGATAGAGTTCGCCCCGGTCGGGGGGAATCAGGCCGATGAGGACCTTCAGAAGGGAGCTTTTCCCGCTCGACGATTCCCCGACCACCGAAATCTTCCGGCCCGCCGGAATCGCGAGGGAAAAATTAGCGAGAATAACTTTGCTCCCAAAGGCCAGCGACGCGTTCCGCAATTCCGCGACGGGGACGGTGGCGCCGGTGGCGCGTTCCGGGCGGGCGAGCAAGTTTTACTCCTTTTCGTCGGTCATCTGGGCGACCAAGGCCTCGATCTGGGCCTGGGAAAGGCCTTTGTCCGTTGGCCCCCGCAATTGGCCGGAATCGCTTTCGCGCTCGTAAGGTTTAGCTCCCAGGCCCTTGGCGCCTTTGGGGGCGGAGGGTTTCCCCTCCCCGTCCGGAGGCCACGGGGTCTTGGGGTAACCGCGCTTGGCCGGGGCGTCCTGGCCCTTGTCCCCCCAACGCGGAGCTTCCTGGCCTTTGCCCCAATGGCCCGGGCCATCTTTTTTATAGCCGCCTTGGGGCCGATCCTGGTAGCCGCCTCGCGGCCGATCCTGGTAGCCGCCTCGGGGTCGGTCTTGGAAGCCGCCCCTGGGCCGATCCTGGTAGCCGCCTTGGGGCCGCTCCTGGTAGCCGCCTCGCGGCCGACCCTGGTAGCCGCCATGGGGCCGATCCTGATAGCCGCCACGGGGCTTATCCTGAAAGCCACCGCGTGGCCCCGCGTCCCTCGGGCTCTCCGCGCTCTCGTCTGGGCTCGCCGTTTCCCCAAGGTTTTCCGCGCTCTCGCCTGGGCTCGCCGTTTCCCCAAGGCTCTCCGCGAACTCGGCGGGGCTCGCCGTCTCCCGGAAATCTTCCGCGGGCTCCGCGAAGCCTTCGCCCCGCGGCGCGTCCCGCTCCGCGTCGCCGGGCTCGCCCGCGCCGTCGTCTTTCTCGGAACGCGGGGGCCGCTCGTCGTAATCGCGCGGGGGCCTCTCGTCGTAATCGCGCCGAGGCCTCTCGTCGTAATCGCGCCGGGGCCTCTCGTCGTAGTCGCGCCGGGGCCGCTCGTCGTAGCCGCGATTGTAATAGCCGCCACGCGGGCCCTGACGCATGGCGCGAGCCCGCTCCAGAGCCTCTTGGGCCGCGGCGCTTTCCTCCAAGGCGTTTTCTTTGATCTGGCGCAAAAGCTCCGCCATGGAAATGAGGGTTTCCCTAACCTTGATCAGGCGCTGGCCGCAGGAATCGTGGAAGCTCGCCGACTCAAAGAGCTTGGTAATCCCCATGTTCAGGCCGCTCGCGAAGGCGGCCAGGGTCTCTTTGCCCTTAATTTCCGCGCCTCCCTCGCCCTCAAATTCCCCCATGAAGGCGGTCAAATCGCACTGCAGCTTTTCGGCGAGATCGATGACGCTCCCCGCGCTGGAGCTTAAAACCTTTTCCGCCTCGGTAATGCGTTCCACGGCCAGGGGAAGCTCCCGGTCCACCGCGGCGGTGAGGGCCGGAATTTGGCTCTGGCTTTTGGGGAAACGATCGCGCGTGGCCGCGCCCTTGGGCCGCGACCATGGCGGGCTTCCGGGTTTCGGGCGTTTGGAAAACTTGGAATTGGGGCGGTGGTAATCTGTGGACATGTCCGGCCTTTTATAACAGACCGCGCCGAAAGGGGTGTCTACCTTGCGGTAATCGCGCGTTTTGGGGATAAGGGGGGGATCGCCTTCCGACGCGACCGCGCCGGGAAAGGCGAGGCGTTCCGGTTTAGCCGAGGCCTTGCGCCTCTTAATCTCGTTCATAAAATACTGTGTCGCCGTCAAACAAAGCCCGCCGGAAAAAGGCCCGGCGAGGCTTTCCCCAAGAGACGCGGTGGTTCCCTTAAAATATCAGGCTAAGAGGATATCCTTCTGAATCTTTTGGGAGACGTCAGCCCCCTTGAGAATTTTCAGGATTTCCAAAGCGAAATAAGGCGCGGTGGCCGGTCCTCGCGAAGTAGTGAAGTTCCCGTCCGTGACCGCGCGGTCCTTAACGATAACGGCTCCGGCGAGCCGTTCCTCAAAACCCGGGTAGCAGGCCGCCGCGCGGCCCTTCAGGAGCCCTAAGGCGCCCAAGACCGCGGGCGCCGCGCAGATGGCGGCGATTTTCTGGCCCCGCCGCGCGGCCGCGGCGATGGCCTCCATAAAGGGCGGATGGTCCAGGTAGGCGATGGTGCCCCCGGGAATGACAAGCATGTCGAAGGATTCGGGGGCGCTATTCTTAAAGAGTTGGTCCGCCTGGAGGGCGATCCCGTGTCCGCCCGTCACGAGCCTATCGTCGGCGAGCGCGACGGTTTCCACCGTAACCCCGCCACGGCGGAGGAGATCGACGGTGGTCACGGCCTCGGTTTCCTCAAATCCGTCAATTAAGAAAAGAGCGACTCGCGGCATAGGTCCTCCTCGCCTCCGGCGCGCGCGACGGGCGGCCAAAGGCGCCGCGATCGCGCGGGGATTCCCCCCAAAAAAGCATTGTACCTTAACGCGTCAAAAAATTAAAGTCCCCCCAAAGGGCGCGCTGACGGGCCCTCGCGGTGGGGCCCGTCGTGGCCAGGAGGCGCGCGAGGCCGCCGGGGCTAAGGCCGGAAGAGGACCACCTCGCCTTCGCCGTTTTCGGTAAAGCTCACTTCCACCGTTTCCTGGCTCGTCGTCTCGAGGACGAAGGAAGCGTAGTCCGGCTGGATGGGCATCTCCCGCCGTCCCCGATCCACGAGGACCGCCAATTCCACGCTCTTGGAGCGGCCGAATTCGGTCAGGGCCTCCAAGGCGGCCCGGACCGTGCGGCCGGTAAAAAGCACGTCGTCCACCAAAAGGACCCTTTTCCCCTCAACGCTAAAGGGGATCTCGGTTTTGCCCACCTTCGGGAAGGCGCGGGCCAAGGTCCAGTCGTCGCGGTAAAGGTTGATGTCGATGATCCCCGCCATGGGTCTTTCGCCCGTCTGGGAGGCGACGATATCCTGGAGGAGCTCGCTGACGGTGAGCCCGCCGCGGCGGATGCCCACGAAGACCGGGGCGTCCTCTCTTCTTTCCAGGATTGACGAGCCCATCCGCGCGAGGGCCTCTTTCACGGCGGCGGGGCCGTGGATGGTGACGCGTTCGGCCATAATAATTCTTACCCCCAGAGAAAAAAAGAAAAGGCCGCCCCCAGGGGATTAAATAAGACCGCCCCAGGCGAAGAGGGCCCCGTTGGGGACCCCGGGCAAAAGGCGCCCGCCGTAAACCAGAGCCTCGTCGCGCACCGTCATTTCCGGCCAATCCCCGAAACGGGCCCCGAAGGCCTTCAGGAGGGCGATTCCCGTGGGGGTGACGGTTTCCCCGCTGGACCGCAGACCCCGCACCTTAACTCCCCGGAGGAGCTTGGCGACCGCTGGGGCGGGAGAGGGCAAAAGCCCGTGCGCGCAGGAAATGACCCCGTCGCAGAGGGGCAGGGGGCCCGAAACGAAGAGGCGCGGGGAGAGACGCTCAAAAAAGAGGGCGGCGAGACCCGCGTCAAGGAGGCTGTCCAAGGCCCCCACCTCGTGGAAATGGACATCCCGCGGGGGGAGCCCATGAACTTGGCCCTCGGCCTCGGCGAGGATCTCGAAGGCCGTCAGGGCGAGTTCCTTGGCCTTGAGGGGGATCGCGGCCTTTTCCAAAAAAAAGCTGACATCCGCGAGATCGCGGCTCTCTTTTTCCTCCGGAAGCTCCATGAAGAGCCCGTGGCCGCCGACGCCCGCGACGGAGCGGGGTTCCAGGCGGACTTTCCCCCGCAGCTCGGGGAGCCCCAAATCCCTTAAAGCCTCGTCAAAATCGGCGTCCGTCAGTTTAAGGAGGGCGGCCAGGCCCGCCACCATAATGTCTCCGGAAATCCCCGAATGGGGCCTTAAAACCAAAATGTCGGGCTTAGGCCTCTCCCCTGGGCGCGCCTCCGGCGCGTCGGAAGGCGAGCGCTCGCCCTCGCCGCGATGGTGGCGATGATGGCGCCGCTCGCCCTCGCGCGCGCTCGCGCCGTCGCTTCCATGCCGCTGGCCGCCCCCCTGGCCCGGGCCGCGCGCCAAGGCGTCTTCCAGGGCGTCGCGGCTGGGATTGGGGATTTCCAAACGGATACCTAAAGAGTCTTCGGGATTTTGGTCCATCGGCGCGCGGCCTCCCCGGAAAAATAAAAGAGAAAAAGAAAAAGAGCTATTTCCGCTCCAGATCCAAAGGGGCGTCCGCGACGGGTCCCGGATCGGGGATAATGTCCACCTCGTCCACTTTGCGGTCGTCCGCGGCGCGGATGAGGAAAGTATAGTTCTGAAAGCGGATTTCCTCTTCCTTGAAGGGCACCCGGCTCAGCTGGTCCGTCAGAAAGCCCCCGAGGGTTTCGTAGTTGCCCGCGGGGATGCTTAGGGAGAGGCGGGCGTTCAAGTCGGCGATGGCGGCCTGCCCCGTGGCCCGAAAGACGCCGGGGGAGAGTTCCTTGATGGTCTCGTCGTCCTCGACGTCGTATTCGTCGTGAATGTCCCCCACGATCTCCTCAATGATGTCCTCCATGGTGACGAGCCCCGCGGTCCCCCCGTACTCGTCGAGGACGATGGCCAAATGGCTCTTGCGGTGCCGCAGCTCGCTAAGTAACTCCACGATTTTTTTGCTGCCGTGGGCCAGGACGATGGGCCTTATGATATCCCTGGGGAGGGGCGAGGAAAGGTCGGCGCCCCAGTGCCCCAAAAGGTCCTTGACCATCACGAAGCCCTGGATGTGATCGAGGTCCCCCTGGTAGACGGGGAGCCGCGAGTAACCCTCCCGCAGGGCGGTCGCGATGACGTCCCCGACGCTCGCGCCCGCCTCCACCCCGACCATCCCAATGCGGGGGGTCATGATCTTCCGGGCCACCGTGTCGTCGAACTCAAAGACGCGGTGGATCATGTCGCCGGAGCTTTTGGTGAGAGCCCCGCTTTCCGCGCCGTGATCCAAGAGGTCGGCGATCTCCTCCTCGATTTCGGTGGGGGACAGGGAATTCTTGCGAAAAGGCTTAAGGAGAAAATCCAGAATTCCCCTTTTTGCTATGCCATCTTCCAAAGCGGAAACAACTCCTTTGGTAAGGGTGAAACAAAGGCCCTCCGGGGGCGCCGCGCCGACCGGAGGGGCCGGCGGGCCCTGGGGGGGGCTTTCCCGCCCGCGCGTCTTTCCCACGGGGCGAGGGGCCAAGGGGGAAAGAGGGGCGGGGCCAACTTATAGGTCGTCCGCGGGGAGCGAGGTCTGCCCTGGATTCGGGCGGATAACCGTCAGGGACTCCCCCTGGTAGTCCATGGGGTCGACCCCGTAGGCGCGGCACTTGATAATCACGTCCTCGGGGGTGAGGCTAAGGACCCCCGCGGCGGTCTCCACGTCCCCGAGGTGGCAGGAAAGGGCTTTGAAAAGGCACAGCCTTTCCGCCTCGGCCAAGAGGGAGCCGCTTTCCACCTCGCTGTGGCGGAAGACTTCGGAGGCGAAACGCAGATGCGCCGGGAGGTTGTCCATGACCACGTGGCCGCTCTGGGAAAATTGGGCCAAGACCGCGCACTCGGCCCGCAGCTCCGAAATGTTCCCGGGCCAGGGATAGGCGCGGAGGCACTCCATGGCCGAGGGGTCCACCCCGTTAAAGGGGAGGCCCAGGTCGCGGGCGGCCTTGGCCACGAACTCGTTGGCCAGGGTTTCGATATCGTAGCGCGTCTCCCGCAGGGGGGGAAGGGCCAAATTAATCTTGGTGAGGCGGGCGTAAAGGTCTTCCCGGAAGGTTCCGCTTTCCACCTTCTCCAAGAGGTTGGAGGAAGAGGCGCTGATAAAACGCACGGCCACGTTGCGGGCGTGGTGGGAGCCGATGGGATAGATGAGGCCCTCCTCCAGGGCCATGAGGACGTTGCGCTGGGCGTTGGCGGTGAGGTACTCGATGTGCCGGAGAAAGATGGTCCCGTTGTCCGCCAGGGACATGAGGCCCACCTGGTTTTCGTCGGCGGCGCCCTCTTGGCCGAAGAGGATCCGGTCCATCTGGGCCGGGGGGAGATCGGAGAGGGTGACTTTGATGAAACGGCCGTTTTTCTGGGCGCTCTGGAGGTGGATATGCCTCGCGAGGCTCGTCTTGTTGGTGCCCGGCTCCCCGGTGATAAAGATGGGCTCATGGTTTTGGGACACGTGGGAGGCCGTGGAAAAGACGATGCGCACCTTGTCGTCGCGGCTGGCGATGTCCGTCAACCGGTCCCCGGAATCCTCGGCGGTCCGCCGCTCTTCCTCCTTGGAGGCGCTTAAGAGCAAATTGAGGAGAAAGGGGCTGATTAGCTGGCCCAGGGCCGCGAGGAAGCTCAAGTCGCTCTCCTCAAGGCCCCGCTGGCTATTTTCCATGTAGAGCAGGCCCAGGTGGCGGGGGTCTTTCCCGTAGAGGGGGGCCATCACGCAGGGCTGGTCGAGCTGGGCCACGTGCCGGTTGCCCGCGCTGAAATCCAGCTCGGTCACGATGCGCGGCCACAGGAGGGCCTCGCCCAGTTCCGTGACCCTGCGGTAGGGCACCTGGCTTAAAAGGAGCCTTTTGCCCTCGGGGTAGGAGATAAAGGAAATTTGCCTGAGGCCCGTCGCGGCCCCCGGCCACAGGAGGGAGGTGGAGGTCGCCCCGAGGTGCTCCACCATGAAATTGACGATGGTGGGGACCACGTCCGTTTCGGGAATCACGCAGAGGACGTGGTTTAAAGCGGCCAGGAGGTTGGCCTGATCCCCGGTGAGGGAGGCCGCGCTGTCCGAGGCGGGGCGGCTGACGATATTCTGCTGGGTCTCGGTGAGGGAATTGAGAATAATGGCCGCGGGCGCCGGCCCGGTGATCACGTCCAGGAGGGGATCGAAAATGAAGATCTCCTGGCCGATTTTGACGCAGTCAAAGGGCTTGAGCTTGGTCTGCAGCGTCACGGGAAGATCGTTTAAGAGGGTGCCGTTGGTGCTCTCCAGGTCCGCGATAAAATAGTTTTCGCCGATTTTGGAGATCTCGGCGTGCCTGCGGGAGGCGCTGCGGTCGAACAGGATAAGGTCGCAGTCGGAAGAACGCCCCAAGACGGCTTTGTCGTGGAGGGTAAAGCGAAACCCCAGTCTGTCTTCTCGGAAGGCCACCAGTTCAGCCATTGGTTTTCCCTAACTCAAAGTAGATCGATAGCGTGGACGCCGGCGCGATGGAAGCGGGGAGAGCCCCCGCGACGCGAAAAGGCGCCTCGGGGGAGGCGCGAGCGCCGGAGTTTAAGTCTCCCGGCGGGGGCCGCGCGCTTCGCGTAGCCTACCATTTTCTCCCTCATTTTGCCAAAAAGACGACGCCCCGTCAAACCGCGAATCCCTCCAAGGGCCGCGGGGGCCCCGCGAGCCTCAAGGCCCCTTGGGGCTCTCCCGCCCTTCCGCTCCCGCCCCGCGAAAGCCGCCGCCCAAGGGGCGCCCGCGCGCCCGATCCCTCGCGGTTTGACTCTTGGATTGGCTTACGGACGGGGCTCCGAGCCAAGCGCGGGGAAAGCGTTAAACTTAAAAAAGCCGACTCGCCTCAAGGGGCGCGAGTCGGCTTTAAATTTCCGAGATAGGGGACGGGGGCGAAAGGCCTAGGCCCTCGCCGCCGCGACGATTTTTTCCATCGCCTTTTCCTGAGCCGCGCTGATGTATTCGCCCGTGGCCTTGGCCAAGCGCTCTTCCACGATCTTCGCGGCCCTTTGGGCGAGGGAGGGTTTCCCCGTGGACTCCCAATGCTGGTAGGTGTCCCAGTGGGAGACGGTGGGCGTCCAGAGCTCGCGGAAGCGCTTCTGGGTGCTCTTGTGGGTGAGGAAGCTGCCGCCGGGGCCCACGTCGGCGAGGATTTGGGCGCCGTAATCCGCGTCTTCCAGGCTCGGGCCTTTGACTATGTGGGCGAGGCGCGAGAAGATCTCCTCGTCGACGATCATTTTTTCCGGTGAGAAACAGAGAATGGAGTCCATGATTCCCAAGGAAATATGGTACATGCTCACCCCGCCCAGCATGGCCAGAAGGATCCCCAAGGTGGTCTCGGAGCCCGCCTGGGCGTCCAGCTCCTTGGCCTCGGTGATGGAGGCGTTGCCCCGCAGGGGGAGATGGTATTTCCGGCGCGCGAGCTCAAAGTTGATGGAGTTGGCCAAATGGGAGTCGGCCCCGCTCACCGCGCAGCCCGCGGTCCGCATGTCGCCCGTAAAGGAGCCGGGCATGTAGAGAATGGGGGAGCCGGGATTGACGAGCTGGACCAAGACGAGGCCCGCCAAAATTTCCGCGTTCTGCTGGACCACGGTGCCCATGACGGTGATGGGGGAAGACATGCCGATCATGGAGGCCGGCGCCAAGAAGAGGGCTTGTCCCCTTTGGGCGTAGGCGATCATGGTGTCCAAGGCTTCCGTCCCGTACTGCAGGGGATTGAGGGGGGTGATGCCCGCGCCGGTGACGCACTTTTTGCGGAAAATATCCGGGTCGTCAAAGGCGATTTCCAGCATTTTGAGCATCCCCAGGGTTTCCGCCTTGTGGCTCATGGGGTTGATTTGGGGTTTGTCGGTGTGCTTGAGGCTTTTTAAGGTCATCAGGAGAAACTTGATTTCCGCGGGGACGTCGCTCGGGTACACCGTGGTGTAACCGGTCATGTCCACGATGGGGGAAGTCTGGTAGAGTTTCTGGATGTTGACGAAGTCGGCGAGGACCGCCGGTCGCCGGCCGTCTTTGAGGTCCTCGTGGTAGAGGCAGCCCGTCGCCGTGGCCACCACCATTTTTTGGCCAAGGCGCGCGGTCTTCTTTGGGTCGCGCGCGTGAACGTCAAAGTGGGAGGGAGTCGTTCCCAGGCATTTTTCGACGGTCTTCTCGTCAAAGAAGACCTTCATGCCGTCGCTTTTCAGCCCGTGTTTCCGCAAAATTCCCAAAGCCTCCTCGCCGTGGAAATTGAGTCCCACGGTCGCCAAGACCTCCAGGGTTTTTTCGTGAATTTTGTCCAAAACGTCGGGAGCGACGGGATCCCAAAAAGATGTCGCCAGATCTCGCATAAATCCTCCTTGCCAAGGGCGATTGGCCCGCTTGAGGGCCCCATGAGCGGAGCGCCTCAAAACGCCTTTCCCTTTTCCCGCGCCCCGCCCGAGCTTTTAAGGCTCGCGGGGGGAACGGAAAGGGAAAGGGCCGAAAAACGTTAAATACAATAAGGGAAGGGAGCGTTCGCCTCCGAGGCCCTTAGGCCGCGGGCGGCTCCGCTCTCTCCGCGGTGAGAATCTCTTTTTTCCCCAGGGAAGGAAAGTCTTCCCTTAAGGCTTTTAAAAGGGAAAAAACCATCAGCAGAATGATGGGAATGAGGGGGATGGCCCCCACGATGGTGGAGGTCTGAACGGTCTTGAGGGCTTTTTCGCCCCCCGTGATCAATAGGCCCATCCCAAAGAGGCTTAGAATGGCCGCCCACAAAAGGCGCTGCCAGCGCGCCGGCTGCTCTTCCCCGGAGAGTTTTTTGGTGCAGATAGAGGCCAGGGAATAGGCCGAGCTATTGAGCACCGTGGAAAGGAAGATAAAGCAGAGCACGGCGTAGAGGGGAACGATAACTTTGGAAAGAGGGAGCGTCCCGATAACCGCCACGCAGGCCGCGGCGTCGCTGACGGCGTTGTGGATCTCGACCACGCCCAAGGTCTTGGAGGCCTCCAAAGAAAGGGAATAGGCGCCCAGAATCATTAGGAAGATCCAGCAGCCCAAGGTTCCCCAGACGCATTCGGCGATGACCACTTCGCGAATCGTGCGGCCTTTGGAGATGCGCGCGACGAAGAGGGCGGTGATGGGCGCGTAGGCCACCCACCAAGCCCAATAAAAGACGGTCCACCACTGCGGGAAGGCGCCCACGGAACCGTTTTGGATCATCCGCAAGGGCTCGGTCTCGAAAGTGAGCCTGAAGAAGTTGTTGAGCAGAAGACCCAAAGTGTTGACGCAGGTGTCGAAGATGTAAGCCGTGGGCCCGAAGAGAATCACGTACAGAAGCAGCCCGAAGCCGATATACATCTTGATCTGGCTCACCAGCTTCACGCCCTTGTTGAGCCCGCTGTAGAGCGAAATCGCGCAGATGATAAACCAGGCGGTCGTGACGGCCGCCTTGAGGTTGAGGTTGTCCACCACGCCGGTGATGCTGGAGATAATGGCCGCGACCAGGGGCACGGCCAGGCCCAGGGAGGTCCCCACGGCGCACAGGGTGCCGATCAGGATGAGGATTTCGATGACTTTGCCCAAAGGGCCGTCCACGCGCCGGCCCAAAATGGGCCGGCAGCTCGTGGAGATGCGCAACGTGGACTCACGGCGCACGAAGACGCTGTAAGCGATGGGCAGCGTGGGGAGGCAGTAGATGGCCCAAGCGGAAAAGCCCCAGTGGAAGGGCGGTAGCATGTGCGCCCATTCGTAGGCTTCCTTGGATAAAGGAACGATATCCAAGGGCGGGCTTTCGATATAGTAGAGAGGCTCCACGATGGACCAAATCATGAGCCCGATGCCCACTCCCGCGGTAAAGAGCATGAAAATCCACGTGAGATAGGTGAACTCGGGCTTGTCCTCGGGACGGCCGAGCTTGACTTTGCCGTAACGGCCGAAGGCGAGCCACATGAGGGCGGCGAAACAGAAGGCGCCGAACAGGAGGAAGAAGGAAGTGAAGTTTTTGTAGACCACGTTTAAGGCCGCCTTCACTCCTTCCTGCCCCAGATCGGGGTTAAAGGCCATGATAAGGGACACCGCGAGGATAATAATCACTCCCGGGAAAAAGATTAACTTCTCCACGCTCCCGGAACTCTCGTTGGGGTTGACGGGTTTGCTCATAGAGGGGCTCCTTGGAAAGCGTTCTATATTTGGCTTCCAAAAAGCGGAGAGCCGCTTTTTGGAAGCCGCGCTAGAAAGCCAAAGCGAAGGTTGCGAAAAAAAGAGCGCGCGGGAACTACAGGAGCTCTTTTTTGGCCGCTTCCAAGAGGGAATTTAAGTCTTTTTCCACGGAGGCGGGAAGCGGGGCGGGATGGTCGCTCGCGAGGATCTCCCGCACTTTGCGCTCGGCTCTGTCCACCAGGGAATCGGGTTGGTCCTGGGTGGGGGACACGCCTTTGTAGTCCAGAATTTTGGGGGCGAAGCGCTTGGACTGGCGGACGTGCTTTAAGGTCAGCTTGCTGGAAACGAATTCCCCTTTTTCGAAGGAATCGGCGATGTCCTTGACCGCTAAGGTCTCTTCGTTGTAAACGGACCCGCCGGTTAAAGTTTTGAGGTAAGCCAAAAATTCGTCGATCATGACGAGCGCCTGGTGGCTGAAACAGGCCGCGGCGTTGACGCTGCCCGCGCCGCCCTGCTCGGTGATGTTCAGAAGCGAGGCGAGGGTCAGGTTCGAGCCGTAGTGGAAAGCGATATCCTGGGGGGCCGCGGTGGTGAGGGTCCCGGAGGAGTAGGTGGAGGGTACGGAGTAACGCCCAGCGAGAGCCGCCGCGCCCGCGTAGAGATACATCAGCTCAGGGCCGTTGGCGACGCTGCGCCCGGTGGACATGTCCAAAACTTGGAGGAGAGGATAGTACCAAACTCCGAGTCCCGGGCAGATGGCCTGGATGATGGCCGTGGAGGAGAGATACTCGGCGTTGATCTGCGTGAGGGATCCGGCGAGGGTGTAGGGGGAATTGGCGCCTACCAAAGAGGTTATGGGCACGCGCACGGGAATCCCGTAATCGCCCCACAGCAAAAGCCTTTCCAGCTCGTCGTCGGGGTAGCGCAGGGGATCGATGACGCAGAAAATGCCGCTGACGATTGGCCGCTTGCGCACCGCTTCCTTGCTTCCCAAAACGGCTTCCACCATTCTGAGTTCGTGGCGCAGGTGGCTGGAATGGGTGGTGAGGGCCCAGATGTGCTTGCGGCTGACCGTTAATAGCTCTTTGAGGATTTCGACGTCGTAGGTCAGGGGGTTGATGTCCTGGGGCGTCATGCAGCTGGCGATATTGACGTGCGGCAGCTTGTTTATGAGGCGCGCCGCGTCCAGGTTATCCGCCATGGTCAGGGTTTTTTCGGAATTGTCGCGCAGGTCGATTAAGGAGATGGGCCCGCCCACCATTCTCATGTAATTGTTCCCGGGTTTCATTTCGAGATCGAATTGGGGATCGACGGCGGCGCAGGGAAAGGAGGTCGGGGCGAGTTTGACCATCTTTTCGACGAAGCTTTGGGGCATAAAGACCCTTTGGCGATCGTCGGAAATCTTCGCGCCGTGCTGGGCCAAAATGTCTTGGCTCTTGGAGTGGGACAAGAGAACGCCGGTTTCGGCGAGGACTTTCAAAGAGGCCTCGTGGATACTGTCCATCTCGTTCTGGGTTAAAGCGTTGTAAACTGGAAGCATTGGAACTCCTAAAAAAGTAAAACGAACGTTGGTTCGAGTCATGGGAAAGCGAGGGCCTTAAGCCGGGAGCGCTCTCCCGCGGGACGCGCGGCCCTTCAAAGGGGGCTTACGCGGCGAGAGAGGCGACGCCAGGCTAGGGGCGAACGTGGAAAAGCGCCCACGCGCCCCGCGAGGCGGGGCGCGAGGGTTAAACTCTCGCCCCCGTTCCGGGCGTGAGACGGATGGCCCAAGGCCGCCGCGTCGCGAGAGAAAAAGCAATTATTATGCCAAGGCTTAAAAACAAACAAAGGCCGTAAAACATGGGAAATCATCAACATAAACAGAGAGGCAGTGAAACAATAATGCAAAAAAGAGACTTCAAAAAAGAATAATATCCTTTTTTGACTCGCTACCCTCGCGATCTAAGCGAGCGACGGCGCCCGCGGGCCTTCGAGGGTGTTTTCCCGCCCCCCTAGGCCTTCCTGGGGAAGGCGTCCCAGCTCCCCTCGGGAAGAGGCGCGGGGGACTGGCCGAGGGGCGCGGCGCGGGGCTTAAAAAGCCCGCGAGCGCGGCCTTGCCCGGGGTGGGAGGCGCGCCCGACCGCGCGGCTTGGGGCGCGGACGCGTCGGAAAAATGGCGCGACGGCGGCGGCTGAAGACGATTCGGCGCGCGCGCCTAAAACGAAAGCGAAAATACCAAAGTCCAGGCCGCCGCTCGCGCGGCGCCGGATTCGCGCGAAGAGGCTAAGGGAGGCGCGGCGCGCTCGCGAAGCCCAGTCTCAAGTCTCGGGCGGCCGCCAGCGCGGCTTTTAGGATACCCGATAAAACTGTCGCGAAAAGAAGAGCGCGCGCTTTCGCCGTGGAAGCCCGCGGGCGAGGCGCCATGACGGCGAAAGCGCCGGAATCAAGGCGCCTAACGCGCGTTCATTTGTTAACCTACCATTTTTTTTCCAAATTGCAAAATTGAAATTAAATCGCCAAGAATTTTAAATACGCTCTCAAGCCTCCCCAAGCGCCGGCGATCCGTGGCAAAACCGCTCTGGCGGCGCGCGAGCGAGAATTGTCGCGCGCCAACGCGGTCGCGAGTTTCGCGTAAAACGCGTTTTTTTTATCGTTTATCGCTAAAAATAAAAAAAACGCGCGCCTTTTCCGTGAATAATTACGGTTTTAACGATAATTCGTCAAAATTTTCGAAAATTGAACGCTCTCGCTGGCCCGCGCCAAAAGCCGCGCCGCGCGCGGCCCGCGAGATAAGGGCGAAAAGCGACGCGCGAGCGTGGGAAAACCGCCGCCTTTCCGCCCCCCACGCGCGCGGAAGCCGCGGGTGGAAAGGAAATTGTATTGTTTATGATTTTGGCGATTTTTAATTAAATTTTCGCGAAATTAATAATTTTAATGATTCTTTCATGATTCTGTGGCGCGCGTCGCCATTCACGCCGCTCAACCGGGGCGCGGCCAACCCCCAAAAACCCCGCGGAGCGCTGTCGGGCTCCGTGGGCGATATCGTCTTTATGGCGATATTTTATGAATTTCATGTAAAAAAAATTTTTATATAGATTCAATTTTGATTCCATAGCGCGCGCCGCCTGACGCGGCGCTCACGCTTGGCGCCCCCCCCCCCCAAACAGCGCGGAGCGCCGTTGGCCGCCGCGGGCGCCATCGCCTTTGAGCCCCTCGTTCCAGGAGGCCGAGAGGGCGCGCTCAAGCCCGCGACGCGACAAGCGCGCGCGAGGATGGGGACCTCCGCCCGGAGAATTTTTGGTCGCGCGCCCCAGAAGCGCTCCGACGCCGCCCCGCGGCCCCCCCGGGAGTCGCGGCGTGGAGGCGGGACGAGGAGAGCGTCAGTGGCGTTGGAGCGCTCGCTCATTTTAGGGTTTCGGCGAGGCGCCTGAAACGCGCGCGAAAACGCGCCGCGCTCCCTTCGTCGCGGGCGCGCGCAAACGCCCGTCAGGCGCCGCGGCCGTTTCGCGCGCCCGCGCTGTCGCCCTGAAAAACGGGGGGGACTGAGCGGGGAACGGGAAACAATCGCGGGGATAGCCTTCGGCTCTCTGTCGCCCCCATTGAGAACGCGCTCGTCACGCCGCCTTGGCGCGAGTTTTTTTTAGCGATCGCCGCCAACGGACGCGTTTGGCGTTTTCGCCAGGCGCGGCGTTCCGGAAGGATTCGCGTCAAGAGTTAGTTGAACGAACAGTGGAGCGCGTCCACAAAAGGCGGCGGTCTGGACAAGGCGCGAAAAAAATTTAACCGTCAAGGCGTATCGAGAGAGAGGGCCAATCAAGCGCCGCGGAATAATAAGCGCGGCTTAAAAAACCGCGCGCCGTCGTCGCGAAATTTACGGTAACGCGAAAATTCTCGCGTTTCCACGCGTCCGCGCGAGGGAAAGAGCGAGCCTTTCCAACGCTTTTATTCCATTTTTTCGGTATTTGGCGCCTCATCACCGCCTTGGCCCGACATTTCCTCCGCGGGAGCGCGGGGCGCGTCGTCGGAGGCTTCGGGGGCGTCGTCGAAGGCTTGGGGGGCGTCGGAGGCGCGCGCTCTATCGCCGTTGCGGTTACGGGGGAGGGGCAGTCCGTGCTTGCGGAGCTTGCGGGAAACCCCGGCCTGGCTTATCCCTAAAAAAATGGCCATTTCCCGCGTGTTGCGGCAACTGGAAAGGGCCTTTAAAAGGGTCTTTTTCTCAATGTCCTCCAGGTTTTTCTGGAGCTGCGGGGGAGCGGGCTCTTCCGCGCTGGATTCGCTCGCTTGGATAGGGGAGGGTTCCTCCAAGGTCTGGGCTAAAAATTCGCCAATCTCGGGCCGATCGCTTAATAGCACGGCCTGGTGAAGGCAGTTGAGCAGCTCCCGCACGTTTCCGGGAAAAGGATAGGCGCGCAAAGCCTCGAAGGCGGCGGGGTCCAATTCGCGCGAGACCTCGTAGCGCTCATTGAGGCGCGCGAGCTCGCGGCGGGCTATTTCGGCGATATCTTCCTTGCGGTCCCGCAGGGGCGGGATGTTGAGGCAAAAGACGGAAAGCCGGAAAAATAGATCCCCCCGGAAGAGCTTGCGTTCCATGAGGGAACGCAGGTCCTGATTCGTGGCGGCGATGATGGCCGCGTCGCTGGTAATGATGCGGTGGCCCGAGATCCGCCGAAAGGAGCGGGTATCCAGAAAGGTCAAAAGCTTGGTCTGCAACGTGAGGGGCATTTCGCCGATCTCGTCCATAAAGACCGTGCCCTTGCCAGCTATCTCAAAGAGGCCGGCGCGCCCCTCGGGCGCCGCTCCGGTGAAGGCGCCTTTTTCGTAGCCGAAGAGCTCGGCCTCCAAAAGATGCTCCGGAAGGGCCGCGCAGTTGATGTGGATAAAGGGCTCCACGGCCCTTTTGGACTTAGAGTGGATAAACTTGGCCACGAGGCCTTTGCCCGTGCCGCTCTCGCCGGTAATGAGAACTTGCGGAGCGTCGTAACGGGCCAGCTTCGCGGCGGTCTCGAGACTTCTGGCCATCGCGGGGCTGCGGGAGACAACCTCCTTGGGCGAGAGATCGGTTTGCCGCGTCTCCTCGATCTCGTCTTTGAAATGGTTAATCAGCGTTTTGTGCCGCTGGAGCGACGTCTGCAGCTCCAAAAGCTCCGTTAGGTCGCGCTCGTTGATGACGACGAGCCGCGCTTCGCCGTCGGGGGAAAAAATTGGCGTTCCGGTGATGAGGATGTGTTTGCCGGTCCGAAAATGGCGCACCAGGCGGGTTACGGCTTTGCCGGAGCCCAAAACTTCCTGGCTGATAGTTTCGCTGATATATTTGTGCTCGACCAAATAACTGATCCGCCGTCCCTGGAGTTCCTCGCGGGTGGTCCCCATCTGCCGCGCGGCGGCGTCGTTGATCAGGAGCACGCGCTCCTTGGCGTCGACGATGGAAATGCCGTCCGAAGAACTTTCAAAGATCTGTTTGTAATAGGGAGTCAGGGGATCGAGGGGTTGGCCGGCCTTGAGATAGGGCTGCCACAGCCTTTGGTCGAAAATGGTGACCGTGGCCCCGGGATTGTTTCCCGCGAGGGGTTTGACTTGGATATAGCAGTTGTCAAGTTCCGGGGGAACCAGGCCGATGGCCTGGCGTCCGCCCGTCATGGCGTCCATGATCTCCGCGGCGCTCTTGGGCCAGAACTTGGAAAGCTCCAGGCCCAAAAGGCGGTGCGGGGGAAGCCCCAAATGATTCGCGGCCTCTAAGTTAGCCTCAATGACCAGGCCGGAAACGCTCAAAACCATGATGCCAACGGGAAGGCTGTTCAAGATGTCGGAAACGGCGATGGGCGCCGACGGTTCCAAAGGGGGGGAGGGCGCGGAGGCGGGTTTTTTGGAAGTCATAAAAAATCGCGAAAAGCGAGGGATACCGAAATGGGGCTCCCCGAATGCCTTTTCAGCTCCCGAGGGGGGAGGGAAAAAAGCGGAATTTAGGGGCGAGCGCCCGCAAATCCTTTGAAAGAGGCCTTTATCCCGCGGCGATGGCCGCGTGAAAAAATTGACGCCGTTATAATAGATCTTATCTCAAAAATTATCAAGCTCGACCTAAATCGCGCGAATTCGCGCTCTCTTTCCTTTCTCCCCGAAAAGCGATAATAACGCGCTAAAACAAACAAACATTAGTTTATTTTCAAGGATAAAAGGCCCGCCGCGCGCGCTAAAATTGAATAACGTAAAAAGGCCAAATTGACTTTCTCCAATTTTTCGCGCGGAACTTAAATAAGCGATCCGGCCAGTCGTTACGGCGTAAAAAATAAAAGCGAAACGGTAAAAAAATAGTCCGCCTTTTTTCGAACGCGCGCTGAAAACGCCGATAAAGACAAGCGTTTCGCTAGAGAGGCCGCGCGAAGGCGGAAATTTGAAGACGGCGGCGAAAGCGAAATTAGAACGCGCTATTTGGGGAAACGCCGCCGCGCAAATGATCCAAGCGCGAAACGGTTATGAGCTAAACGCTTGATTTTGGGGGGAAAAGACGACAGTCCCGCCTCTTGACAATCTCCCCGCGATTCTGTACATTTTCGATAAACAAGGAATACCGCCATGGCTTATCTCCATATTTCCAAAATTAGAGGCGTTGATTATATCTACGGGGGAGTGTCGTATCGCGATCCGGTTACTGGCTCGCCCCAGAGAGACTCCGTGTGTTTGGGCAAAATTGACTCAATAACGCGCGAGCCGATTTATAACGGCAATTACGCGCCGTGGATAGACAAAAATAAGAAGACAATCAAACGCTCTTTGGAAGAATACGCCCTCGAAAAGCGCATAAGCCTTAACGTTAGCCGAAACGCTTAAGCGCGGAGACGGCTCCTCGTGGGGAGCGCGCCCCGGATTTTCGTAAGTCCCCCTGGAAGCGGAATGGCGCGGCGGAAGCGGGGATAGAGGACCCTCTTGGGGCGCCGCGCGGCGCCTTTAAAAATACCGGCGGCCCGCCACCTAAGGCTTTGATAAAGCGCCGTTCGCCCCTCGCGATCTCCGGGGCGACCGTCAGCGAAAAGCGGCGTTAGACGCCCGCGCGAGCCGCCACGGCGGTCGCTTGAGCTTGGCCCCGAGTAAGATCAAGGGCTCAAAGGTAGGCGCTCCTCTCCGTCAACCTCCCGCTATCGGCGTTTCAAGAGAGTTCCCTCTTTGTTTGATTTAGGGAAATATAATTTTGACGAGAGAAAAAGGCGCGTTTTTTCGCCGGAAAAGAGGACGGCGAATACTCTCGTCGCGCCAACTTAACTTCAAAGCTTTTTAGCCCTAAAAATTTTATCGTATAATAGGCCACGAGCGCGTCCGAATCACGCCCCTTCTTGAGCCCTCCTTCGCCGCCCGGACGCCCTTGTCGGGAGGAGGCTCGCCGGAAAAATCGCCCCTTGGGCGCGGGGAGACGCGCGAGCGGCGCCGCCGGTTAACAGTTTATCGTGCCATGACAAGCCAGTATTTGATGATAAATTAACCTAAAATTATAATATTGGAGCTATTATATTGAAATTACAATTTAATAATCTAAATATTTTTAAAAATAAGCCCATAACAGGCGTTTGAACGGCGCGGCAAAAAAATTTTTCCCGCGCGTTTCCGTCGTCGCCGTCCCCATGATGACCGAATGTAGTACTACAAATCCGAGGATTTTTAGTTTAAAATAAGCCTTATCGTAGCGGTTAAGGCGCTTTTGCCGCCATTTTCCGCGCTATTTCATTGACATTCGCTCGCGCCCTAAGGAGAAAGCATGACAAAGGACCATAACCCGCGAAAGTTCGCTCCCATTGAGCCAGTTGTGTTTTTTCCCTCAATAGCCATCGTCGCCCTCGCCGCGATCGCGATGATCGCTTTTCCCGCCCAAGCCGCGGCCAAGGTTTCCGCGTCCTACGCCTTTATCATGAAGAATCTTTCTTCCATGTTTATGTTCTTTGGCTTTTTCGCTTTCGCGACGGTCATTGTCCTGGGCTTTGGCCGTTACGGGAACACGCGCTTGGGGGGCCCAGACGAAAAACCCGAGTTTTCCACCTTTTCCTGGATAAGCATGCTTTTCTGCGCTGGGATAGGGATTGGCATTATGATTTGGTCCGTCGTGGAGCCAATCTACTATATTTCCAATCCACCGATGGGCATCAAGCCTCAATCTGATTTGGCCTATACCTGGGCCCATATGCTGCCTCTCTTCCATTGGGGCTTTTCCGCCTGGGCCATTTACTGTCTCCCCACCATTCCCATCGCCTACAGCGTTTACGTGCGGCGCGAGAAGATCTTCCGCATCAGCGAAAGCTCCAGGCCCATTTTGGGAAAGCAGGCGGATGGCGCGGTGGGCAAATTCATTGAAATTGTCGTCCTTTTGGGCACCGTGGGCGCCATCGGAACCTCCCTGGGGCTCGCCATCCCCTTAATCTCCAGGCTTCTCTCCAGCATGTTCGGGGCCCCCGACGACCTCTTTCTCAAAAGCGCGGTCACGGTCATCCTTTTCGTTCTCTTCGGCGGAAGCGTCTATTTGGGGATCGAAAAGGGGCTCAAAAACCTGACCCGCTTCAACGTCTGGGGCGCCATCCTGCTGCTGTTCCTGGTGCTCGGCTTCGGCCCCACGGGCTTTATTTTCGATCTCTTGAGCAACAGCCTGGGGCTTCTGTTCAACAACTTTTTCGGCTTAACCTTCCAAACCGAGCCCTTGCGCCTTTTGGAAACCCCGGTCAGGGAAAGTTGGCCGCAAAATTGGACCGTTTTTTATTGGGCCTGGTGGGTGGCCTACGCTCCCATCACCGCCCTTTTCGTGGCGAGCATCTCGCGGGGGAGGACCATTAAAGAGCTGGTCCTGGCCGAATGCCTCTGGGGCACCCTGGGCTGCTGGATCTTCATGGCCATTTTCGGGGCCTATAGCCTCTACGCCCAGAAGTCGGGCCTGGTGGACGTGGTGGGAATTCAGGCCAACTCGGGGGACCCCGCGGCCTGTCTCGCCGTGATGTCCTCTTTGGGGGCCCATTGGCTCATCGTGCCCCTCTACGCGATCATGTGTTTTGTCTTTCTGGCCACGACCCTCCAGGCGGCTTCCTATTCCCTGGCCAATCTCTGCGTGAAAAAAGGGCACAGCGACAAACAGCCCGAGCGCTGGAACCGGATGCTCTGGGCGAGCCTCGTCGCCGTCTTTGGGCTGGGCATATTGGTCGCCGGGGGCGAGAAGGCCTTAAAGACGGTCCAGACCTCCACCATCGTGGGCGGGGTAATCATCGTGCCGATAATTCTCGTCCTGGTGGCGTCGCTCTTTAAATCCCTCCGTCAGGATTTCGCGGGGGCCTTCCCCACGGGCGGGATCGTCGCGCCGATTTTCAAGAAGGAAGCCGCGCCGCTTTCCCTTCAAAAAAACGCGGCCGCGGAAAACGCGGAAGACCAGGGAAAAGGGGGCGGCGCGCGCTAAAGAGCGCGCGGAGAAGCTCTCGTAAGATCCCGCGCGTCATTGCCGGCGCGCTCCCCCCAAGCTCTCGCGCCACGCCGAGGCGCTCAAGCCTCAAAGACGGGAGAAGCGGGGGCGTTTCGCCGGAGCTTGAAAATCGCGTTTAAGGCGAGGGATAAGCCTCCCTCGCCGCGCGCTAACTTATAGGCGCCTTTAAGGCCGGCGCGAGGTGGCCTGGCGCGTCGCGCGCCTTGGGGAGGCGCTTGACGCGAAATTCGCGCGCGCGGACTCTCGCGGACGCCTAACGCTCCGTTCGCCGTCCGCGTCTTTGCCACGCCGCCTTTAAGGCGGAAGCGCGCGCGTTTTTATTTTTTCCAATTCAACCATTTGGAGAGACGCGCGCCCACGCGGAAGACTTTCGCGGAGGACTCCCGAAGGCGCCGTCTTAATCCTTCATGGACGGAAAAGCCCTTTCCCCATAAAGAGGCCTCCATCCGGAGCGCGAAAAAGCGCGACCTTTCCCGTAAAAATTAAAAAATCGCGCGCGTAAGCGCCCTTTTAAAATTAGACGCGCGCGCCTCTAGGCGCGGCTCTTCCCCAAGACTAAACGGCCGCGCGACTTTGAGGGAGCGCGCGCCTTCCCTAAGACGCGATCCTCGCGAATGACGAAAGGCGCGCGACGCCGCGACGCGCGGAAACCCGTCCGCGAGCCGCGCCGCGCGGGGAGCGTCTTTTCTCTTTTCCCGATAGGCGCGACTGACGGGATCCTCTTTGGCGCTCCCAAGGACGGCCCTTTCGCGTTTCGCGCGCGCCGCCGGTCGCGCCGCGCGACCTTCGCGCGCGGGCGATCGGCCCCGCCTTGGCCGGAGGGGCGGCGGGCGTGGGTCTCCCCGCGGACCCGCCAGCGCTCGCTCCCGCGCCCGCGCGACCTTAAGGCGCGTTTTTCCCCTCGAAACCACTAAAAAAAGGCCTTTTATCCCCGCGGGCGATTTTTATTAACTACTATTTTACGTTAAGCCGTTGAGCGCGCTGAATTGATTCTCGCGACGCGATGGGTTAAATTGTTAGATTCGATAGGCCGACGCGAAAAGCCCCGCCCGCGGGCGCCCGGCGGCTTTTCCCGAGGCGGCCCTCAGCGCGAGTTTCGAAGGACTTTTATGACCTATTACGTCACGACCCCCATTTATTACGTCAACGCCAAACCTCACCTGGGCCACGCCTACACCACCATTGTCTGCGACTCCCTGACGCGCTTCCATCGGCTGATCGGGGACGATTCCTTCATGCTCACGGGCACCGACGAGCACGGCGACAAGATCGCCGAGGCCGCCGCCCGGGAGGGCTGCTCCCCCCAGGTTTACGTCAACTATATTTCCTCAAGCTTCCAATTCGCCTGGCCCAAGTTCAGCGTCCAATACGACGACTTTATCCGGACGACCGAGGAGCGCCACAAAACCGCGGTCTCCCGCTTCATGAATCTCGTGAGCGAGAGGGGCGACATCTATTTCGGGGAATACGGCGGCCTCTACTGCGTCGGCTGCGAAAGGTTCTACACCGAAAAAGAGCTGGAAAACGGCCTCTGTCCCGATCATAAGACCCCGCCCAAGTATATCGCCGAAAAGAACTACTTTTTCCGCATGGGCAAATACCAGGACTGGCTCATCGACCATATTAAGAAAAATCCCGACTTCATCCAGCCGGAACGCTATAAAAACGAGGTCCTCTCTTTCCTGTCCGAGCCCCTGGAAGACCTTTGCGTCAGCCGTCCCAAGAGCCGGCTCTCCTGGGGAATCGACATCCCCTTTGACCATAACTTCGTGACCTACGTTTGGTTCGACGCGCTCATTAACTATATCACCGCGCTCGGCTGGCCCGACGGGGAAAAATTCCCGCGCTACTGGCCCAGCGCCGAGCACGTGGTGGCCAAGGACATTTTGAAACCCCACGCCATTTTCTGGCCCATCATGCTCCACAGCGCGGGGCTCCCCGTCTACAAGCGCCTAAACGTCCACGGCTACTGGCGGATGGAAGAGTCCAAGATGAGCAAGTCCGTGGGCAACGTGGTGGACATCTTTACCCTCCGCGAGGAGTTCGGGTCGGACGCCATCCGCTATTTTCTCATGCGGGAGATGAATTTCGGGCTCGACAGCGAATTTTCCCGGGAAAGGGTCCTGGAACGCCACAACGCCGATCTGGCCAACGATTTCGGCAATCTTTGGCAACGCTCCGCGACCATGCTCCACAAATACCTCGGCGGAGTCGTCCCCGCCACGGCCCTCCGGGAAATAGCCGCCGACCCCGCGTGGAGCGCCCAACTCTCCTCCCTGATCGGCGAGTACAAAGAAAACTTCCTCCGCGTCAGGCCCCAGGAGGCTCTGAAAAAGGTCTGGGAATTCGTGGGGAGCCTCAACAAGCTTATCGACTCCGAGGCCCCCTGGGCCCTGGCCCGCGCGGAGGAGACCCGACCGCGCCTCCAAATAGTCATGGCGACCCTGATTAAGGGCCTCGCCGTCATCGGGGCCCTGGCCTCCCCGGTGGCCCCCCGGACCGGGGCGGAACTCTGGCGCCGCCTGGGCCTCGATCCGGGAAGGATTACCCTGGACCTCGCGGAAATCGACGCTGGCCTTTCCCGCGGCCAGGTCGTGGAAGTGGGGGACCCCTTTTTCCTCCGGGCGGAGCGCGAGGACAAAGGGAAAAAAACCCCCGCCCCCCCCAAGGCCAAAGCCCCCCAGGCCCCCCCGGAAGGCCCCGCCCCGGAAATTGATTTCGCGGAATTTAAGCGCTTAGACCTCAAAATCGGCGAGATCCTGGAGGCCGAGCCCGTCCCCAAGAGCGACAAGCTTTTAAAGCTCAAAGTCTCCTTGGGCGCGGAGGAAAGAACCATCGTCGCGGGGATCAAAAAATACTTCGAGCCAGCGGAACTGGTGGGCCAAAGGCTCCTCGTCGTCGCGAACCTCGCGCCAAGGGAGCTCATGGGCCTCAAATCCCATGGCATGGTCCTGTGCGCGAGCGGGGAGGGGACGCTGGCCATTTTAAACCCTTCAAGGCCCCTCCCCCCGGGAAGCCCGGTTTCCTAGAGGGAAAAGCGCCCGGGGGAAGCCTTTTTCCCCGGCGCTCGCGTTGGATAGTTATGAAAGTCATCGTGGCCGGGGCCGGCGAAGTCGGCTATAACATCGCGGAAAAACTTTCCCGGGAAAAAATCGACGTGGTCCTGATCGACGCGAATCCCGAGCGTCTCCAGACCGTGGCCGACAATCTGGACGTGCAGACCATCGCTAATTCCGTGACCCGACCCGCGGTCCTCGCGGACGCCGGGATTAAGGACGCGACCCTTTTCGTGGCCGTGACCGGGAGCGACGCCCACAATATCCTCGCCTGCCGTTTTGTCCAGCTCTTGGCCCCGGACGTGATCCGGGTCGCCCGGATCCGCGACGCGGCCGTTTACGAGGGCTTTTCCGAGGCCGAGATCAAGGAAGGCCTGGGAATTACCTATATAATCGATCCCACCACCCTGGTCGTGGACACCATTTTAGATTTTATGTCCATCCCGGGGGCCGGGGACGTCATCGACGTTTCCGGCGGAAGGCTGAAGCTCATCGGCGTAAGGCTCAGCCGGGGACACCCCATCGTGGGCAAACCCTTAGCCGAGTCCCTGCCCCGGACGGACGACGGCAATATCCTCATCGCGGCCATCTATCGGCACCACGAACTCTTAATCCCCAACGGCGCCACGGTGCTGAAGGGCAAAGACCTCCTCTATCTGGCGGCCACCCCGGAATCGCTGCCGGAGGTGAGCCGCTTTTTCGGCCTGGAGCGCGCGGAAGCCAAAACCGTCTTCATCTTGGGGGGCGGGGAGGTGGGCCTCCACCTGGCCCGGAGGCTGGAAACCCAGGACATGACCGTCAAACTGGTGGAGCGAAACGAGGAACGCTGCGCTTTTTTAAGCCAAGAACTCCCCAAAACCATCGTTTTAAAGGGCGACGCCACCGACCAGGGCCTTTTGGAGGACGAGGGCGTGGAGGACTGCGACATCTTCATCGCCGTGGGGACGGACGACGAGAAAAACATGATTT
Source organism: Deltaproteobacteria bacterium (assembly GCA_031265205.1). Taxonomy (GTDB): domain Bacteria; phylum Desulfobacterota; class Desulfarculia; order Adiutricales; family Adiutricaceae; genus JAISCZ01. Next base: position 75,261 of record JAISCZ010000055.1, read on the forward strand.
CCTGCCTGCTCGCCCGGAGGTTAGGCGCCAAATACACGATTACCCGGGTGAACCGGGTGAGTTACGTGCCCCTGGTCTCGGCCATCGGCCTTGAGGCCCTCATCTCCGCCCGCGTCGCGGCGGCCTCGGCCATCCTGAAGTACGTCCGCAAGGGCCTCGTCCTTTCGGTCCAGACCCTCCAGAACGAGGAGGCGGAGATCGTGGAGATCGCGGTGCCCCCGGAGTCCCGGATGAGCGGCAAACTCATCTTAAACGCCAAGTTCCCGGAAGGGGCTATTATCGCGGCGCTGATCCGGGGCGAGGAAGTGCTGATCCCCCGGGGCGGCGACGCCATCAAGGCCGGCGACGTGCTCGCCGTGGTGACCCGCCCCGAGTCCATTCCCCTCCTGGAAAAGGCCCTCGCGGAAAAATAGGCATGGTTAACCCCTTTCTCGTCGCTTATCTCTGCGGTTGGATTGTCGCCATTGTCGGGGCGACCTTCTTTCTCCCCTGCCTCGCGGCCCTCTACTACGGCGACGAGTCCTTATGGTGGTTTGTCTTTTCCGGCCTTATCGCCATGGGCGCGGGGGGCGCCATGATCCTCGCGGGGCTCGGCCAACGCGACCAAGAGGCGCGTTTCCGGGATAGCCTCGCCGTGGTGGGGATCTCCTGGTTTCTGGTAAGCTTTCTGGGGGCGCTCCCTTACTGGTTTTCGGGGCTCTTGGATTTCTGGGGCGGGATTTTCGAGTCCTTCAGCGGCTTTTCCTCCACCGGCTCCACCAATATCCTGGATCTTGGCGCCTTTCCCAAGGGTCTCCTCTTTTGGCGCTCCTTCACCCAGTACCTGGGAGGCATGGGCATTATCGTCCTCATGGTCGCGGTGCTCCCTTTCCTGGGGGTGGGGGGGCAGCTCATGATGAAAAACGAGCTCTCCGGGGTAACCGGCGACAAACTCAAGCCCCGGGTCGCCCAGATCGCCAAAATCCTCTGGATGATCTACCTGAGTTTCACGGTCGCCCTTTTCCTTTTGTACTCCCTGGGGGGAGGGGAGGGCGTCTTTGACTCCCTGTGCCTCACTTTCTCGACCCTCTCGACGGGGGGCTTTTCCAACTGGAACGATTCGCTGGGCCATTACCAGGGCTATTACGTCCCCGTCGTCAGCCTGATCTTCATGTTTCTGGGAAGCGTGAGCTTCGGGCTCCACTATCAGCTCTTCACCGGGGCTTTCCGCGGTTTTTGGGCCAACGCCGAGGTCCTTTTCTTCTCGGCGGCCATCGCGCTCGGGACTTTAATCGTCAGCCTTTCCCTCTTCGCCGCCAACTATTACCGGGGGGTGGGGGAGACAATATTCCAGTCCTTTTTCCACGTCTTGAGCCTCATCGGCACCACGGGCCACGCCCGGGTCAACTGGGAGACCTGGCCGCCCCTGGCCGTGGCCGTCCTCTTTCTCCTCTTTTTCGTCGGCGGTTGCTCGGGCTCCACCAGCGGGGGCCTCAAATGCGTGCGCTGGATTATCCTCCTCAAAAGCGTCCACCGGGCTTTTCGGCGCTATATCCATCCCCGGGGGGTTTTTCCGATCCGCGTCAACAACAAACCCATTCCCGACAGTATTTTGGAAGGCGTCTGGCTCTTTTTTATCCTGTATTTTCTGCTCTTAGGGGTCTCTTTTCTGGCCCTCTCGGCGCTGGGCATGTCCCCCCTCACGGCCTTCTCCGCCGCGGCGAGTTCCTTGGGGAACGTGGGCCCCGGCCTGGGTCCCTTGGGCCCGGCCTCCACCTACGCCTGGATCCCGGGGCCGGCCAAGGGAGTCTTAAGCCTCTTAATGCTCCTGGGGCGCCTGGAGTTCTACAGCTTTTTAGTCATCTTTATCCCCGAGTTCTGGAGCAAGTGATGGCCTTTACGCCTTTGGACCCCCAGTTGAATATCGCGCCGCCCTCCCTTTCGCGGGGGAAGGGACGGATCCATCTCTTGGGGATCGGGGGAGTCGCCATGGCCTCTTTGGCCGGGCTTTTCAAGGGCGCGGGCTTTGACGTCAGCGGATCTGACGAGACTCTGTACTCCCCCATGAAAGAGATCGTCGAAGGCTTGGGGCTCCCCGTGACGCGGGGGTACCTGGAAGGCTCGCTCCCGCCAGACGCGTCTTTGGCCATCGTCGGCAACGTGGTCACCGCGCGCTTTCCCATCCTCAAAACCCTCGCCGAGCGCCGGATTCCCTTCCTTTCGCTCCCCCAGGCCCTGCGGCTCTTTTTCCTCCAAGGGAAAAAAAGCCTGGTCTGCGCCGGCTGCCACGGCAAAAGCACCGTCACCAACCTCGCCTCGCTCCTCTTCGCGGAAGGCGGCCTGGACCCGGGCTTCCTCGTCGGCGGCTCCAGCCTGGATTTTCCGTCGCCCTTCCGCCAGGGAAAGGGCGAGTGGTTTATCGTCGAGGGCGACGAATACGACAGCGCCTTTTTCGACAAAGTTCCCAAATTCGTCCACTACAATCCCCACGCGGCGATTATAAACAATATCGAGTTTGACCACGCGGACATCTATCCCGACCTGGAAGCGGTCCTGGAAGCCTACCGCTCCTTAGTCCGCCTCATTCCTCCCCAGGGCCTCCTCCTCGCCAACGGCGACGATCCCCTCTGCCGCGAGGTGGCCAAACTCGCCCGCTCCAAAGTCGAATTTTTCGGCGAGGGCGGGAAGAACGACTGGCGCCTGGCGGACTATCGGAGCGCTAGCCTGAAGTCGGAATTCCGCGTCGAAGGCCCCCAAGGCCAGAGCCTCGCCCTCCGCTGGCCCAAAATCGGCCGCCACAACGCCTTAAACGCCGTCGCCGCCGTGGCGGCTTTCCTCAACGCCGGGGGCGACAGAACCCTACCGCCCCTCCTCTTTCCCCAAATCAAGGGCGCCCGCCGCCGCCAGGAACTCCTCTTCGACGACGGTTCCGTCGCCCTCGTGGACGATTTCGCGCACCATCCCACGGCCGTCGGGAGCGTCCTCGCGGCCGTTAAGGAAAGCGAGCCCGCGCGCCGCCTCGTCGTGGCCTTTGAGCCCCGCAGCAATACCTCCCGCCGGGCCATTTTCCAAAAAGAGTACGCGGAAAGCCTGGCCCGCGCCGACCTGGTCTTTCTGCCCCCCGTCGACCGCCCGGACAAGGCCCCCGCCGGCGACCGCTTGGACGTCGCGCGTCTCGCGCGGGACATAGGGGAGGGAAAAGCCTTTTATTTTCCCGAAGGCGCCTCGCGGATCGCCGAGGCCATCTGGGCGGAAATCCGGGCGGGCGACATCGTCGTCGTCATGTCCAACGGCGACTTTGGCGGAATCGCGCGAACGCTCCGCGAAAGGCTCGAAAGCCAGGCCCTTTCTGACCGCCGCCACCCGCGACCCGGGGAAGGGGACGGCCCCGCGGCTGGAGAGGCGCCAGCCACTTCCGGGGACGCGCCGCCGGACGGGCGCCTGAAGGGCCCGGAGCTCGCGCCCGCGGGGACGCGCGCTCCCCACGCCGCCCCTTGGCCGGACGGAGAGGAGGGGACCGGCTTTTATTTCGCGCCCATCCAATATTCTTTTAAGGACCAAAGCCTGCTCCTCGGGGCCCTCACCCACCGCTCCTCGGCCTGCGAGTGCCAGAGCGCGCGCCAGGAGGAAGCGGACAACCAGCGCCTGGAGTTTTTGGGGGACGCGGTTTTGGACCTTTTCATTTCCGAGTTTCTCTTTCAGCTGCGGCCCCGCCTGAGCGAAGGGGCCATGAGCCGGGTGCGGGCCTGTTTCGTCTGCGAGAGCCGGCTCGCGGAAATCGCCCGCTCCCTGAAACTGGGGGAAAGCCTGATCCTCTCCCAGCCGGAAACCATGTCCGGGGGAAGGGACAAGACTTCCCTCTTGGCCGACGCCCTGGAAGCTTTGCTGGGGGCCGTCTTTTTGGACGGCGGGGCCGCGCGGACGCGCGAATTGGTCCTGCGCCTCTGGAAGCCTTACCTCAGCTGCGCCAAGGAGGGCAAACCCGACATCAGCGACTACAAAACCGAGCTCCAGGAATACACCCAAAGACGGGGCTTAGGGCTCCCCCTCTACTCCCTCCAAGACACCCGGGGCCCGGCCCACGAGCCCACCTTTTCCATGAGCGTCCAGGTGGATGGCTATCCTCCCCAAACGGCCATGGCCCACTCGAAAAAAGAAGCCGCCCAACTGGCGGCCAAGGCCCTCTTAGACGCCCTCACGCGCGAGGAGGAATCCTCCCCCTCCGCGAAACCCCGCGCCTGACGCCGCGCCCGCCAAGGAGCTTTTTTTGCCCGCCCCCTTTCTGACCGGATACGTGGCCATTATCGGCGCCCCCAACGCGGGGAAATCCACCCTCTTAAACCGCCTTTTGGGCCAAAAAGTGGTGGCCGTGGCCGCCAAGCCGCAAACCACCCGCCATAAGATTATCGGAGTTTTAACGGACCCAGGCGCCCAGATTGTCTTCGTGGACACCCCGGGTTACCACGAGCCCCAGAAGCTTTTGAACCAAGAAATGGTCAAGCGCGCCCTCTCGGCCTTGGCCGAAAGCGACACCTGCCTGTGGCTCGTCGACGGACTCTTCCGGGGGGAGGATCACGCGCGCGCCCGCGCTCTCGCCTTAAACGCCCCCCAAAAACTGGTTATCGCCGTCAGCAAAACCGATCTGCTCAACAAAGAGAAACTCAAAACCCTCGCGCGCTCCCTTTCCGAGGAAATACCCGACCACGAAATTTGGCCCATCTCGGCCAAGACCGGCTCCGGGCTCCCGGAACTTTTAAAGGCCATCCGCGCGACGCTCCCCGAAGGCCCGGCCCTCTACCCCGAGGACTCTTTAACCGACCAGAGCCTTCGCGCCATCGCCGCCGAATTTATCCGGGAGGCGGCCTTCCGCCTCACCCGCCTGGAACTCCCCTACAGCGTGGCCGTGACCGTCGACGAGTTTATTGAGCCCGACCCGAGCGACCCGCGCCGCCTCACCCGCGTTTCCGCGACCATCCACGTGGAAAAAGACAGCCAAAAACGCATCGTCATTGGGAGCCAGGGTCGGCTCCTCAAGGAAATCGGCTCCCAGGCCCGCGCCAATATCGAAAGGCTCACCGAGGGCCAGGTCTTTTTAAAGCTCTTTGTCCGGGTCACCAAAGACTGGACGAAAAACAAAAAGAGCGTCGCGGAATTCGGGTACGGGGACTTTTGACCTTCCCCGCCGCGCGGCGGGCGAAACCCCTAAGTGGCCCGGCCTTTGGGCGGCGGGGACCCTTGGGGGGCGGCGCTCGCGCCGACGAGAGGCGTATTCGCGCTATTTTTTTCAGTTTTAAAGCAAACGTCGCGACCGCCAAATATAAGTTCCCAGAAATTCCCCCGCGTGGGGCGACGCTTTTTTTGTCCCCCCTCCCTAAAAATCTGTTATTCTTGAGGTTAATCGCCGCGCCAATTCGCGCGCTCCCGCCCGAGCCCTCCGCCCGCGGCGGCAAGCTCGCGGAGCGCCCCAAACTCACGGGAACGTCGGGGCGCCGCGCGGATTTAAAAGGCGCGCCGCTTGTCCGCGCGACCGCGGCGCTCTTTGGCCCGCGCCCCCATAAGGCCCCGCGCGCGGAAGCTTTTCCCGCGAGGCCGCGGGCTTATCCCCCGGACCCCGCGCGGAGATGGCGGAAAGACGCCTTGAGCGCTCCGTCCCCCTCGCCCCCACTTCCTGGGCGCGCCGCCAACCGCGCGCGGCCCGGCGAATCCTCAAAAATTCTCCGCCCCAGCCCGCTCCGGATCGGAAGGTTCCCGCGCGCCAAAAATTCTGGAGAGCCAGTCCCGCTCTCCCGCCGCGCGCGCCCCTTTTTGGAAATGGCCGGGCCTTCATCCGCGCGCGCGAAAAGTTACCCATGAGCCGCAGCCGTCGCCATACCCCCGTCACGGGCTTTACCTCTTGCCACAGCGAGAAGGAAGACAAACAAATCTGGCATAGGCGTTGGCGGCGCGCCCAGCGCGCGACTTTGGCCTCCGCTTCCCAGGAAGCCTTGGAAAGCTATCTGCCCAAGCTCGCGAGGGAAGTCTCCGAAATTTGGGACATGGGCAAGGATGGCCGCTCGCGGTGGCCAATATCCCTCCTGCGCGCGAAAGGCCGAGACGCGCGCTGGCTGTGGGGAAAATGAGCGGGCGCCGGAGCGCCGCCCGAGCTTTACGCCTTAAGGCGCCTTGGGACGCTTGAGGGCGCGCCGCCGCGACGCGAAGCGGCCCGTCTCCCCGCGCTGAGGGCGGGGGCTTTTGGGGTGAGGCCATGGGCGCCAACGCGGTCGCGCGAGGGGCCCCCGCGGCGATTTTTCGCGGCGTTAAGCGGCTCAGCGCCTCTCAGCCGCGCGGGCTTCCCCTCCAAATAATTTTTTTGGGTCAAAAGAGCGCGAGAGCGCTTTTTCTATTGACATATTCTTCGAGAACGGTTAATCTAAAATTTGCGGTAAAAAACGCTTTCGCGTTTTTTGAAACACTTGGGGGCGATCCGGTTTCGACGGGGTTAGTTGATACCAAGGCCGCGGGCCGAGCGACCCAGTGCCTCGTTAATCCAAGGGAACTAAACATAAAAGCAGACTCTTACGAGTACGCTCTGGCTGCTTAAGCCAGCGTCCCAGATGGCACATGGCCCGTGGATCATCTGAGGGCGTGGAAAAATGGGCTGGTCAATTGGGGGGGACCCCTGCTCCAGTTGACGAGATTATCAGGGAGATAGTTTATCGGTAGCTTGTCCGCTAGCGACCGGTCGGCGAATTTAAACAACGGAAAACGCCCGTAGACGTCTTGGGGGAAGGACTTCGGACGCGGGTTCAATTCCCGCCGCCTCCACCAATTTTTAGTCCGAATAGGATCGTTAAAGCCCGAAAGCCTTGATTCAAAAGGCTTTCGGGCTTTTTCTTGGGAGAGCCCATGTCCCCGGAAGTCCG
>JAISCZ010000138.1 GCA_031265205.1 Deltaproteobacteria bacterium
TAATCGGGTGCAGGTGAATGGATACTATAGTATTTAAGCTTTTCTATTGATGCTTCCAAAGTTGTACCATGCTCACTTTCACTAAAATGAGCCCATTCATAAGTTACCAAGCAGTGATAGATACAAACAGCAGAATTGACAACCTTTTCGAGTCATATTCGGCTTTGCGGGCTGAGGTGGCCAGTTTGAAGGGGCCGTACTGGCGTCGGCCAGGGAAAGGCAAGCGGGAGGACAGATCGCGGGACCTTGCAGCTGGGGCGGAAGCTCCCGTCAAGGGCGCCTGACAGCTCGCGCCTCTGGCGACCGCCGTTCCGCCAGTCCCGCCCGGTATCCTCCAACGTCCTTCTCCAGCGCCCAGCCGGATCTCCGGGCCGCTGGTCGCCTTTTGCGGCGCGACCAGGCAGCCCGACAAGTCGCGGAAACGCCCCAGGGAGCCTTGCCACTGGGGGGCGCGGCACGCCCGGCGCCGACTCCTCCGGCGCGGCCTGTTGGCCCCGGTCAGCGGTCGCGACATCGCGCAGGTCCATCTTCCCGCGACAGCTCGCCAAGCCGATCGCCTCCTCCGTGCCCTTTGCCATTGGCTTACCCGGCTTTAGCCCGCGGGAAACGCGCCCCCTCTCCCCGGACCGGGGCTCCCTCGTCAAGCTAGGGGTCGCCTTCGTCGCCTTCCCTCACAACAGAGAGGAACCGCCCAAACGCCTCGCCCAGGTTCGTCACCACGTGACTCCAGGCGAAACCCCAGTCGCTCATGATCGTCTTGTTAGGAGGAGAGTGGCCGCCTCCCCGCTGAAGCGCGCGCGAGACCACATCTTCAAAATGTTTCTTATACCCCCTTTCCCAGCCAAATCCGCGGAAAAATATTTGACTCCCTTCATAATGATAAAACCGGATGCCGCTTTCCCAAACGCGACTTTTTATCTCTTCGCTCATATCGGAGCTTTTTACGCCATCTGTTTTAATTGCCGATACGCTCGAGACCACGGATTTTGAAATTACTCTTTTGCGGTGATACTATCGACTGCTTGTAATTTGTTGCCTGTCCAATTTAATAAATAATTCTTTGCTATGCTTGAGCGAAACATAATATTCGTTCAAGCAATAAACGTTGGAGAATAGCCGTTCGCCAAAATTTTCGCTTTCCCTATATGACGCCCAAGGCGTCAAAATTTTCGCTATATCGCGTTGGAAGGTTAAATTAATGAGATTGCGTTCAATTATATTCAAATTGATTTACGCCGTTTTAACGTTTATCGGACTATCGCTAATAATAGGCGTTGACTATTGCGACGCTCAATTTTCTCCCGAGCAAAAAGCCTTTATCCTTTCATTGTCTAAAGACCAATTATGCGCCCTATACGCTGAACAAATAATTTGGGGATTATTACAAAGAGACAACATAGATATTACGCTAATTGACGATAATGTTTTCAATCAAATTAAGACATGCGTATCCGTCAATGTGGACCTGATTTTCACTTTGCAAGAATTGCAAAATTGGTATTTTAGGCCTCCAGGCATGGATTATTCCTATTACAAAAATAAGTTCGAAATCTTGGGTCCATTCGTCGACCTCTGCCTTAAGCCGGCTTATCCGTTTAAATGAACTTTTGCGTTTAGCGTCGCTCTTGGACGCATTTGTAATCGCGCGGCTTTTTAGGCGCAAAAATTCGTGACTCGCCCAAATCTCTCGCCCCTAAAGTTTCCCCCATCGGCAAAAATGGCCACGTATTACTTTTATCAAATAGCATTTTTCGAATTTTGTTAAATAGCGCTCACCTACGATTTAGCCGTAACGTCACCTCTGATTGAGTTTCTTTTCGCGAAATTATCGCCGTTCGCGCGTTGCCGGTCTACTCGTATCACGCGGGCGACTCATTAGAGTATCGCGCTCCTCCAGCCCCTCCGTCAAATTGAGCAAAAAGCGTGCCCGAAAGTCGCGTCAGCCAATGGCTTGGAAACCGCTTGGGCTCGCTCGATTGCCGAGTCGTTTGGCGCTCCGCTCGACCAGACCAAAGCCAGAAAACTGTCTCGCGAAAGGCTGATAACTCCCCATTGTTGGCCCACTCTAAAACATGAGTGAGCCGCGCTTTTCCAACGCGCGCCAAAAAGCGAAAGAAGCGCGCCCTCAGCCGTTCCTTTCGCCCAAGGCCCAGCGCCAAGCCCGTCCGTCGGCATCCCGCGACTGACGCCTGACACGGCAGGATTTAACGTTAGCGCGACCACGTGGACGCGATGGAAGTTTTCACCGCGCGTCACGCTCATTTAATTATAATACGCCTTCTCGCCGTCCGCCCGCTCGGGATGTCGGCGCTCAAGACCCGCCTTGGTCCCTGGGGTTATTCTGGCGCTTCCAAAATATCCCCTAACAAAGGCGCCGTTAACAAATGCGGATCCGCGCGCTTTGGCGGCCATCGAGCGATAGGCCCTTGGCCGCAATCCAAAACAATTGACAAAAGCCGCCGCCGGAGGCTTTTGAAAATACGCCCGCTCCCGACGAGCCTCTTAGCGTCTCTATGGCTCGTCGCTCCGAGCCTTTGGTAATGGAGGTCAGCGTAAGATCCGAGCCCCCCCCATATCCGCCCAATTAAGCTGGAGAGGCGAACTCCCCCAATCGCGCGCGGACCCATGACGCTAGAGCCCACCTGGCGCGCGTCTTAATTACGCCCCAAGCTACCCTGAAGGCCAGACGCGCCTTGACGCGCGCCGGGCGCGTAGGCGGCCCGCCCACCCTAGCGAAAGAGCTTTCCAGCGCGCG
>JAISCZ010000024.1 GCA_031265205.1 Deltaproteobacteria bacterium
TTAACTCACCTCGCCCTCGCCGCGGGAAGCCTCCTTTTGGGGGATCTGATATTGGGGGCGGCGCTGGTTGGAGTGGCCATGTCGCTCGTGGGCTTTGTCGGCGCCTTTAAGCTCTTTAAGCTTCTGACGCGCGACTGGGCCTTCGCCCTCTTGGGGGCCTTTCTCTTTGTCGCGGCTCTTCCGTATCTTCAGACCTCGCGCTTTTACATCGGGGGAACGGGGGCCCATTTCGCCATTCTCGAGACTCCCCTCTGCCTCTACTTTCTTCTGCGGGCCACGCGCCGGGCGAGCCTTAAAACTTTTGTCCCCGCCGTCCTCGCCCTCCTCTGGCAGTGGCAAACGCACGCCATTACGGCCTTTAGCGTTAATTTTTTTTACGGATCTTTTTTGGCGCTCCAGCTCGCCTGGGTCGCTATCGCGGAAAAGGGAAAATGGGCCCCGCTCCGTAAATACCTTAAAAGGATCCTCTCCCTCGCGCTCCTCGAGGCCTTTGTCTTGGCTCTAGGGGCCTATTATTTCTTTCCGATCTTCCTTGAGACGGATATCCTCATCAAGTGGCAGCAAAATATCCTGACGCTCCTTCTCTTTGATCGCTGCGTCTCCTTCCTCTCGCTTTGGAGCGCGACGGATCTCCACTATCTCCTTCCCATCCGCGGGCTGACCATGCCTTTCCAGATAGGGCTCGTCCCCATAGCCGGCGCGGCGGCCTTCGCCTTTCTCGCGAGACGCGATTTTAGATCGCGCGTCTCTTATCCCGCGCTCCTTTTAGGCGCGCTGATCGTCATTTTTATCGGCAATTCCTCTCTTCTGGCGCGTTTGCCTTTTTTCCAAGATATCCAGTTTTCCTACCGGCTGATCCCTTGCGCGGAAATTTTGGGCCTGATTCTTTTCATATTGGCCCTTTCCCGCCTGGCCGCGCGGGAGCGCTGGGGGGAAAGGACGCGCCGGCTAGCGCCCCTCGGGCTCGCCTTGGCGGGGCTCGGGCTCGCGGCGCCCTATTATTACGTTGAGGCCGACCTGTGGGAGGATTACCCTCGCTACCTGACGGCGAGCCAAATCGCCGCCGCCCCTTTTAGCCCCTCGTCGGTGACGAGCTATTTCCGGGTCTTTGACCAAGGCGAGCGCGTGGGCTTGACGGGCGAGGCCTTTTGGGTTTACGAGGAGCCCGGGAGCGACTCGGAGAAGAAGAGCTTTCGGGCCGATTTGAGCGTGTGGAGCCAAACTCCGGGCTACCAGGGGGAGTTGGCCTTTAATTTCCTCTATTACCCGCTCCTGATGGACGTGACGGTCAAGCTCGACGGCGAGCCCATAAGCGTTCCCCGGGAGACCTTCTGGCACCGGAAAAGGAAGGTCGCGCGCGTGGGGCTCCTGGAAAAGCCCGCCTTTTTCGCGTTGAAACTTAAAAATCTCCCCGCGCGCGGCCTTTTAACCGTGGAAACGCGCTTCCGTGGCTCTCGGGCGGGTAATATCATCTCGGGAGTGGCGTTCGCGGGCCTCGCGCTCGCCGGCGCTCTCAAAGCGGCCCTCCGGCGGCGCTCCGCGCGAAACCGGGCCAAACCGGCGACGCCGGCAATATTGGAAGGGGCGGAATAATGGCGGCCTCAGGCGACGCTCAAGCGAAAAAACCTTTTCGGGCCGCGCTCCCCATGATGGCGCTGGCCCTCCTGGTCGCGATCGTCTTAGGCGGCGCGGAGGTGACCGACGACGGGATCCGGCGGGTCTACAACGCGCGCGAGCTTAACCATTTGAAGCTCGCGAGCGCTTGCCGGGCCTCGCTGGAGGCTGGCCATTTCCCGCCGAGCCAAATCGAGACTCCCGGGGAGCTTCCCCTCAACCCTTATTTACAATTCGCCTCCCCCGGGCCGTGCCTGGCGATGGGGCTCGCCTCGACCGTCGTCGCCAACAATAGCCTGGGCGCGAGCGTGACCCTCGTTCTCCTGACGGCCGCGGCCTTTTTTTTCGCCCAAAGGCTCGGGAAATACCTCTCCCGCTCCGGGCCCCTCGCCCTTTTAGGGGCCTTTTTCTACGCGACGGCGCCTTATTTGGCCGCCGCGCGGGCCATCTCGGGGGAACTGCCTCTTTACGCCGGGATGGCCTTCGCGCCCCTGGCGCTCCACGCCGCGCTCCGGGCCGTCGCGCGTCCCCGGGCCGCGCAAGTCGCTCTGGCGGCGGTGGCCCTCGCGTGGCTCGCGCTTTGCCATTTGGGGCTCGCCGTGGATTTAACGGCGCTCTTCGGTCTCTATTTGGCGGCTGGCCTTTTTTGCGCCGTTCCCGGCGCGCGGGACCGCCGGAGGCGGCTGAGACGAAAGCTTTTCCGCGTCGGAGTCGCGCTCTTTCTCGCGGCCCTCTCCTTTAACCTCCTCGCCTTTTACGCCCTCCCTCTTTTAGGCGCGGGGGAGACGCTGTGGCGCGTCCTTCCGCCTTCCTACTGGGGGGACGGCGGTCCCTGGGGCTTTTTAAATCTTTTAAGCCAGGGGGGACTCGCGCCGGACGCTCCCCGCGGAAACGCGCTGAGGATGGGCGTTTTAAGTTACGTTAGCTTTTTGGGTTTCTTTTGGTGGAGCGCGCGCGCGGGCGCCCTCCGGAAGGCCGCTCCCCTTTTAATCGCCTGCTTTCCCCTGGCCCTCGCGGGCGCGGGGCTTAGGGTCCTCCCAGCGGGGGCGGGCCCTTGGGGGCTCGCTCCTCTTTCCCTCGCGGGCCTTCCCTTGACTCTCGCCCTGGGCCGGGCCGTCGCGCGGCGTTTTAAGCTATCCTTGGGCGGGGAGGGGATCGCCGCTTTTTTCCTCTCCGCGCTCTCCCTTTATCTTTGCCTTCCCTATATCTACGACCGGAATCCCCCGCCCTATTACCCTCTTTTGGTCTCCGAGGCGGACCTGGACAAGATCCCCTGGGAAGACGATCTCCAATACCTCTTCTACCGGACCGCGCCCCCGGGCTATCGGGCGTCCGCTCCCGAGGCCCTTTTTTTACTCCGGGGAGAAGAGGGCGCGGAAAAGGGGAGCCTCGTCTTTCGGGGGGACTTGGCGCGGGTCGCTGGCGCTCCCGGATGGCGCGGCGAGCTTATTTTGGATTATCTGTCTAACCCACGCTTCCAGGAGCTGACCCTGACGATTGACGGGGAAAGCGCGCGCGTGGAGACGCGCGACTTTTGGCTCCCCCTGGATTTGGAGTCGCCCCGCCCGGAGATAGCCGCCCTCATGGGCCCGCGCCTCTTAGTCGGCTCTTTGCCTTCCAGCGGACTTTTGGAGGCGCGGGTCCGGTGGGTAGGATCTAAGCTCGGGTCCTGGCTTTCCCTGGGGACGGCGACCGCGCTCGCGTTTCTCGTCGCGCGCGCGGAGTTCGCCCGGCGTCGGTCGCGCGGGAAAGGCCCCCCTCGGGAGTAGCCCGCCGGAAAGAATTTAAGGGACGGGGCGGGGCGAGAAAGGCGTATCGCGAGGCGAGGACCTTTTTCGCGGCGCGTGGGAGTTCTGGAATTTTTCCTTGGCCTCTCGGCTCGTTTCCGTTGGGAGGCGTTACCGTTTTAACATGACGCGCGTGGGCCTGAAGAGCGCGCTCTTTTCGTTGGGCCCAAGGACGCGCGCCTGGACGGACGAAGGGGAATTTAGCCCTGACGCGGCGCGGGGAGGGAAAAGTTTCGGGGCGGCGCGAGTCGTCCTTCCGCGCCATCCGCGGGCGTTTAAGGCCTGGGGGCGGCGGGGCGCGCGAGCGCGCGGCGCGCGCGGCGAGAAAGGCGCCGGGCTCCAGCGCTCCAGAGTCGCTCCATGGACGCGCTTTGACCTCCATTCCCCAGGGGGCTATAATGCCTTTTGGCCACGACGCGCGTGGGACCGGCCTCCCACGCGTTATTTCAGGGATAAGGGGAAGGAGACAGCCGTGGGCGCCGCCGTTTGGGATCGCGCGAGCGCGCCCGCTCCCTTTAAAGGCGCGGCGCTTATCGTGGCTTTGGGGGCGCTCGCCGCGCTCTGGCTTTTGGGTTCGGACGCCGCCTACGACAATATCCGCGTCGTTTCCTCAGTCGAGCGGATAAATCACGATAAACTCGTCCACGGCGCCGAAATGGAGATCTTACAAGGCCACTCCCCCTTAAGGACGGCTACGGGAGTGGAAAGCGACATTGGGAACCCTTACCACCAGTTTTATTCTCCCTTCGCCCACCTTGTCATGGGACTTTGGAGCCTTCTCGCGGGCGACATTGTCC
>JAISCZ010000075.1 GCA_031265205.1 Deltaproteobacteria bacterium
CCGGGCAGCCCTCTTCCTACAAGCCGCGGTTATAGGGTATTCATGTCGGTTTATGGAGTGCTTAACTGTTAAGCTCTGTACTGACAAGGCGCGCTTAAAGGGAAGCCCCTTCGCGACAAGGCGCGCTTAACGGAAAGCCCCTTCGCGATAACGCGCGCTTAAGGGAAAGCCCCTTCCCGACAGGGCGCGCTTAAGGGAAGCTCCTTCGCGATAAGACGCGCTTAAAGGGAAGCCCCTTCGCGATAAGGCGCGCTTAAAGGGAAGCCCTCTCCCGACAAGGCGCGCTTAAAGGGAAGCCCCTTCGCGATAAGGCGCGCTTAAAGGGAAGCCCTCTCCCGACAAGGCGCGCTTAAGTGAAAGCCCTCTCCCGACAGGACGCGCTTAAAGGGAAGCCCCTTCGCGATAAGGCGCGCTTAAAGGGAAGCCCCTTCGCGCGGACCGCGGCGGCGCGCGGAGCGCCTTGGCCTTTTCAGCCGCCCACGCGAAACGCGCCTTCTCCTCCTGGCGACGCCCGGACGACGCCCCGACGCCCCATAAACGGCGAAAAATTGGCCGCGATCGTGCTAAAATTCACCTATGGGCGCTTTTTCGGAAGCTTTCTTTTAGGCTTTCTTCCCCAGCGAACGACCGCGCCCGCCCTCTTTTGAGGGGGGCCTTCCCGCGCGGACCTCGCGCTCGACCTTTAAGGCCTTATAGCGCGCCGCGAGCCACGCGGCCCCATTACGGCGGTTTTTTCCATGCGCAAGCTCCTCTCGCTTTTAGCCCTCGCGGCCGCGTTGGCCGTGGCCGCGCCCGATCAGGCGCGGCCCCAAGACGACTTTGAAGACGATCTGACCGCCCTTTTCAGCGACGAGGCCGACGCGGAGCCAACCCCGGTCGAGCCCGCGAGCGACGCCACGGGCCCGCCCCTCCCACCCGCCGCGCCAACTCCCCCCTTGGCTCCCACGGTCGTGGCGCCCGCCGCGGCGCCCGCGAGCGCGCCCGCTCCCCCGACGGCCGCGGCGTCGCCGCCTTCCGTCCCACTCCCCCCGAGCGCCCAACCCTCCGCGGCCCCGCCCCAGACCGTCCCCGCGCCCGTTCCTATCAGCGGCCCCACCGCCGCGCCTCCCGCGACTCCAACGCCTCCCGCGACTCCAACGCCTCCCGCGCCAGTCGAGCCTCCGACCGCCGCGCCTCCCGCGCCCGCCACGGCTCCCACGGCTCCCGAGCCCCCAGAGGCCTCCCTCCAGGAAGAGGTCGCGCCCGACGCGCCCGCCGAGTTCGCCGCGACGGATCCCACGGACGAAATTTCACCCGTCGGGGAAATTTTAGAGCAAGACGAAAACGGCTCCCCCATTCTCCCCCCGGACACCAGTCGCGTTACCGGGCAAGTCCTCGCTCCCCCGCCCCCCACTTGGCTGAGAACTTCCCTGGAACCCAGCGGCTCGACTTTCTCCGAAGGGGCCCTGCCGGATTTTGACGCCGCCAACACCCAATGGCGGGAAATGGAAATCGGGGAAGCCGATCGCCCCATGGGTCGCTCCCAGCCGGCGGCTATTACCCCGCCCTTAGGCGGCGGAATCATTCCCGCCCAGGCGGGCGGCGGCCTGGTCCCCCTCCCGCCGCCTCCCACCGCCGCGCCGCCCGCCGCCCCCGCGCCGACGGGAGAGTCTTCCCCCGTCCCGCCGCCTCTCCCGGAGAATCCCAGCCAGCCAACCCCGAATCCAGCGCCCCCCGTCAACCCGGAACGGGCCCAGCTGTTGGATCTTTTTTCCGACATGCTGCCCCCCGAGCCGCAACCTCTTCCCCCCGAAGAGGAAAGCGTCGGCAATCCCTCGGTCACGGGGGCCCTGACCCCGCCCCCGGCGCCCGACGGCTCGGAAAGCGCCCCGGGCTCTATTTCCCCGCCGGCCTTTCCCCCCGCCACTCCCGCCGCGACGCCTTCCGCCACTCCCGCCACGACGCCCGCCGCGCCTTCCCCGCCCCCGCGGACGACGGCGCCCACGACCGCGCCGGAAACAGGCGCGAACGCCGCGAGCGACCCGGCGGGTCCCCTCATCAGCCCGCCCACCGACCCCGGCGACCTCTTTGACGGCCCGGCTATCGGTCGGGCCGGCGCCCTGTTAGCCGACGAAGGGCCCTTGCCGCCCGGCGGCGGCGCGGGCGCCTCGCGGATCCTGCCGCCCGCCGCCGCGCCGCCGCGCGCGAGCGCCCAAACTCCAACCCTTCCGCCCCAGCGGTCGGCCTCCGCCGGGAACTCGGCCCCCGCCGCGGCGAGTCCCAAAAAGGCCCCCGCGCCCCTTCCCAAACCCAATCTCACGGTAATTCTGATCAACGAAAGCGGTTCCCCCGGAGCCTCCGAAAATTACCAAAGGGTTTTGGCGGAAATCGGCTACGTGGTAATCTCCTCCACCCAAGGGGTCCCCGCCCCGGGCGCCGAGCAAAAAACCCTCATCACCTATCAGGCCGGCAAAGAATCCCAGGCCCGGGCCTTGGCCCGCCGCCTGCCGGGGAACAAAGAGCTGGCGCTCTCCCGCGAGCCTCTCCCCGCCGAGGCCGTCGTCCGTATCCGTTAGCGGCCTTAAGGGGGAAATGGCGGCCTTAAGGGGGAAATTTAATGGCCCTCGCGCTCGTGGCCCAGGAAAAACTGGGGCAAAATTACCTCTATGAGTCCGAGGGGCGTTACCATTCCCTCTTGCTGGAAGAAAACGGGGAAAGATTTCTCGCGTACCGGCGCGCCTGGCGCGAGCGGGAGGAAAAACTCGAGCCCGGAGACTTTCCCCTAAGCTTGGATCTCGCCCTCAACAACGGCTGCGCTTTTTCCTGCGTCATGTGCCCCGCCCCGCGCCGGAGGGAAAAGACGCGCCCGCTCATGGCGCCGGACTCTCTAATCAAGAAAATCCTCGCGGAAGCCCAAGAGCGCGCGATTCCCGCCATGACCCTGGGGCTCGCGAGCGAGCCCCTCATGAATCCGCGCGCGCCCCAATACATCGCGTGGGCGCGGCGCGCGGGAATCATGGATATCCGGCTCGGTACCAACGGCGCGCTTTTGACGGACGATTGCCTGAAGGCCCTCATCGACTCGGGTCTCACGCGGCTCGAGATTTCCGTGGACGCCACTAAAAGCGAAACCTACGCCAAAATCCGCCGGGGCGGAAAATTGGAGACTCTTTTGGCCAATCTCGAGCGCTTTTGGGCCCTAAGGGCTCAAGCGCGCCAGAAAACGCCCCTTTTGCGCTTAAGCTTTTTGCGGCTCCCCCAAAACGAAGGGGAACTTGAGCCTTTTATCGAGCTCTATAAAGACCGGGCGGACATGCTCTCGATCCAAAATCCCATCTGGTTTCCGGAAAGCGAGCTCTCGCCCCCGGAGCCAGAGGCGGGATTTTCTTTTACGCCCTGCCCCCAACCCTTTCAGCGCTTGGGGATCCTCGCGGATGGCTCTCTGTGGCCTTGCTGTAGTTGGCGCGGGGAAAAGCTGCTCGCTGATTTTAACTTAAACGGCAAGGGAACGGATATCGGAGGCGTCTGGAATAGCGCGCGCTTCCAGGGGCTAAGGGCTTCCCTGCGTAGCGACGAGCCCCCGGAGGCTTGCTTTAGCTGCCGCCGCGCCACCACGGCCTCTCCCTCCCCCGCGCGGATTCCGTAAGTAAAAACGCCTTTCTGACGCCGCGGGACCGGAGCCGACCGCCTCCGTCAAAGCGGGGCGAAAAAATCGGCTTTAAGGAAAAAGAGCGCGCGGGCGCCGCGAGCCTTACGGCGGCGGCTAAACCCAAAAGGACTTCCGCGCCCACCTTAGCTTTCCGCCAGAGAGGGGGCCCTATCGCCCTTTCCCAAGCGACTTGGGCACGCCTCGCGCGGGGTTACGCGCGCTCCATCACGCGCCTTCTTTTACGCGCTTTCTTTTACGCGCTTTCCTTTACGCGCCTTCCTTTACGCGCGTTTCTTTACGCGCGTTCCTTTACGCGCGTTCCTTCACGTCTTCACGACCCTTCCTTTACACGCCACCATTTACGCGCCAACCTTTACGCGCGCCCCTTAAGAAAATGAAGCGCGGAAGGTTGCTGGGTGGGAGGTTAGGATAAGAATCCCAACTTGCTGGAGCGGAAGCGACACCAGACCTCGCGGGACTCGTTGGTGGCTTATCGCGTTTTTCGACCGCCGGGCGTCAGACGATTGGAGCGCGGCTCTTCGCGCGCGGAAGCCTTTCGAGTTCCTGGACGAAAATTCTCGCGTCCAAGAGAAAAATACGATCGCGCGCCGCTTTATTTATAAAAAAGATTTTCGCCTAACGCGAAGTATTTTTTTCGCATCCCTCTGGGCTTCGTTAAAAAATTAATAAAATATTTGCCAGATACGAAGTAACGTCGTTCGCTATCTCAATAATATCTCATATTTTCGAGATATTTGAAGCGTTACGCAAATGTCTTAACTACTCGTTCTAATTTTTCATTACAAGTCTCAAACAATCGGCGCTCGTTTCTTTTCCTTTCTTTTCAAATATGTTTTGCTTTCCAAAATGGATTTATCGTATAATCCAATTCAGAGTAACGGTAGATTTTTATAACGCTATTTTGTTCCGGAGTCACTGTCCCCAAGCCGCCATCTCAAGAAAGAATTTTTCCATGACCGCCCAGAGAATCCTTCCTTTAGGTTACGTCAATTTCGCGGATCTTCGCCGAGATAATTGTATTTACGCCGATAATACGCGCCTTGTCTATGAACTCATTAAGTCCCATACGCCATTTTTCCTCTCCAGGCCCCACCGTTTTGGGAAAACTCTTTTAGTAAGCGTTTTAAAGGCCGCCTTGGAAGGCCGCAAGGATTTATTTGAGGGGCTTTGGATTTACGACCAAGAATACGACTGGGAGCCCCACCCGACGATCAGTTTGAGTTTGGCCTCGGACGCGAGCGCTACCCCGGAAGAGCTGCGCGAAAACCTCAGTCAGATGGCGATTTCAATCGCCCGAAAAGAAAAAATGACTCTCAAGCCGGGCGCGCCTGGGTCTCTCTTTATGGCGCTCATTAGGAAGCTATATAGAAAATACGGCAAAAGAGTGGCAATTCTCATTGACGATTATGACATTCCTATTATCAACCATCTCAATAACCTAGATCTGGCCCATAAAATGGGAAGGGCGCTAGATAGTTTCTATTCCGTTATCAAAGCCTGTGAAGATGAACGCGATTTTATCTTCATGACCGGCGAGAGCGGGTTTCTAAAAACGTCTTTTTTTAACCGCCTCAACAATTTAACTGATATCAGTTTCCATGACGAGTGCGTCAATATCTTAGGATTTACCGTCGCGGAATTTGACCGCTTATTTGAAGCGCGTATGGAAGAAACTTTAAATGAATTCGCGCGCGCGAAACGTTATCCGGAAATTAGAAACATCGGCGATTTAAAAAGCAAAATTTTAAAATGGTACGGCGGCTACTCTTGGGACGGCAAAACAGTTCTTCTTAACCCATGGTCGGTACTGTCATTTTTCCGCAAACAAGATTTTGATTGCTTTTGGCCTGATCCCGATCGCCCTGGCTTTCTCGAAAAAATGATTAGCGCTGGACAAGCGAAAATACCTGATTTATTTAACAGATATCAATTCTCTTATAACGCGAATATCCTAAAAATGGACGACAATTTTAACCTTTCGGCCTTGTTGTTTCAGACTGGGTACCTTTCGATCGCTCAGATGGAATCATCATATTGTGAATATAGATATTTACTTGACTTTCCTAACTTTGAAGTTAGAACTTCCATAACACAAATATCTTTGTCGCTCAAACGCCCTATCGAGGAAACTTTATATTTAACGAAACGGGGAAAGACTTTACTTGACACATTAAGCGAAAGGGACGCTGAGCGATTTCGTCTCGTTTTCCGAAGCTTTATCAAAAATTTTCCGAGCCGAAATATTATAAATGACGAAAATTTCGAGTATTTGGCGTTTATCTTGGCCGTAACCTTTTCCGGCCATCTTTGCGAACCCCAAGTTGAAAATGGGGGGGAAGTCAAGGATTTGCAGTTCAGGTCGTTTTGTGGCGATGATTATGTCGTCGAAATCCAACGAGTTTCTTTGCCGCCCACTGAAGACAATTGCCGCTACGGGCAAAAGATAAAATTAATGGAAGACGCTCTAAACACCGCTTTTAAGCAAATAGATCTTAAGAAACACCACTTCCGTTTTCAGGAAAGCGGTCATAAAATCTATAAGACGGCTCTGGTTTTCGCAGGCCGCTCGGAAATTTTAGTCGATTTCCGAGAAGCCAGCGATTGGCGATTGGAATGGGATAAGTATAGTAACGCGTACGCTGTTCCATTCACGGTTAAATAGACTTATCGCGACGACGTTAATATTCGCGTTTAAAGAGCCGTCGACCTTTTCATTGATTCCCGCCGAGGGAGGAGCGCGGAGAACGTTCTTGCGTGACGTTGGTATATTATCTTGTCTCTTAAAAAAATCGCGCGCAAAAACGTGACTTCAAAATAAAATGAAACCCAGCGCGCTCATCGCGGTCATTTTCCTGCCAGAAACGCGTCCCCATGGCGTCATAAAATGCCGGTCTGAGCCTTCGACCAGACGCTCCCATCTGACTACCAGCGCGGACCGGACGGCCTCTTTTCGCCCCAAACCTCACGAGAAAGTTTCAGGGACGGGATTCTGTCCGTTGGTTATGAAAAAAAATAATCCATAAACTGAGAAAGGCCACGCGCAGGCCAAGGTTGTTGTTCCGGTTCTCAGGAGTGTTCCTGTTCCGGTTCGCGGACCGGCAGTTAACAGCCGTGTTGTTCCACCCGCAACCCCGATTCACGCGGTCAGAGCCCTTAGGACAAAACCCCAAAACGATCAAAGACATACCTCCTAAACCCATGGCAGTCACCTTTTTCGGTAAAAGCGGTAAGAGCGCGGACACGGTCACTTAGTTCTTTTTCAGAAAAAACGCCCAAGCAGTAATTTTTCTCATAAATTCGGAATTTTTTCGAAAACCGCGCCTTGCTTTGTGTCGTCAGGCGCGTAAAAGACCGATAAATCCGATAACCCACAAAAGGCAGACCTTTTACGGTTCTGTTTAACTGAATATTGGACTTAAGCTTTAATTTAAGAACTCCGTTCAGGTACTCTTCTATCTGTTTAAGCTCAGCCACCAAATAGTCCTTATCCTTATGAAATAAAACAAAATCGTCCATATACCGCGGATAAAATTTCACCTTCCTTTCTTCCTTAACCCAATGGTCGAAATTAGACAGATAAAAATTAGCGAGATACTGTGAAATTAGGCTTCCAATCGGGATTCCTTTGCCGGGAGCCGTTTCCCAGGTCGCGATAATTTTATCGAAAAGATTAAGAAGATCCCGGTCTCCGAAAAGTTTTGATAGAAGCCCGAGGCAGATATCGTGGTCAATATTGTCAAAATATTTTGAAATGTCAAGCTTCAGATACCAGTCATTTTTCCGCGCGAAATCTTCCGCTCTCCTCAAGGCTTTTAAATTACCCTTTCCTTTCCGGCAAGCGTACGAATCAAATATTTGGCGTCTTTCGAAAAAAGGCTCGCAGATATTCATACACGCGTGATGTAAAACTCTTTCCGAAAAAGAAGGAGCGCATATTTTCCGTCTTTTGGGATCCCGTATTTCAAAAAAATAGTAATCGCCGAGGGTAAAATTTTTATGAATCAGTCGCTCTCTTATTTTCAGGATATTCCGGTCAAAGTCCCGTTTAAAAAGTTTTACGTCCGGATCCGTTCCGCGCCCTAAGGCCGCTCTGTTAAACGCCAAAAGGATATTTTCATGGTCTGGTATCAGCTGATACAGATTTTTGGCCGTCCTCATTGTTCCGCGCCTTTATCGCTGAACTCTTTTTTCAGTATATCAAGAACCGCCGCTCCGTATTTTTCGACTTTGGAATTGCCAATTCCGTCAATCTCTAAAAGACCTTTGACGGTAGTGACCTTCTTCTCCACCATCGCCGCCAGATGCTCATTCAAAAATACCGTGTAAACTTGCGTCGCCTCCCTTGTCGCGGTTTCTTTGCGCCAGTCGCGTAGTTTCGAGTAGATTTTAAAATTTTCGGGAGTCAAAATTTCTTTGTAGTCAATTTTCCTTTTGTAATCATATTTTGTCCATTCAGCGTCTTTTTCAGTGGTGTGTTCTATGGTTATCGCCCAGTAATTTTTGTCGTTTTGCGATATTAGGTCTCGCGAGATGTTTAAGACCCTAACTTTACGCAAAAAATGATTTAGTTCATCTTCATGGTCGGTTTCATAACCCACTGGAATACAGAAAAATTTAAACTGGAGAGCCAAATTTAAATACCGCCCTTTATCGTCCGCGATACGGTAATCTGAAAAATATTTGGATACTTTGCCGCGCGACTTATTGTTTTTCGTCGTCACGCCGACATTATTGAGTTTCGGCGGCGTATTTTTATGTGGCGGCGCGGCCAATTTGAGTTTCCGTTCTCGCGGCTTCGTATCGTTTACTCATCTGACCCCGGGCGTTCGGCGGGACTCGGCTCGGCGTTCGACCCCCGCCGAACGCCCGCTCCGCGCCTTTAGTTGCCTGACGTGAAGGCCACGCGCAGGCCAAGGTTGTGGAACCGGTACTCAGGAGAGTCCCAGTTCCGGAACGCGGACCGGCAGTAAACAGCCGTGAAGTCCCACCCGCAACCCCGAATCACGCGGGCAGAGCCCCCCGAAGGCCCCTTAGGATCAGTGGCCGCGGAGCCCGAATAGCCTCCGTAAAAATCCTGGACCCATTCCCAGACATTGCCGTAGATGTCGTAAAGCCTCCATGGATTGGGGCTTTTCCCCCCGACCGGATGCGTTTTATCGCCACTGTTGCCGGAAAACCACGCGTATGTCCCAAGAGAGCCTTCGTCGTCGCCAAAGAAGTAAGCCGTCGTTGTCCCCGCCCTCGCGGCGTACTCCCACTCAGCTTCCGTGGGGAGCCTGTACTTGTCCGTTCCCTCTTTCTGGTTGAGTTTCCGGACAAAAGAGCGGGCGTCATCCCAGGATACCTGTTCAACCGGGAGCGTTCGTCCTTTAAAATTACTGGGATTGGTTCCGCCCATGACGCTCATCCATTCGGACTGCGTCACCTCATAAACGCCCATATAAAAGGGCCTGGAAATGGTGACCCGGTGCTGTGGCGTCTCGTCTTTGTCGCCACTCTCAAAATTCAAATCAGCGCCCATCGTAAACGAGCCGGAGGAAATTAAAGTGAATTTCATGCCGATACTGTTTGTGACTTCATCGGCGGCGGCTGGCGCCGCGCTGTGCCACAAAAAAAGCGAGACGCTTAAAAACGAAAACGGGAGAAATTTACCGATCATACTGAACCCTTTCATACTATAAGAGACAGTTAAAACGTTAAGCTACCGCTGGTCATTTATGGGCTTAACGATCAGGACGTAGACTTTAATTCGCGGCCCACCGCCTCTCCGTCAGCCGTTCCTTCCAGCCTGACCCATCCGCGCCTCGGCTCGGCCCGCGACTTTACCCGTAACGCGCTCTTAACTTGAATCCTCTCTTTATCTTAATCCTCCGCCGCAAACGACACAAACGCCACTCGCGCGCCATTGACATTGGGCGCCTCTTCTGGAGCCTCCGTGGCGGCCAATGGCGCTGATATCAGACCCAGAGCGAGAGCGCGAGCGAAACGGCGACTAAATAAAAAACGAGTTTCTCTGAACATAACTGACGTTTCGCCATGGTTGTGGCCGCCGGAGCGTTTTTCTCGCCTCTCCGGGCTGATGGCTGACGGATTGAAGCCTAAAAAACGAGCCACGGCGCCGGGAAAATCGTTAAAAAAAAACCAGCCGCCGTTCTCTTCTAAGGAATTCCTCCTGGCGCGGGGGAGCGCCCGAATAGCTTGGGAGCGACGCTCACCCGGAGCCGGAATCCCGTTTTGGGGAATTAAACCTCGCGATCCTTTCCCAAAGCCCAAAAAACCCCAAAAAAACCCAAAAAACCCATAAAAACCCATAAAAGACCCGCCCGCTCCCCAAAAATACCCGCCACTTCCTTTAATCAGCGGAGTGTATTTAACTTTTTCAAATTATTTCTTTATATAAAAGAAACACCCATGGATGTCAAGATTTTTTTCCCGAAATTCCGCCGAAAAACTCGCTTAAACGCCGCAATTCCCTTAACGGCCAAACCCCTTAGATAAATATTCCGTAAAGCTCGCTTCCCGCTAACAATTAACCGCTAACCTAACCGCTAAACGCCTTCGTGAATTGTTTCAAAGTTATATACAATCGCCAGCGATATATAGAATCATCTCCAATCCGTTCGCCTATAGGCGTGGACGGGGGCTGTCGGTTTAGGTCGCTGGTTCGCGCGAGAATCCCTCCAGGGGCGAGCCACGGTCGGGTTGAGAGGCGAGCTTTATCCAGCCGGCTGGCGAGCTTTGTCCAGTCTATTTAGGAGGCTTGGCTGCTTGGCTCGCTCTTGGTGGCCATTGGCCAGGCTCCGGGTTCCTAAGGCGGATGGCTCAATGAGGCTTTGGCGCGGCTTGGCGAGGCTATGGAGAGCGCGCGGCGCCTGGCGCGGCCGCCCAGGAAGCGAAGGCGGTTTGAACTGATGGCTTAACCTCTCCGGCCGGGCGAGCTGGTTGGCTGGCCAGGCGGGCTGACTTCTCGGGCCGGGCGCGCTGGCCTCTCTAGCCAGGCGCGCCAGCCTCTCTGGCCGGGCGCGCTGGCCTCTCTAGCCAGGCGCGCCAGCCTCTCTGACCACGACGCGAAGGAGCGCCACTCCCTCCGGGAGCGATGTAATGGAACTTCCCCCGCGCGCGGATACCCGGGGGAAAGCGGACATTTTAAAAAGGCTCTGACAGCGCTACATTTTTAATAATCCCGCTCCAAACTGCGAAATATTGTATAATATTGCTTATTTTTCTTTCTTTTGTTTATAATAGCTTGCTTTTTCGCGCGTCTAAACTTTGAGGGAGTTGCCCCAGCTACCATGGATTATGAATCTTTTTTCAATCTCCGGGAAAAACCATTCAAAAACTCCCTGTCGTACCGCTTTTTCTTCCGGGGACCCGCTTTCGCGCGCCTTTTGGAACTCCTCCGCGCGGACGCGAAACCGCCCCTCCTCTTCCTGACCGGCGCCCAGGGCGTGGGCAAAACCAGCGCCCTTCTAAGCCTCGCGCCCGCCTTGGCGGGCGCGGGCTCCACCGTCGCCTACGCCCGCCGCGGGGACCTTCCCTTATCGGGAATCCTCCAAGAAGCTTTGCGCTCTTTAAAGCTCTCGCGCCTCCTTGACCCAGAGGCCCCCGAGGAAACCTTGCTCGGGTATTTCCAAGACGCCGTCTCCGAGCTTATTGAGCGCGGCCAAAGCTTTGTCCTCGCCATTGACGACGCGCAAAACTTAAGCCGCGAGACCCGCGCCGACGTTTTCGCGCTGACCAGCCTGGAGGAATCCTGGCTTGGCAAAACGACCCTTTTGCTCGGCGGGAGGCTTTCCGAGGGCTACCCCCTGGAGACCGTCCCCCCGGACGCCGAAATCTTGGAACTCAAACCCTTTGGGCCCCGGGAGGTCAGCCAATACGTCGCCTTCCGGCTCAAAGCGGGCGGCGCCCGCTCCCAGCCTTTCGGGGCGGAGGCCTTGGCCGCCCTCTACGGTTACAGCGGGGGACTCCCCGGCCCCTTAAACGGGCTCGCGGAAAGATCGCTTCTGACGGCCTGGGCCGCCGGCAAGAAAGAAGTCGCCTTAAGCCACGTCTCCCAGGCCAAGACGACCTTGGACAACCCCATGTCCATTAACGCGGCCGCCCTGGCCAAGGCCAAGGGCGACCGCGGCCCCAAGCGCCAGCGCGCGCCGCGCCCCGCCCGTCCCCTTTTGGCTTTGATGTGCCTCATCGCGATCCTCGGCCTCTTGGGCGGCTGGTTTTTCCACTGGCCCGGCAAGGCCGATTTAACCGCCGGGGAAACCGCCTCCCCCCGTCAAGCGAGCCCCGCCACGGACGCCGCGGCCCCCATGGGGCCCACCCTCACTCCCGCCGCCGCGCCGAGCCTCCCTCTGGAAAACGCCAACCTCGCCCTACCCTCCCCGCCCCCCGCCCTCCTCTCTCTCCCGCGCAACAGCCTCGCCCTGGTGGTGGACCAAAACCTCAACATGGCCCGGCTCTGGCAAGGCAGCCTCAAGGGACCGGGGCTCAAGGCGGAGATCGCCCCCCCGGAGGAGATCTCCCCAGGCCTGTACCTGGTGGGAAGGCCCCAGAGCCGCTCGGCCCTCATTTTTCAGTATCCGCCCTCCCAGGAACTCCCGCGAAGGGCGAGCTCGTCTCTGTGGAAACAGGTGGAGACCATTCTGCCCCAGGACATCCTCCCCCTCGTCGTCGGGGACGGTCCCTCCCTCGCGAAACCCGTTCCCCCGGACTTGGGGAAATTTCTGCGCGACAAGCTGCGTCAGTGGTCCCAGAACCAGGAATACAAGTTCGCCGACCGGGTCTCCGCCCTCTACGACGCGGAATTCCGCTTTTTCCAGCCGGGCGCCCGGGACTTGACCATCACCCGGGACAAATTCGCCGTGGCCTTAAAATCGGAGCTGAGGACCTCCGGGGACGTGAAACTCACCATGAGCGAGCCCCTCCTCCTTTTGGACCCCCGCGACCACAAGCGGGCCTGGGCCGTCTTTAACCTCAAATACGACTCCAATCTCCGCCATGACATGGGCTTAAGGACCCTCATCTTCGAGAAAGCCTCGCGCAAAGCGGACTGGCTCATCGTCGCGGAACTCTGGATCAAAGAAATCCCTTTGCGCGATTAAGCCACCAAATTTGACGCCACGCCGCCTCCGCCCCCTTATCACCAGTTTCTCCATGGGTTTTACCTGCGGAGCCCCCTTTATCGTCATCGTCACCCTGATCCAGGCCTGGCTGAAGGACGGGGGAGTGTCCTTGGGGACTATCGGGCTTTTCGCCCTGGCGCGGATTCCTTACAGCCTCAAATTCCTGTGGTCGCCTCTTTTGGACTTCGTCGCCCCCTTCGGGCAAAGGCGCAGAGGCTGGCTTCTTATCTCCCAAGTCTCCCTCATCGCCGCCGTCCTCGCCTTCGCGCGCGCGGACCCCTTAAATTATCTGGAGACCTATCTTTTGGCCCTCTGGATGAGCTTTTCCTCGGCCACCCAGGACGCCCTGGTGGACGCCTACCGCCGCGAGGACTTAAGCGACGAGGAATTGCCCACCGGGACCTCCGCCTATATGTGGGGCTACCGGCTGGGCATGGTCGTCGTCTCCGGCGGCGGCCTGATCCTCGCCGACAGCCTCGGCTGGAGGCCGGTCTTTCAAATCGTGGGGGCCTTGTCGCTCCTGGGGCCCGCGACCCTCCTTTTCAGTCCCGAGCCCCAGGCGAGCCTCGCGCGCCCCCAGAGCCTCGCCGCGAGCGCGCTGGGGCCCTTTTTGGATTTCCTCAAAAGGGACCGGGCCCTCCTCCTCTTCGCCTTTGTCCTTCTTTACCGCTTAGGAGAGCAGCTCATCGCCTCCCTCAACACCGTCTTTTTTATGGAGGCGGGCTACTCCAAAACGGAAATCGGCCTGGTGGTCAAAGCCTTTGGCCTTCTAGCCACCCTCGCGGGGGTCACCCTCGCCAACCTTTACGTGGTCCGCAAAGGCCTTTTGCCTTCCCTCTGGCTTTTCGGCTGGCTCCAGCTCCTGAACATCGCCTCCCTGACGGCCCTCTGGTTTTTGCCGCCCCATATTTCGTATTTAGCCTTCTTTATCAGCCTTGATCACGTTATAATAGGCGCCGGCGGATTAGTTTTCGCCATATTCCTCGCGAGCCAGACCCGACTCAACTATACCGCGACCCAATACGCGATCCTCACGAGCCTCATGGCCCTCCCGGCCAACTTCCTGGCCTCCCCCTCGGGCTGGCTCGTCGAAAAGATGGGTTGGCCGCTCTTTTACGCCCTCGGGGCCTTGCTGGTCCTGCCGGGGCTCGCCCTCTTAAAAACCCTCGCCAAGGGGGGACTGAAAAACCTTCCCCCAGTCCCGCCGCGGGAGGCCAAACCCCGCGCCCTTTAAAGAGGCCAAACCCCGCGCCCTTTAAAAAGGAGCGCTTCCCCCTCGCGCCCCCGCGCGCCCCCTTTTTTCCATGAAACCCATCGCCCCCGTCGCTTCCATCAACTCAAGCGTTTCCATCAACTCAAACGCTCCCATCGCTCCTAACGCTTCTAGCGCTTCCAGAGCGTCCAGCGCTCCCAGAACTCCCAGCGCTTCCGTTAACCCTAGCGCCCCCCAATACCTCGATCTCATCGCCGCCCTCTTCGCGGGCCTTCTAATCGTCTCCAACCTCGCCTCGACGCGGATTATTGCGGTAGGGCCCCTGACCTTTGACGCGGGGACCCTTATTTTTCCCCTCACCTATATTTTCGGGGACCTTCTGACCGAAGTCTACGGGTTCGCGCGCTCCCGCCGGATCATCTGGATCGCCTTCCTCTCCCTTTTAACCGCCTTTCTAACCCTCCAACTGGTCTCCCTCTTTCCCGCTTCCCCCGATTGGGGGGGCGACGGGGCCTGGCGGGAAGTCATGGGCCTTACGCCCCGGGTCGCCCTCGCGAGCCTTGTCGCCTTCGCCGCCGGGGAATTCGCCAACTCCATGACCCTCTCCCGCCTCAAGACGCGCGCTCCCCACAAGGGCCCGGCCTGGCGCTTCGTGGCCTCCACCTTGGCGGGCCAAGTCCTGGACACCCTGCTCTTCGCCTCCATCGCCTTTGGAGGCCTTTTAAGCGCGGGGCTTTGGGCGGAGCTACTCTATTCCAACTACGTCTATAAGGTGGCGATCGAAATCCTCTTTCTTCCGCTAACCCTCTACATCGCCCGGAAACTCAAGACCGCCGAAAACCTCGACGCCTTGGACTACGGGGTTTCCCTCAATCCCTTCTCCTTTCGTCTCGGCGCGGGCCGCGAATAAAAGGAACAACTCCCAAGGACGGCGTTATGGCAAAGCCCCTGGACTTTATTATCTCAAGCGCGAACGACCAAGTCTTCCGCGAAAAAGCCTGGCGCTTTATCCGTGGGCATCACCAGGACCTTTTGGACGAAGTCTCCAACAAGTTGAGGCTTAACAAGCCTTTCCGCCTCCGCCCCGTGACCATCGTCGCCACGGAAAACGCCAGAGCGTGGGGCGTTTGGAACCCCGGCCTTAGGACCATCACTCTGCTCGACGATCTCCTCTTCCATGACTACAACTCCATCTCCGGCGTTT
Source organism: Deltaproteobacteria bacterium (assembly GCA_031265205.1). GTDB lineage: Bacteria > Desulfobacterota > Desulfarculia > Adiutricales > Adiutricaceae > JAISCZ01. The sequence continues at coordinate 15,189 of JAISCZ010000075.1, forward strand.
TGGCCCACGAGACGGCCCACTACGTCGTCTCGACCTTATACCCCCGCCAATACGCCACCGAGCCCTCCCACGGCCCCACCTTCAAAAAGATCTGCCGCCTCATGTGCCTCGATCCCTTCTATTGGACGGCCAGCATGGACTTGACGGACGAAAACCCGCCCGAGCCCTTCACGCGCGAGGGCGCGGAGGCGCCCCCCTTGGAGAAAGAGAACGCTCCCCTCCTCGCCAAAGTCCAAAAACTCTTGGCCCTCGCCACCTCCTCGGACTCCTTCGAGGCCGCCGCGGCCTTGGCCGCCGCCGAAAAAATCCTCGTCAAGCACAATCTCTCCCTGCCAAAGGAAGATGACGCGGAGGAAAACGAGTACGCCCGCCGCCTCTTAAATCTGCGGGGAAGACGGGACTACTCGCAACATCTTATCCTCTCCATCCTCCATGATTTCTTTCTGGTGTTCCCCCTCTACAACGTCATCCACCATCCCGCCTTCGAATTGAGGGAGGTCAAGGTGGAGATCATCGGCAAACCCGTCAACATCGCCCTCGCGGAGCACGTCTACCACTTTTTGGGGGAGAGGCTCGACACGCTGTGGGAGAGATACAAACCCACGGCGGCGGCGGCCGGGGAAAAGGGCTTGGCCGCCAAAAATTCCTTCCGGCGCAACCTCCTTATCGCCTTTCGGGAAAAACTCGAGGAAAGCCGTCGCGTCCGGCTCACGCTGGAAAAGGGGGAAAGAGATCTCTCCGCCAACACGGGCCTTATCCTCTCGGAGCTGGGCGAGAGGCTCAGCGACACCGTCAAGCGCATCTACCCCAAACTCACTCGTAGCGCTTCCTCCAGCTACTGCGACTCCCCGCTTTCCTCCAAGGCCGGGCGCGAGGCCGGTCGCGAACTGACCATCTACCAGCCCGTGCCCGGCGACCGGGCCGCGGGCGGCAAACCTTTGCGGATTGGATCCAACTAGAAGGAGGCGCGCGGTGCCGCCATATTCCGACGCTTTCGCCCGCCCGCGGCGTAAAATGGTGGAAGAGCAACTGATCGCCCGGGGCGTGGACTCCCCGCGGGTGCTCGCCGTCTTAGGCGAGCTGCCCCGCCACCATTTCGTGGACGAGGCCCTCGCCTCCCGGGCCTACGCCGACGGGCCCCTCCCCATCGGTTACGGGCAAACTATTTCCCAGCCCTTCATAGTCGCCTTAACGCTCCAAGCCTTGTCCCTCAAGCCCACGGACCGGGTTTTAGAAATAGGTTTCGGCTGCGGCTACCAGACGGCGGCGCTCGCCCAAATGGCCGCCCAAGTCTACGCCATCGAGCGGGTCCCGGATCTCTTTGACAAAGGCCGCCGCCACTTAAAGGAATTCAGGTTCGCGAACGTCTTTCTTAAATTGGGAGACGGCCACTTGGGCTGGGAAGAATTCGCCCCCTTTGACGCCATCGTTTTGGCCGCCTACGCCCCCCAGGTCCCCACGCGCCTCAAAAACCAGCTGGCGACCGGAGGCCGATTGGTCGCGCCCCTCGGGGACGCCGTGGGCCAAAGCCTGGTCCTTTTCACCAAAAAAACGGACGGCGCCGTCAACCGCCGCCCACTCGCCAACTGCCGTTTCGTGCCCTTAGTCAAAGGCCTAAGCGCGCGTTAAGGCGCGCTCTCTTTCAGCGCGTTAAGGCGCGCTCCCTTTGAGGATCGGGGCGAGCAAAAGGTCGTTCTCACGGTCGGCCGCGGCGGAGCGTGGCCCTCCCGCGCGAAAGGGCCACGCCGCTAGCTGCAGTTGGAATTCTCCGCGCCCCGCTCCTCGTTCTCGCTGAGGCACTTGCGTTCCAGAGGAGTAAATTTGGCGAAGCTCTGGCGCATACGCTCCTCGCCGTCGCCGTCGCCCCGCGCCCGGTAGGCCTGGACCAAAGCCAAGGCCGCTTGGATCTTCGCCGCGGCGGCCTTCAGGGAGGAGCTGGCGGCGGGAAACTCCTCGTAGATGGACATGGCGCGCCTCAGCTCGCCTTGAGCGGCGAAAACGACGACGAGGCGAGAGAGGGCCGCGAGGCGGCGGGGCAGATCCTCCGGGCCGCTGGGATCCCAGCTCCCGCTTTCGAAAAGGGCTAAAAGCTCGGCGTCTTTCTTTTCCGCGACGTAGGCCTCGGCCAGGCTTAAGGCCGCCTCAGCGCGATAGCCGCGCGTTTCCTCCGTCAGGCTCTGAAAATCCTCGCTTTCGTAGAGGGCGAGGGCCTCGGGGAGCTGGCCGCTGGAGGCGTGGACGGAAATCATCAGGGAGGCGAGAGAAGCCCTGGTTTCCCGCGCGTCGGGGCTTTCCCCGGGGAAGCGCGCCATCTCGTAGACGCTCTTCGCCTCCGTGAGGGCTTTCTCCTCGCAGAAGCCACGCATGAGGGATGTCGCCATGCCGCCCCGGACGGACTGGATCTCCTCGTAGGGGAAGAGATCCCGCGTCTGGTCGAAGAGAACGTCCCGCGCCCGCAATAGCTCCCCGTTTTTGAGAAAGCAGTTAAAAAGGGTGAGGACGAGCCCCATGCGCGTCAGGGCCAACGCCTTGGAACGCGGAGCGAAATCCACGGTGGAAAAGACCGCCAAGACGTTGCGCGCGTCCTTTTTTTCCGCGTAGGCCTCCATGAGGGCGCGGGCCGCCACGGCCCGTTCCATGGACACGTAGTCCCGATCCTTTAAGGCCTCCTGGAAACGGAAAAGATCCCGCTCATGTATGGCGAGCAGATCCACGGTGGCCGAGGCGGCGCCCAATAGCTCGCCGAGGCGGTCCCGGGGGGCGACGGGGACGTCGAGGGCGTTCTGGGCGTTAAAGAACTTGCGCGCCTGGGCGAGCATCCCTTTCTTGGCGAAACCCACGCACATGGCGGTCGCCGCCCGGACGCGCTGGCAGTTATGCTCCTCAAAGCCCTCGAGGTAGTCGAGGGGCTTAAAGAGGCTTAAGGCGAGGCGCATCTCGCCCATTTGGGCGTAGGCGCGGATTATTTCTATCGAGGCCCGAAACCTTTCGATAATGATCTCGTGGCGGTATCCCAGCCCGTCCATTTCCCGGAAGAGTTCTTTGACCGAAGGCAGGTCCCGCTCCGCGCAGTAGCTGCCGATGAGAATGGCGAACGCCCTGGCGATCAGGACCGGCTTGTCGTCCTCGTCGGGAAGATCGAGATGGAAGAGTTCCTCCAAAACGTCCATGGTCTCGTCCGTGAGGGGATATTGGGCCCGCGCGTAAATGACGGAGACAAGGTAGCGCGCGTATTCGACGGGCGAAAGCCGCGCCTCGGCAAGAAGCCGATCCCGGCGTTGGGCGGCCTTGAGGCTGCGGGAGGAAAGGGCGGTGGCGTGGAGGGCGGCCTTGGCGAGCCGGCGCCCGCCGCCCCAGCGCTCCTGGGCGAAGGGGAGTTCCTTGACGGACTCGTAAAGATCGCGGGCCGCCAGCCAATTGCCGGCGTAACCCAAGGACATCAGAATGTTGATGGCGGCCTGGAGTTTCTGGGCCGCGGGGTCCTTAAACGCGAAAAGCCTCCCGATCGCGTGGGAGAGGCCTTCGCGCAGAACGTACTCGCTCTCGTTTTCCGCGCGGAAGGCGCGGACGGAAGAGCGCGGGGGAGAGGCGAAGGGCGAGGGAAGCCTCGGCGCGGGGGCCGGAGCGACGGGGCCGCTCACCAAAGTGAGGTTCGCCGCCGCGGATTCGGCCGACTGGCGACCGTCCGGGCGCTTTTCGCCCTTTTCCGGATCCGCGGGGCCCCTCCCCACCACGGTGAGGCGGGGAGCCGGGCGGCTCAAGGGATCGGCGCGCCAAATCTCCTCGCCCATCCGGCGGAAAACGTTTAAGGCGTCGGCGTGGCGGGCCGCGGAAAGGAGCGCGGAGACTAAGCTGGACGAGGAGAGGGCTTTGACGGTTTCCCCCAAAGAGCCCGGGACGGAGGCGCCAGTTATAATTTCGCCCCAGAGGGCGTGACCTTGGAGGGCCTTGTCCAGCTCCTCTCTGACGATATAGCCGTTAATCAGGATAAAGTTGGCCAGAGCCCGCGACTCGCCTCTCTCCTCGGCCCGCGCGGGGTCAGTCTCCCACTGGCGCTCCCCCGCCGCGGGCTCGTCCCGCAGCGCGAGGGCGCTCTCCTCCGTTTCCGGCGCGAAGCCTTTGACGAGATAATCCACCAACAGGGCGAGCGATCGCGCCAGGGGTCCGTCTCCCTCCCCTCTCTCCGCGAGGGCGAACTTGGCGCTTTTGGCCTTCAGGAGGAGATCGTGGGCGCCCTCTTTAAACGTTTGGGCGAAACGCGGCTCGTAAAGGGCGGCCGTTTCCAAAAGAAAGCGCGCGCCGTGGGGCGCCATGACCGATAGCGTCTTCGTAAAATTTTTAAACCGCTTCACTTTTTTTCAAGTCCCCTCGCGGAAGACCGTCCTCTCCGAAACCCTCGGCGAGGCCTGTCACCTCGCCACGCTCCTCGCGCCCGAAGGCGCGCTCAAGATAGGAAAGCTCGCGCTTCCCTCGAAGCTCGCCCGCTCCGAGCCCCTAGCTAAAAGTCGAGTTTTCGCGCTCGTCTTTTTCCAGGGAGTTCTCGCGGGGGCTCTGGAGGCGATCCAAAAGGAGCCGGATAAGATTGACCTGGTCCTTTTTCTTAAAGCCTCCGGCCTTGGACATAATGTAATTCAGCCTTTCGATAAGCTCCTCCCTCTTGTCGCGCAAAAGGCCGTCCCGGGCGGCCACGGTCGCGGTCTTGAGAGCCGCGCTCCAGTCGGAGCACATGGCCTGGGCGGTGACGAGATTAATGAGGGAACTCTCCTGGAGTTCCGCGAACTCCGGCCCTTGTCCCCAGGGAAAGCGACGGTAAACGAGCGCGGCCTTGCGCGCGTCCCCCACGCCGCCGTAAAGGCCCACCAGAGTCACGTTGGCCTTGGCTTTTTCCAAAAGAACTTCCGCGCTCGCGTCCGCGCCAGGGACGCTTTCGTAGATGGCCCGCGCTTTTTTGGGCTCCTTGTGGTCGGCGTAGACCGCGACGAGATTGACCGCCGCCTTGGCCTTTAAAAGGTCCTCCCGGGGGGAAGACCCCCAGGGCCGCAGAAGGTTGTAGGCTTCCCGCGCCTTTTTGGGGTAACCCTCTTCCCCCAGGTACGTGACGAGGTTGATGGCCTCGCCGGCCTGGAGCGCGTCAACTTGTTCCGAGCGCGCCCCGCGGGACAGGCCCTGGAAGACCTCGAAGGCCTTTAAGGGAAAATCGAATTTCTGGTAGATCCGCATCAGGGAGCGGCCCGCCCGGGCGCGCTCAAAGTCTTGGCTGAGGCAGCCCGTCCCGCTCTCGACGCGAGAGTAGAGTTCCTCCGCGTCTTTCAGAAGATTCCAAAGCTCGAATACCCCCATCAGCGTCAGGGCCCCCTGGCCGCGCAAATGGCGCAGCTCTTGCCCGCTCCCCCACTGGAGGAGCCTTTGATAGAACTCCTTGGACCTTTCCACCTCTCCGCTCATTCCATGGTAATAGATTAAAGAGAGCAGGGCTTTGCCCTGGATCGCCTTAATCTCGGGGCTGCCCCCCCAGTCGGGGACGGAATTGTAGATTATCTCGGCTTCCTTGAGTTTTCCCTGGACCGCCAGGGTGGAAATAATATTTAAAGTGGCCCGGGCCAGGAGCGCGCCGTCCTTGACGACGGCGGACATTTTGGTGAGCGCGGCGTAAGTCTCCAAGGCCTCCTTTTCCTGGCCCGCGCGGCCGTGGACGTAGAGGAGGTTGATTAAGGCCTGGGCTTTGAGCTCGTCTTTTTCCCCTTGGGGCCCCCCCGGCTCGCCCTCCGGCGCCGCGTCCCCAAAACTTTCTCGGTAAAGGGAGGTCGCGAGGCTGGCCTCGCCCGCGTCCGCGAGGTTGGCGATGAGGGCCACGGCGGCCTTAAGCTTCTCGGCGTCCTTGTGGGAATCGCCCCCCCATTCCGCCAGCCGCCGAAAATAGGCGAGAGCTTGGGTCGCGTCCCCCTTTTCCCCGAAATAGTCGACGTAGAGGGAAAGCATTTTGCGAACGATCAGATCGGTTTCCTCGGAGGGCTCGACGGTCGGAAAATTGGCGGGCAGCTCCATGGCGAAGACTAGCTGATAGTCGGCCGAGAGCGCCAGGGGGAAAACGTCCCCCGCGAAGTCCGCGAAATAGCTCGCGGCGCTCTCCAAGCCGTCGCCCTCATCCCCCGCCGCGCGCTCCGGGGCCTCTCCCGCCGCGGCGGGCGCGCCGGCGAGCCTTGACGCCCCGGAAAGGGGCCTCTCGCCGCGCCGGGCGAGGGGATGGGCGAGGATTCTTTCCCGATAAGGGGAAAAATCGGCGAAAAGGCGCGTCGCCGCCTCCTCGAAGCCTTCCTTCAAAAGGCCGTACTGCAGGAAAAAAGCCGCCTCGGCGCGCGCGCGCAAGAGGATGTCGTCGTCGCCTAAGCCGCAAAGGTCCTCCATGAGGGTCGAGGCCTCCTGGAGGTCCTGGTGGGCCAAGGCGATGAGGATCAGCGTCAAAAGGGCCATGCCCTTGGCCTCCAGGGCCTCCGGGGCGCTCATCTCCCGCAGGAGCCGGAACGCGGCCTTGGCCTTGGCGGCGAGTCCCGCCCGCGCGAGGAAATCCACCGCGTTGAAGGCCACCCGGGAGAGAAGGGAACTCGTAAGGCCCTTTTCCAGGGGCTTTTCCGCCCAAAGCCGCGCGAAAGCGGCCTCGGCCTTGAGGATGGCGTTCTGTCCCTTCTTTTCCCGTTCCCAGAAGGCCCCAATGGATTCAAAGGGCCGGGAGTGCCTTAAAGTCTCGGAAGCTTGGCGGAGGGAGTTAAAAATTCCGACCAGCAAATTGTATACATTCCGCATGGCAAACTCCCTTAGAAGACCAAAAGAGGCGAGGATTAAAGGACTTCCGCTCGCGAGACTTTGAGGGGGGATTGGCGAGAGACGCGCGCGCCTTCCGGTCGGAAGGGAAAAACGGCGAAAATGCGCGGAAGGCGGGGAAATAAGGAAACGGGGGAAGGCGCGGGGGCGCCGCGGCGGGACGGGCGGACAGGGCGCCCTTGGCGCCGCTTTTCTCTCCATCCCCAGCGGCGCTAAACGGGGGAAAGGCCCGCGCGGCGGGCGCTTTCCCGTCCTCAATTGATCCCGCTAACGATCAAATGGTTAGTTCTATTAATAACATAATCCGACCGTCTATTCCAGGGATCCGGGGCCGAAAAAGCAAAATAACCAAAAAAAGATTATTTTTTTAATTATTCCCATAAAAAAGTGAGGATTTATCCTCTTTTTTTCCCCGACGCGCCCGCGTCCGAGCATTTTTGACTCACTACCTTACGCGCTTCGAGGCGGGCGCCGACGGGCGCGGGGCGGCGCTCCCAAAAGGCGCGTAATCATTGCCTTTTGAGATTTAAACGCGAAGCCCAGGCGCCCGTAAAGCGTGAAATCGTCTGATTTAACGGCGATTAATTATATTAAAGCAAAATTTAAGATCTTTTGACAAGGGAAAAAACGCGGACGCTTTCCCCCCCACGGCCCCGCGGAAACCCGGGCGGTCGCGCGCCCCGAAAGCCCAGGGAAAACGGCCTGTTTGAGCGAATCGGCATTTAAACGCGCTTTTTTAAATTTACAAGTTGAGGCTTACGCCAATCAAATTTCATTATTGAATCAATGTCAGCGAGCCGCGGCGCCGCGGGGCCGGGCGCGGGCGGTGGGAGAGGCGTCGCCGCCAATCGCCCCCCGAGGGGGATCAAGTTTCCAGCGTCCCCCGGGAGCGGGAGCGAAAACCTTAAAAGAAAAGGGCGGCGCTGGCGGCGCGCGAGGGCGGGCGAAGCCCTCTTAAAAAAAGGGCTGGATCTCGCCCTTGGTGGGAAATCCGAGGCCCTGTCTATGTCTCGAAGCCGCCAGCGACTTCCTCGCTTTATTTAATGGAGCCGGGTCCCTAACTACGCGAAGGTGGGCGCTGGCCGCTATCGCGAAGGTAGTCCGCGAGAGCTAAACGCGGAAGTTACGGCGCTTCTTCCGTTTTATCTTGCCGTCCGAAAGAATGGGGGCCGCGTTATCCACGGCAATGTCCTGGCCGGAGAAGTTTCGCGGACCTATGAGCTTCGCGAAGCGCGGGCGCTAGGCTCTGACCCCAGGCTAATCCCGGCCAACTATCAACGTCAAAATGGCGATAGCGCGCGGGAAAACGCCCTCAAAACAGCCAATTTTAAGGCCTACGCCATGCCGCTCCCAGAGAGTTCTCACGAGGGGAGTTCTAGGATAGGTTTTAAAAAATACAATTGTTTTCCAAATTTCGCCTATCCATCTAAAATGGCGAATTTTCTTCCAAAGCGCGTTCGGCTATATGACGTATCGTTGTCCTGACGCCTCGGCAATTTAAATATATCATGATGTCGGCCTGTCCTTATTAAATATAGCGTGTCATTTTCAATTTTATAAATCAGAATCCAATCAAATTGGATATGAATTTCTCGATATCCTAACCAATTACCTTTAAGTGGATGATCTTTGTCAGAGTCCGGAATTGGTTTCCGTTGAACCAACGGATGAACTACTTTCTTTATCTTCGCCTTAGACTATCCGCGTTTTTCGGCTAATACCCGCTCTTGTTCAAAGCGCCTCGCGAACCGCGCGCGCGCGAACTACCAACCTAAACGCTTGAAAAATTCTTCCTCAGAGTCAAACGCCTTGCCGCCGCCAGATTCCAACTCCTCCATAGCTTCAATTGTCTCCTGATTGGGTATTTTGTCGAGTTCAAAAGGCGACGCTCGCTCTTCGACAACCTTTTTTAAAAAAATTTGGCAAGCTTCAGGCGCGGTTAACCCTAAGACAGCCAAAATTAAGGCCGCTTTTTTTTGGATATCAGGCTCAATACTGTCAATTACTAAGCCATTTTGAGTCACTACAGCGCCTCCTAAACGATCTAAATATATAATAACCCAGTTTTGTAATCCTTAGACAAGAATTTTTTTAGCCCAGTCATCTTTATGACTTATCGCTTCCTTTGGCCCAGGCCGCCCAGGCAATCGGCCCATTTTCGCGTCATCTCCCGCCTCTGGAGGAGGCGGTCCGCATGGTTAGAGGCGACCAGGACCCCGTCCCTCTCGCCGCTCCCCAGTCGCTTCTCAATCCAACCAGCCGGGAAGCTCCATTGGTTTGACAGGGTTGAGGCTATGGCCCGGATCCCGCGCGGGCAATTTTCCCCTCGCCGATATCCCAGACGCCGGAGAGCCGCCGCGGGGGCCACGCCTGACATAGGCCTTTCCGCCAACCTCTGGCCTGGAACGAGGCGCTTACCGTTCATAGCGGGAGTCTCCGCGAAAATAGGATATATTACGTCACCTGGCTATAGATATGACGTGGGTTGTTAGGGGTAAACGTTGAGATGGCCTACGGACGTGACGTTGGCAAAGGTCGGTGAAGCCATTAACGCGTTAATAATGGCTCTTAAAACGCGTAATAACACAATATACAATGAAAGCGCAAAAACCCTTCGCCGAAGAAGCCAAATTGACAACGATACCTTATATGGTATATTTGCCTAATTAGCAGTCTTTATTTAGTATTAAGAGACGCCCGATTGCCAGTTCCGGGACTTTTCGCGCTCCCATCAATATATATTCCAAGCGATAAATTTAGACCCGCGGGCCGCGCTCCAAGATAAAGCCAAAAACCGCTCAAAAGAGGCCTTATCTTTTTCTCCAGGAGCTAGCCCCTTGTTTTTTAGGTCCCTAAGGGCCACGGCCGCCGCCAAAGGCGCCTATGAGCGCGCCAAACGGCGCCAAAATCCACAAAAAAAGCCGGGCGCCAGATCGCCATTTTTGAAGCGACCCGAGGCCCGGCCAGTATTGACGGCGAAAGCGACTTCCCCGCTTAATTTAATGGAGCCGGCGAAGGGACTTGAACCCATAACCTGCTGATTACAAATCAGCCGCTCGGCCAAATTGAGCTACGCCGGCTCGAAAAGAATTAGCCGTTTTCCTCTTCCAAAACGGCGCGCCGGGAGAGGCGGATCTTATTGGACTTGTCGATTTCCAGAACCTTCACGACGATAACGTCGCCCTCTTTGACCGCGTCGCGGACCGCGCGCAGGCGCTCGCGGGCTAGCTGGCTGATGTGGACCAAGCCGTCCACGCCTGGCATAATCTCCACGAAAGCCCCGAAATCCATGATCTTCACGACCTTGCCCTCGTAGTTCTTGCCCACGGTGGGGAGGTTGGAGCGGGGATCCGTCCTTTTGCGGATCGCGTCCACGGCGGCGTCGGCCTTTTCCTGGGTGGGCGCGAAGATGGTGATTTTGCCGCTGTCCTCCACGTCCAGGCGGGTCTCGGTCTCGGCCTGAATGGACTTGATGATCTTGCCGCCGGGCCCAATCACGTCCTTGATCTTTTCCGTGGGGATCTCGATGACCACCATCTTCGGGGCGTAGGGGGAGAGAACGGTCCGGGGAGCGGAAAGGCACTTGGCCATGCGGTCCAGGATATGGAGCCGGCCTTCCTTGGCCTGTTTGAGGGCCTGTTCCATGATCGCGGCGGTCACGCCCTGGATTTTGATGTCCATCTGGACCGCCGTCACGCCCTCGCGGGTGCCGGCCACTTTAAAGTCCATGTCCCCCAGGTGGTCCTCGTCGCCGAGAATATCGGTTAAGATGGCCACTTTCTCGTCGGAGAGGATGAGTCCCATGGCCACGCCGGCCACGGCGTCCTTGAGGGGAACGCCCGCGTCCATGAGGGAGAGGGAGGCGGCGCAGACCGTCGCCATGGAGGAGGAGCCGTTGGACTCCATGATCTCCGAGACCACCCTGATGGTGTAAGGAAATTTCTCGCTCGAGGGCATGACCGCGCGGATGGCGCGCTCGGCCAGGGCCCCGTGGCCGATCTCGCGGCGGCCCGGGCTGGAGAGCCGTTTGACTTCCCCGGTGCAGTAGGGCGGGAAATTGTAGTTGAGCATAAAGGTTTTGGTGGTGTCCCCAATCAGGGACTCGAGCCTCTGCTCGTCGAAGCTGGACCCCAAGGTCGCCACCCCCAGGCTCTGGGTCTCGCCCCGGGTAAAGATGGCCGAGCCGTGAGCCCGGGGCAGAAAGCCCACCTCGCAGTCAATGGGCCGCACCTGGGTAAAGGAGCGCCCGTCGATGCGCCTCTCCTCTTTGAGGATCATGTCGCGGAGGATCTGGGCCTCCAGCTCCTTGAAGGCCTCGGAGATATCGGTCCGCTCCGGGGGGAGATCCGCGCCGAGGTCAGCCTTGATCTCCTCCTTGAGGGCGCCGAGCTTTTTCTGGCGTTCCGCCTTTTCCGGGGTGACGAGGGCCGCGAGGGTCTTCTCGCGGTACTTTTCCCCGACCGCGCGCTTAAGGTTCTCGTCGCGGACGACTTCCTTCGGGGCGCGCTTTTCCTTGCCCGCCGCCTTCTGGAGTTCCAGCTGGAGCTTTAAAAGGGGCTGGACGGCGTCCTTGGCGAGGAAAATAGCCTTTAAGATTTCCTCTTCCGGGGCCTCTTTGGCCCCGCCTTCCACCATGACCACCGCGTCCTTGGAGGAGACGACGATGAGGGAGATGTCGGCGAGGGCCACCTGGGCCTGGGTGGGGGCGACAATCAGCTCGCCGTCGACCCGGCAGACCCGCGCGCCCGCGATGGGCCCCTGGAAGGGAATGTCCGAAAGGGTGAGGGCCGTGGAAGCCGCCAGAACGGCCAGCATGTCAGGGTCGTATTTATCGTCCACCGACAGGGCCTGACAGATGACCTGGGTCTCAAAGGTCCAGGCCTTGGTGATGAGAGGCCGCACGGGCCTGTCGATGACGCGGGCGGTTAAAGTCTCCTTTTCCGAGCCCCTTCCCAGCTCCCGGCGGAAATAATTGCCGGGGATTCTTCCCACCGCGTACAGTCTTTCCTGATAATCCACCGTCAAGGGCAAAAAATCCAAGCCGTCCCGCGTGTCCTGGGAGGCCTGGGCGGTGGCCAAGACTACCGTTTCCCCCATGGTCACCACCGCCGCGCCGGCGGCCTGTTTCGCGAGCTTTCCGGTCTCGATGGACAGGCGCGCGTCTCCGAATTTGGTTTCAACTAACATGCTGACTCCTTCATTAATCTATACTCCCCTCGCCATTGCCTGTTCGGCCCCCCGAGGGGGCCCCTTTTTCGCCAAAAAGGAAGGGATATCCCCCGCGCGCGCGCTTAAAATAACGCGCCCCGCGCGGGCGATTTCTGGCGAAACGTCCCACAAAAAAATAATCCTAAGGGCCAATTTCGTAAATTAATCCTCGGGGGCCAATCCGTAAACTTATCCTCGGGGGCCAATCCGCAAACTTATCCTCGGGGGCCAATCCGTAAACTTATCCTCGGGGGCCGGTCCGTAAATTTATCCTCGGGGCCGGTCCGTAAATTTATTCGCTGAGGCCAAACCGTCCCCGCGGGGCGCGCCTCCGGCGGCGCGCCAAGATCTTTGACGCGCGCGTAAGCGCGCGAGCCGGTTTATTTGCGCAAGCCCAGCCGACCGATAAGAGCCCGGTAGCGGGCGACGTCCGTCTTTTTGAGGTAGGCTAAAAGTCTCCGGCGCTGCCCCACGAGCTTTAAAAGGCCCCGGCGGGAGCAGTGGTCCTTGTGATGCGTCTTAAAGTGCTCGGTTAAGTTGACGACCCGCTCGGTTAAGAGGGCCACCTGGACCTCGCAAGATCCCGTGTCCGACTCGTGGCGGCGAAAGTCCGCGACTAACTCGACTGTTTTTTCCGTGGTGATGGACATAAATTACTCCTGCCTCAAGTTACGGCGCCGCGCGCCGAAAGAGATGGGAAAAACGCTTATCCAAGGGCGTTTTCCGCGAAAACCCGTTTCGGCCGCAAGAATGGCCGCGCGGGCGACAAGGCGTCTTTCCCCCCGGGGGAGGTAAGGCGCGCGTCGGGGCCGCCGCTTTGGCGGTAGCCCACTTCGGCGAGGGCGACAAGAACTCCCGCGTCGTCGACAATTTTAACGACGCCCTGGGGAAGGGCCCGGCCCGGCTCCCCGAGCGCGATCCGCTCCGGCCGCGGAAACTGGCCGGGGCCGGGAAGGACAAGCGCGTCCGCCGCGACCGCGAGGCCCTTTGTTATCCGCGCGAGATCTTCGGCCGGAAGCGTGATCTCCGGAATCCGGGGCAAAAGGGCGCGCGGGGCGATGAGCCGCGCCAGAAACTCTTCCTTCGTGGCCGTGGGGCTCAAAGCGTCCTCGACCTTAAAGTCCCCCACGGAAAGCCGCCGCAGGGAAAGAGCCACTCCCCCCGCGAGACCCAAGGCCTCGCCCAACTCCTGGGCGAGGGAACGGATATAATACCCGGAGGAGACGGTCACGCGCAAGGCCAAAAAGGGAGGGCGGTATATTTCCAGCTCGCTTTCGAAAAGCGTGGCCCGGCGCTTGGGCAAGAGGAAATCCTCCCCGCGGCGGGCCCGGTCGTAAGAGCGGACTCCCCCCACTTTAATCGCCGAAAAATTCGGGGGCCGCTGCTCCCTTTCGCCCATAAAGGAGTCCAGGGCCGCGCGCGCCTTTTCCTCGTCGGGAAAGGAGGCGAGAAGCGCCGGGGGGAGAGAGGCCGCGAGCCCCTCGCTCTGGAAGAGACCAAGCGCTCCCTCCCATTCCGCTCCGTCCTCCACCGCGCCGGTCGCGTCGAAGGTGCTGGTTTTAAGCCCCAAAAGAAAGACGGCCCGATAGCTTTTGCGGTCCCCGACCAGATAATCGGCGAGCTTGGTGGCTTTCCCCAAAAGGACGGCCAAAAGCCCGGTGGCCATGGGGTCCAAAGTCCCCAGATGGCCGATTTCCCTTTGCCCGAAGGTTTTCCGCAAAGAGCGGATAACGTTGAAGCTCGTGGGTCCCTGGGGCTTGTCCACCAGGACCGCGCCGGAAATTATGGGGCCAGGGTCTCGCTTGAAATGGGCCAAGTTAACTTCCGTCCTTCCGCGTTTCCGCCGTCTCCACCGTCTCCATTGTCTCCAGGGCCTCCAGAAAACGGCTGAGGGCCAAGGCGACGTCCGGGCTGTTTTCGGTATAGGCCGCCGCCTGGGAGTGGCCGCCTCCCCCGAAACGGGTGGCCACGGCGCGCGCCGAATAGGGCCGTCGGCTCCTCAGGCTCACCTTCGTCCGCCCGCGCCCGTCGCATTTGACTAAGGCCGCCAGTTTCACGCCCTTAAGGGCCCGGGCGTAGTCGATAAAGCCCTCGGCCTCGGCTAAGGCCGCCCCGCTCTCCCGAAGCATCGCCTCGGTCAGAACCATGGTGGCGACCTCGCCTCCCCGATGGAGTTCCATGCTCGCGAGGCAGAGGCCCAAAAGCCGGGTTTTGGCCAAGGACCAGCCCTGTTTGAGGCGCGCGTGCGTCTCTTCCAGGCTTCCCCCCAGGGAAACGAGAAAGCTCGCCTCCGCCAGCGCCGCGGCGCTGGCGTTGGCCTGGGTGAAAAAACCAGTGTCCGAGCAGATCGCCGCGAGCAGGGCCTGGACAATGGGGGGGGTAAAGGCCACGTTCAGGTCCTGGAGCAGCCGGCAGACGATCTCCCCGGCGCTGGAGGCCTCGCGGTCGTGGAAGAAATCCAGGGCCTGGCGCAGTTCCCCGTCCAAAACGTGATGGTCTATCACCAGATGGGGCGGGAAGGGAGGAAGCGGCCGCGGGAGTTCCTCCCACGCCCTTTCCGGGCCGTGGCAGTCCACGTAGACAAGCAGATCGAATTCCCCCAAAGCGAGCGGGGACGGGATGTCGACGACGAAATCCAAGCCCTCGAGCAAATAGGCGATATTATGGGCGTAGAAGCCGCTGACGCCCACGCTGGCCTCTTTCCCCAAGGCGCGCAGCGCGAGCCCCAAGGCCACGGCGCTCCCCAAGGCGTCCCCGTCGGGGTTATGGTGCCCCAAAATCAGAATCCTCTTCCCGTTCAAGAGGCGCTCGATAAAGCGCGGCGTGGCCCGCGACGGGCCCGACGCGCCCTGGCGCGGGAGATGGCTCTGGGATTTCGTCTCGCTTGAATCGCGCATGGGCTCACGCTTTGGCCAGAGGCGCGCCCTGGGGCGCGCCTCTGGAACTCGCGTCGCCTTCCGGGCCGCCGCTCGCGGGTCCCACGCGATCCGTCTCGCCCTCTTCCGGGCCGTCGCTATTTGGATCGCCGCTATCCGGAGCGCCCTCTTCCGCGCCGTCGCTATCATGAGCGCCCGCTTCCGCGCCGTCGCTATCCAGCTCGCCGCTTTCCCAGGAGCCCTCGGCCTTCGCGGAATTAATCAGCTCCATGACTTTTTGGGCGTATTCGGGATTTTTGTCGTAAACGAACCTTAAATCCGGAACGTAGCGCAGGGGCAATTCCTGGCCGATTAAGGCCCGCAGATACTTTTTGGCCTTTTGGAGGGCGGCCTCGGCGCCCGCGCGGGCCTCGTCGTCCCCCAAAACGCTAAAAAAGAGCGTGACCTTCCGCGTGTCCGCGGAGGCCTTGGCCCGGGTGACGGTCACCAGCTTCAGCCGGGGGTCGTCAATCTTGGTCACGAAGAGGGTGGCCACGAATTCCTGTATCTGTTTTCCCAACTGATCCCGACGGCGACTGTTCATGACTTAATTAATTCTTCAATCCATAATCGCGCACTGTTTGCGCGAGGAACGGACCACGGCGTCCGCGTTGTCCTCCACGAAGTTTAAAAGCCTCTCGAGGACCGATTCCAGGACCCTGCCGTCCGAGCCGCAGACGCTAAAGCCAATGAGGCCCACCCGGGGGTTGTCGCAGAGAGCGACTTCCGCCGCGGAAACGTTGAACTTGGCCTTGACCCGGCCCATGACGCTTTTAAGGACCCTTCTTTTGTCCTTCAGGCTTTGGTTGCCGGGCATGTCGAGCGTTACTTCCAAAAAGCCGATCACCATAAAGCGGCGTCCTTTCGCGCGCGCGCTTTTCCCCCAGAAGGCGCGCCTTTTGGGGGAAAAGGCGACGCGCGCCTCTCGGGAATTTACTCCGCCGGGGGCTTTTCCGCTTCCAGTTTGGCCTTCTCGGCGGCCCTTTCCACGGCCTGGTTAATCAGCTCGACCGTGGCCGCGGTCTCTTCCACCTGGTAGCACTCGATCCGGTCGCCGACCTCGGCGGCCCCGTAGTTCTCGAGCCCGACGCCGCACTCGTAGCCCTCGAGGACCTCGCGGACGTCGTTCTTCTCGCGCTTAAGGGTGCCCACCTTGCCGTCGTAGACGGTGGCGCCGCCCCGGATCAGCCGCGCGCGGGCGCCGCGGGTAATCTTGCCTTCCACGACCGAGGAGCCGGCCACCTGGCCCACCTTGGAGACCGTAAAGATAGCCCGCACCTCGGCCACGCCCAAGATCTTCTCGCTCTTGACGGGATCCAGGAGCCCGGCCATGGCCTCCTTGATGTCGTCGAGGAGCTTGTAGATCACGTCGTAGTAACGGACCTGGACCTCCTCGGCCTCGGCCAGATCCTGGACCCTCCCGGTGGAGGGCTTGACCCCAAAGCAGATAATCAGCGCCTTGGAGGCCGAAGCCAGCATAATGTCGGTCTCGCTCACCGCGCCGGTCGCCCCGTGGAGGACGGTAATCTTGATCTCCGGGGTGGAGAGCTTGCCGAGCGCCTCGCCGATGGCCTCCAGGGAACCCTGGACGTCGGCCTTGAGGATCAGGTTGAGGCCCTTGACGGCCCCGGCCTTGATGTGATCGAAGAGGTTTTCCAAAGTGAGCTTGGAACTCTTGACCAGGATGTTTTCCCGCTGCTTGGACAGACGGTGCTGGCTCACCTGGCGGGCCTGTTTCTCGTCGTCGAGGACGATAAACTCGTCCCCGGCCTGGGGGACCCCGGAGATCCCCTGGATCTCCACCGGGCTGGAGGGCTCCGCGTTTTCCACGCGCCGCCCCTCGTCGTCGATGAGGGCCCTGATTTTCCCGTAATGCACCCCGCAGACGTAGGAGTCGCCCTGCTTTAAAGTGCCCTCGCCCACCAGGACCGTGGCGACGGCCCCCCGGCCCTTGTCCAGGCGCGCCTCGATGACGCGGCCCCGGGCCGGGCCGTCCAGGCGGGTTTCGAGGTTCAGCATGTCGGCCTGCAGGAGGATCATCTCCAGAAGCTCGCTCACGCCCTGGCCCGTTTTGGCGGAAATGTCGCAGAAAACCGTGTCCCCGCCCCAGGATTCCTGGACGAGGCCGATCTCCATCATCTGCCGCCGGATGCGCTCGGGATCCGCCCCGGGCTTGTCGACCTTGTTGACCGCCACCACGATGGGCACCTTGGCGGCCCGGGCGTGGTCCGCGGCCTCCCGCGTCTGGGGCATGACCCCGTCGTCCGCGGCGACGATGAGGATGACCAGATCCGTCACCTGGGCCCCGCGCGAGCGCATGGAGGTAAAGGCCTCGTGGCCCGGGGTGTCCAGGAAGGTGATGTAGCGCTCCCCCACGCGCACGTGGTAAGCGCCGATGTGCTGGGTAATGCCCCCGGCCTCGCCCTCCTGAATCTTGGACTCGCGGATAAAGTCCAAAAGCGAGGTTTTGCCGTGATCCACGTGGCCCATGATGGTGACCACCGGGGAGCGGACGATCCTCCGGTAGTCTTCCTTGTCCTCGACCTCGGCGATGAAATCGCCCTCGTCAAAGGCGCTCTTCTCGACTTCGTAGTCGAATTCCGCGGCCACCAGGGAGGCCGTGTCGAAGTCCAGGGACTGGTTGACCCCGGCCATCACGCCCAGGGCCATGAGCTTTTTGATGATGTCCCCCACCTTCAGGGAAAGCCGCCGGGCGAGCTCGGCCACGGTGATGGCCTCGTCCACCTTGATGCGCCTCTTGATGGCCTTGGGGGTCGTGAGCTCGGGCTTCAGATGGTTCTTTTTGCTCGCCTTGGAGCGTTTGACGCGGGAGCGCTCCCAGGCCCCGTCGGCGTAGAGGTCGGTGCGTTCCACCACCTCCCGCCTCTTGTTGGCGCGGGCCTGGCTCTCGTCGCCCGCGAAGTCGTGGCCGTGGGCGCCTTTTTTCTTTTTGGCGTCGCCGCGCTTGCGGCTCTCGTCGGCGGGCGGCAGCTTAACTTCCGAGCGACCGTCGGGGCGCATGGTCCCCGGCTCAATGCGCTGGCCCGGGGTCCTGGGGGGCCCCCCGAACTTGCCGTCGCCGAGACCGCGCCCGCGCGGGGCGAGGGCGGGCTCGTTGGGTTTGGCGCGCCACACGCTGCGGGTGCCCACCACCTTGGCGGGCTCAAAAGAGCCGTCGCCTTCCTGGCCTTTGGCCCTTTCGTTGATGAGTTCCCGGGTAACCTTTTGGCCCGGAGCGCGACCGGGGAACGGCCTTAAGGGCGTCGCCGTGGCGGCGGGGCTTAGGGAAGGGCCACCCGGCGCGCCGTCGGCCGCGGGGGGATTGGCGCCTTCGGGCGCCGCGCCTTGGGGACGCGGCGCGAAGCCCGGCGCCGAGCTTTCCGGCGCGACGGGGGCCGGCGCGACGGGGGCCGGCGCCGGGGCCGGGGCCGGGGCCGGGGCCGGCACGAGGGTAATCCGGGCGTCCGTCCCCTCCGGCGCGTCCGCGCTCGCGGGAGCGACCGGCGCGGAATCCGGGCTCGGGGGAATCTCGCCCTCGGCGGGCGCGGCGGGGGGCGCGGCGAGTTCTGGGGTCGCGGGGGACGCGAGCGCGGGGGCCGGGGCCGCCTCGCCTTCGGCGGGCGGAAGCGGGGACGTCTCGCCTTCGGCGGGGACGAGAGGGAGGGCCTCGCCCTCGGCGGGCGCGGCTTTTTTCTCGGTCTTGGAAGGCTTCCGGGGCGAGGGTATCTGGGGTTTGGCCTCCCACAGGCGGGGAGGCTCCCCCGAGACGGGGGGCGCGGGGGCCTGGGGCTGGAGCTTTAAAAAGTCGGGAACGGGCTTGCGATCGACCGCCTCTTTGGGGGGGCGGCCCCGGGCGCCGCTCTCGCGCTCCAAGGGCTTAATTGGGCTCACGCCCACGATGGTGGCCCGCTCAATGACCCGGGGCCGACCGCGGGGCGCCGTTTTTTCCGGGGCCGACGGCGGAACGAGGCCTTGGGGGCTCTCCGCGCTCTCGGCGGGAGCGGTCGCCTCCGCGCCTTGGACCACGCGCGCGACGAGGGGCGCCGACGGCGGGCCGCTAGGGCGCGCGAGCGGAGGCGTCGCGACGGGCGGGGCCAGGGGAGCTTGGCCAAGAGAGCTTAAAGGTGGCGCGGGCTCGGTCGGGGGCGCGAAGGCGGTCGCCGGGCCGGGCGCCTGGGGACCGGGGGCCTGTCCGACCAAAGGCGGAGGCGGCGCGAGGGGCGGAAAGGCGGGGCGGGGGAACGCCGAGTCCTCCCCGACGGGCGGAAACGGAGCGGTGGGGGTCTCGGGTTTTTTGCGCCGGCGCACGACCTGAGGGGCCGGAGTCGCGCCGGCCTTTATGGCGCGGCGGATGTCGTCGGCCACGCTGTCCTCAATGCTGTTGGAGGCCCCGAGTTTTTGGCCAGGAAAAAAATTCAAGTCCAAAACCCGCTGCAACAGCTCGGCGCTGGACATGGAAAGTTCTTTGGCCAACTCATGAATCCTTTTTTTACCCATCCCTAAATCAACTGCTCCTTGCGAATTGTGAAGTGCCACGTGACGAGTTTTTTGGCGTCGAACCCTTGTTCCATCAGATATTTGAAGAGGTTTGGCCTCGGGGAGAGAAAAAAAGGAACGGAAAAAAAATGGCCTCGAAAGGCTTGTGGCTAAATTAATAGCCCAAAATAGCAAAAATTTTGGAAAAGAAAAACTAAAGCCGCCCGCGCGGGGCCGCCCGCGAAATTTAACGGAACCCTATATTAAAATCTGGGGGATTCTCGCCGACCTCCTTAAGATGCGAAAGCAACGCGTAAACGTTAAAGGACAAGCTCGAAACCGCGGGCGCGTTTGACGCGGAAGGCTCGGTAGACAAGGGCGGCCCTCTCGGGGAGGGTGGCGAGGCAATCGCCGTCGCGGCAGACCCACGCTCCCCTGCGCCTTTGGGCGCCCGGGCGGTCCACGGCGACCTTCAGGAAAGGCGCGTCGGGGGTGACGGGCAGTGGGACAAGCGGTTTGCGGGGCCGCTCAAAAAGGCTCGCGGCGGCCTCAAAGGGGACGTTCTCCGCGAGGGACAGGCGCGCGAGGGCTGAGACGGGCTTGGCCTCGCGACAGACGATACAGCGGCGGACGGGCTCGGCGGGCGCGGCGCGGCGCGCCAGTCCGCGGCTCTTCTTGTAAACGGCTTTAGGCGCGTAGGGCTCTGGGGCGTCGGCCCTATTTTCCCTCTTTTCGCTTGATTTGGAAATAGCCGAACCCTCCTAATCCTCGTCGTCGCCCGCTTCGTCGTCGGACAAGAGCTCTTCCAAGGTTTCGTTGATGACCCGCTCCCGAAAGCTCCCGGAATTCTCCCCGTCGCCCGTGGATTCCCCCGCCGGCGCGTCCTCTGGGGCCGCTCCGGCCGCGAAAGCCTCTTGTTGGGGCGCGCGGGGAGCGTCCACGGAAGGCCTGAAGTCTTCGTCGCTCGCTTCCATTTCCCCGTCGCCCTCGTCAGCGTCGTCCTCGCCCATGAACTCCTCCGGGGCCTCCTCCGCGGGGGCCCCTTTCGGGAGCCGCGGCAGCGGCTCGCCGTCCGCGCCCATGGGCACGGGGTTAATTTGAGAGTCCATGAAGTTGTCCCGTTCCTCGTCTTCCTCCTGATCCTCAAAGTCGTCCACGATGGAGGCGACGTCAGGGGTGGCGGCGGCCAGCGCCGCCTTGCGCTGCTTATAGGTCATGCGCTCGATAGGGACCACGGTGGGCCCGGTTCCGCCGGTCTCTTGGCCCGCCGCGCTCTTGGAGGCGAAAAATTCCTTGGTCATGGCCTCGCGCTTGGCTTCCTCGGCGTCTTCCAGGGCGATATTTTCCACGTACTCTTTGGCGGCGTCCCAGACCTGCTGGGCTTTTTCCGGACTCAGGCCCTCGATAACGCCGATTTGGGCCGGGCTCACCGCCACGATATCCCAGGCCGAGCCGTAGCCCGCCTCAAAGAGGAGGTCGGCGGTATTCTCGCCCAAGCCCGGGAGGCGCAGAATGGACTGGTAACCCTCCTTGAGGGCGCGCTGGTACTTGGACTCGTTCTTGACGTCAATGCGCCAGCCCACCAAGCGCGAGGCCAGGCGGACGTTCTGGCCCTTGCGGCCGATGGCCAAAGACAGCTGGTCGTCGGGGACCACCACCTCCAAAGCGCGGTTTTCCTCGTCCACGACCACCCGGAGGACCACGGCGGGGGCCAAGGCGCTCGCCACGTAATGGGCGATGTCCTGGCTGTAGGGGATGATGTCGATCTTCTCCCCTTTGAGCTCCTGGACCACCCCTTGGACCCGGGTCCCCCGGAGGCCCACGCAGGCGCCCACGGGATCGATCTCCGAATCCGTGGAGGTGACGGCGAGCTTGGCGCGGCTGCCCGCCTCCCGGGAAACCCCTAAGATGCGCACGATGCCCTCGGCGATCTCCGGCACCTCGGCCTCAAAGAGGGCCGCCAGAAAATCGGGGTGGGTCCGGGACAGGACGATCTGCGGCCCCCGGCTGTCCAGGCGCACGTCAATCACGAGGGCCCGGAGCCTTTCGCCCCGGTGGTAATAGACCTCGCTGGGGATCTGCTCGGAGGCCGGCAAGATGGCCTCGCCCCGGCCCAAATTGACGACGATGGCGTCGTTCTTCTCCACCCGGAGGATGATGCCCGTGATAATCTTGCCGATGCGGTCCTTGTATTCGTCGTAGACGAGCTTCCGCTCGGCGTCCTTCATGCGCTGGATAATGACCTGTTTCGCCGTCTGGGCGGCGATGCGCCCGAAATCCTTGGTGTCGAGCTTAACGCCCAGCTCGTCGCCCACGCTGGACTCGGGATCCAATTTTAAAGCCTCCTCCAGGGAGATCTGGGTCTGGGGATCCTCCACCTCCTCGACCACCTCATGGTAACGGAAGACCTCGAATTCCCCGGCCTCGTCGTCGTAAGTCACTTCAAAATTGTCATTGAGCCCGTATTTGCGCTTCGCCGCGGAGCTAATGGCCTCCTGCATGGTTTCAATGAGGACGGATTTATCCAGGCCCTTGTCGCGGCTAACCTGTTCAACGATTCTCTTAAAGTCTTGATTCATAATTTAGAGCGCCACTCCGTCTCCGTTCGGAGGCGCGCGGCCCCCCCTTTGGGGCGCGCGCCTTTCGCCAAAAAATCGCCACTACCGCGAGGCGCGGCCGGACTAACCCGCGTCCCCCTCCGGCGCGTCGTCGTCCGCGCTTTTCCCTTTCCAAAACTCGGGAACCAATTTGGCCAAGACAACCTCTTCCCACGCGAAAACGACGGGCTCCGGGCCAGCCTCGGGGGGTTTGGAGGCGCGGTCGGCCTTTTTCCGGGGGGCCTTCGGAAGGACGCGGGCCTCCGGCTCTAAGCGGAAGCTTTCCCCGTCCCGGAAGACCCGGCCCAGGAGGTTGAGGTTATTCTCGCCCCGGCGGAGCTTAATTTTCGCTAAACTCCCCAAATGGCGGATTAAAGCCGTCTCCGACCGCAAACGCCTGTCTAGGCCCGGCGAGCTGACTTCCAGCGTGTAGCCGGGGCCCTCCTCGGGGTAAATCAGCTCCAAAAGCGGGGAAAACTTCTGGGTAAAGGCGACGCATTCCCGCAGGCTCACCTGCGAGCCGACCCCCGGCGGATAGGATTCGCCCTCCGTCGGGGGCCTATCCAAAACAACGCGGAAAAGCTGACGGGACCCCAGATTGGGGGTCTCCAGCTCGCCCAGCTCCAGGCCCATCTTCGCGGCCAGGCGCGAGGCTTTCGCTCGGATAGCGGCGACTAATTCCGCGAAGTCTCCGGGAAAACGCGGCGCCGGGCGCTCTCTTCTGGATTCGGTTGTTTTTTTCGGTTTTGCCACCATAGCCTCTCTAAAGGTAGCGAGGGGCCCCCAAAAAAGAAAGCGGGCGGGGGCCCACTTTTTCGTTAAGAGGGTTCGGTTGTGAGGAAAGCCGCTTCCGCCCAGAAGGCGCGGGCCTTGAGGCGGGCGCGGAAGACCCCCGCGCGGGCGATCCTTAAAAAGACGGGACCACGGGCTTGGGGCATGCCCCCAAAGGGCCAAAGACGCGCCCACGCGCCCGGCGCGCGCGCGCGAGAGCGCAAAAAGCCTAGGAAGGGTGCCTTGGAATCGGCTTCCAAGGCCCCCGAAGGCCTTGGAAGGGAAGGCCTCGTGGCGCCTTTCCGGCCCCCGGAGGGGCTTTCCAGGCCAAAAACGCCGCCCGAAAGCCAAGCCTACCCTAGTAAGCTAAAACCTATATAAAACAAACTTGACGGAAAAGCAACCAAAAAAGGGGCGCGCGGTTCCCCCCCCTTTGGCTCGCGCGCGGCGCCCGCCTTGGGGCCCCTTGGGGAAACAAGGGTCGCGCCAGGCGGAACTCCGCCGTCCCTTTCCGCCGCGGCGCCCTCGTCCGTTTTCGCGGCGACGCGAAAGCGACCGGGGAGGATTGGCCCCCAGTCCCCCGCGACGCCCTTCGGCCCAGGGCCAGAATAAGCGGCGCGCGAGGCTCCCCGAGGGAAGCCTTCATTTTCCGCCCGCCACGAAAAAAGGCCCCCAAGCGCTAACGCCCAGGGGCCAAAAGTTTTAGTAAAATTCTTTTAAAATATAGCGTGGGCCTCTCCCGGCGTCAAGAGATTTCGCGCGCGAGCCTTCCTCTCCCCCAAAAGGCCCCAGGGCGCGGACGCCCTGGGGCCAAAAAAGTTCATCATGGACGCTTGAATCATAGTTCAGGCCTCTCCCGGCGTCAAGAGATTTGGCGCGCGGCCTTCGCGCCCAAAAAAGGCCCCCAGGCGCGAGCGCCCAAGGGCCAAAAAAAGAAGTTATCATGAGACGCTTGAATCATAATTCAGGCCTCTCTTGGCGTCAAGAGATTTCGCGCGCGCGCCTTTCGCCCGGTAAAAAAAGGCCCCCAGGCGCGAACGCCCAAGGGCCAAAAAGGTAAATAAATGGTCGCTTGAATCATAGTTCTGGTCTCTTTTGGCGTCAAGAGATTTCGCGCGAGCCTTCCGGCCCCGCCACGAAAAAAGGCCCCCAGGCGCGAGCGCCCAGGGGCCAAAACTTTTATCAATAATTCATTTTAAAGTATAGCGCGGACCTCTCCTGGCGTCAAGAGATTTCGCGCGCGAGCCTTTCGCCAGGTAAAAAAAGGCCCCCAGACGCGAGCGCCCAAGGGCCAAAAAGAATAAATTACGAGACGCTTGAATCATAGTTCAGGCCTCTCCTGGCGTCAAGAGATTTCGCGCGAGCCTTCCGGCCCCGCCACGAAAAAGGCCCCCAGGCGCGAGCGCCCAGGGGCCAAAAATATTATAAATATTAAACTAAACTAACCTTGTGGATCTTAGCGTGAGCCTCCCTGGCGTCAAGAGATTTCGCGCGCGAGCCTTCCGGCCCCCGGGGCGAAGATTCCTCCGCGCCGCCAAAAGGCCCTCAGGCGCGAACGCCCGCGAGCTAAATAGGCTCGCCTTTAAAAAACGTCGCCCCGCCGTTTCCCCGCGACCTTAAAAAAAGCGCGCTCGCGCGCTTCGCGCCAGCCGCGCCGCCAGGCCCTCGGGCGGCGCCAGGAAGGTTACGGAAACCGCCGCCGGGCGGGGCCTCGCGACGGGCGCTCAGGGCTTCCCCCGCTTGACGAGGGGTCAGGGGTTGGCCAATGAATGGCCCAGGCCTGAGCGGATATCCTTCGGGTTAACGGCGGCTTTTCCGCCTTAAGGGTTTTTTGCCATGAGGGCCGCGCCAGAAAATAGAGCCCAAAATAAGTCTTGTTTTTCTTTTAGGTGGCGATATTTTCGCTTTTTGACTCAAAGAGGCCCTGGCGACGCCTCCAACGCGGGGCAAGGATCGCGCCAAGCGGCTCAAAGGCCACTTTAAAAAAAGAGGGCCCCAGATCGCCAATTTTAGCGAATCTAAAGGCCCAGTCTAGATTTTTTTAAATTTTAGCGCCGCGATTAGTATTAAATGGAGCGGGCAACGGGGTTCGAACCCGCGACCCCAAGCTTGGGAAGCTTGTACTCTACCAACTGAGCTATGCCCGCTCGCGATTTAAGCGAAGAAAATACGTCCGCGCTCGCCCGCGTCCCTTAAGGTCTTGGGATGAGATTAGGTACTTATACAGGCCCGCGGGCCCTTTGTCAAGAAAGGAAATAGATTTCCGGCCCGGAAAAATCACTCGGCGCCGGGGGTAGCCACTGGGGGAAGAGGGAGAACTTTCCCGCCGCGGGCTTTGATTTCGCTCTCGGAGATATTTTCGGCCCAAAAGTCCCGGGGAGTTCCGGCCCTCTCGGCCAAGGCTCGTCCATCTTTGTTGGCCTGGTCAAAGGAGGCGTAATAACCCATCTGCACGCGAAAAATAGAATCGCCAGAACTGCCCTTGGCCTCATGGACAGTCAGCTCGCCCGGGGGAGAGAAAGCGGCCAGCTTATCGCGCAGCGCGGTCGCGGCCTCCAGGGTGGCGCCGTAGCCCATGTTCACCAAAAAGAACCTGTCCGCGACCGGAGTCGCCGCGGGAGAAGCCGCGTTGGAGCCCGACTCTTCGTCCGGCAGGGAAAGAGCCCCGGGAGCCGCCGCCGGAGGGGGGAGAGTTTCCGGGGTCGCGTTGGAGGCGGGAGAAGTCGCGACTGGAGGAGTCGCGGTGGGCGGAGTCGCGGCGGGAGGAGTCGCCGCTGGCGGAGTCGCGGCGGGCGGAGTCGCCGCTGGCGGAGTCGCGGCGGGCGGAGTCGCCGCTGGAGGAGTCGCGGCGGGAGGAGTCTCGGCGGGCGTAGTCGCGGCGGGAGGAGTCGCGACTGGAGGAGTCGCGACAGGAGGAGTCGCCGCGGGAGGC
>JAISCZ010000160.1 GCA_031265205.1 Deltaproteobacteria bacterium
TGGCAAACCTTAGCGCGAAAAAGCGACCTCAGAATTATTAGCAAAATCGCTACATACGCGTAAGTCATTTTAGCGAATACCTCGCCTCGCGAAAGAGCCATTAGCCGAGACCGGATATCACGGCGGCGGGGCCCGAACGGCGGACGCTTCAATTGTTTGATTGTACGCTAATTTAGCCGTGTCGCGCAATATTCGCTCTCGCGGCGCCCCACGAGCGTTATTGACGGCCTCTTTTTTTTCCCTATAATGTTTTATCCTCTTTTTGGGAAGCGCGCCGCGCGGGACTCGCCCCGCCGCGGCGCGCCGCCGCGAACGCTCCCCCCAAGCCCCGCCCCATGGAATACAAAGAAACGATCAAGTCCCTTTTCGACCTCCAAAAGTTCGGCATGAAGTTCGGGCTGGACTCCATGCGCCGGATTTTGGACAATTTAGGCCATCCCGAGGCCCAGGGCCGCTTTATCCACTTGGCCGGGACCAACGGCAAGGGCAGCGTGGCCGCCACCCTCGCGGCTATTTTGAAGGAGGCGGGCCTGAAGGTCGGCCTGTACACCTCGCCCCACCTCATTACTTTTCGGGAGCGGATCCAAATCGGCGGCGCGTTGATCTCCGAAGAGGACGTTTTGGAGCTCGCGGACGCGGTCTGGGCGGCCACCGATCCCCAGGCGCCTCCCACCTTCTTTGAGTTCGTGACCGCGATGGCCTTTCTCTATTTCAAGCGGGAAAAGACGGATCTCGCCGTCATCGAGACGGGGTTGGGGGGAAGGCTTGATTCCACGAACGTCATCGACCCCCTCGTTTCGGCCGTCACCAACGTCAGCTTAGAGCACACCGAGCATCTTGGCGACACCGTCGCGGCCATCGCCTCCGAAAAGGCCGGGGTCATCAAAGCGGGCCGCCCCTTCTGCGCCGGCAGGCTCGATCCAGCGGCGCGGGAAGTTATTCTGGCGAAACTGCGCGAGTTCTCCCTCCCAGGCAAAATTCTGGGCCGCGATTACCGCGTCGCCGTCACGGGGAGCGCGGACGGGCTTTCCGTTATCGATTACGATGGTCCCCGCTGGTCCATGAAGGGCCTCGCGCTCTCCTTGGCCGGGCCCTATCAGGCCGACAACGCCGCTTTGGCCCTGGCTATCCTGGAAACCTTAAGCGAAGGGGAAATAGCGGTCACGGAAAAAAATATCCGCGCGGGTCTCGCTCAAGTCAATTGGCCTGGACGCGGCGAGATCTTCGCCGCCGGGACCTGGCCGCGCGCGGGCGCCTCGCGGGCGCCTCTTATTTTGGATGGGGCCCACAACCCCGACGGGGCCCGCTCCTTCGCCCAATACCTGCGCGAAAGGCCCGAAAAAAAAATCCACCTCATCGTGGGAGTCATGGCCGATAAGGACGTGACGGGCGTTTTGGCCCCCATCCTGGAGGAGGCGACTTATCTGTACCTGAGCCGGCCCGAGTATCCCCGGGCCGCTTCCCCCGAGCTTTTGCTGGAAAGGCTCAAGAAGGGCGGGGCCCCGCCCCGCGAACTCGTGGGCCTCTTTCCGCGTCTCCCCGACGCGATAGCGGCCGCCTCGCGGAACGCCCGGGAAGGCGATTTGGTGGTCATTTCCGGATCCCTTTTCACGGTGGGCGAGGCCCTCGCCCACCTCACCGGGGCCCCGGTCGTGGAATCCAATTAACCCCCCTAAGGCCCTGAAGGACTCTTATGCCGCGATTCTCGCCGGAATCCCCTTCCCCTCGGACGGCGCCTGGCCCCTTCGCCCGCGCGCGCGCGCGGCTGGGCGTTCGCGGATGGGGCGCGGCCCTTCTGGCGGCTTTCGTGGCCCTCGCCCTGGGGGCCTCCGGGGCCCTGGCCCAGGACTGGGGCGAGGCCGCGTCCCCGAGCCGGGCGCGGATGGTCATGGAGGACTCGAATCCCCCCATCGTGGTGGAGGCCGACTGGGTCGGCTACTCCGAGAGCGGGGAGACCTTGGAGTTCAAGGGGGGCGTGGTCATTACCCGGGGAGACGAGTACGTCTTCGGGGACCGGGCCCTCTGGCACGAGCCGACCCGTTCGGCCGAGATCGCGGGTAACGTGCGCGTGGTCACCCGGGATTTCACGGCGACGGCCCAAAGGGCCACCATGAACATGGATCTGATGCTGGCCAAGATCTACGACGGCCGGGCCTTCTTTCCCGCGCGGCACTATTACGTGGCGGGGAGCCTTTTGGAGCGGCGGGGCCCCGAGACCCTTTACGTCTCCCACGGGGTCTTTACCACCTGCGACGGGCCCGAGCCCTCCTGGAGCCTGACCGCGGAAAAGCTCGTCGTCAACCGGGACGGGGTGGCCGAGTCCACGGGGGTGACCGTCCGCAACGCCTATTTCCCGATGCTCTATCTTCCCTACCTTTTGGTGCCCGTCAAAACGGAAAGGCAGAGCGGCTTCTTGCTCCCGCAGTTCGCCAGTTCCACGCGCGACGGGGTCATGCTGGCCCTCCCTTTTTTCTGGGCCCTCAAGGAGGACTACGACCTGACCATCCTTCCCATCTACCGGAGTTCCCGGGGGCTCGCCCTCACCCTCGAGGCCCGTTACAACCTGGAGCTCGGGGAAGGTATCTGGATAGGGACCTTTCTGCGCGACCGCAAGGACAATTTCTACGAGCTTAAAAGCGAGGGCTTCGCCTCCCGCAACACGCGCGAGCATTTTTGGCTCAGGGCCCAGAACAACTGGGAGGTGGCGGGCTGGGATCTCAATTTAGACTTGGACGTCGTCTCCGATCCTCTTTTCATCTACGCCTTCCGCAACGACCCGGACGGTTTTTTCTACAGTCGGGACCTTTTCGGGCGGTATTTCGGGCGGACCCTCAACGAGGAGCTGGATCCCACGCGCCTTTCGACCTTTTTCGCCCAGAGGAGTTCGGAGGACGCCTATTTCCGGGGGACCTTAAGCTACGCGCGGAACCTCTACCGCGCGGGGAACGTGGACACCCTCCAGAACATCCCGAGCCTCTTTTACAGCGTGGTCAGCCGCCCCCTGGCCTTGGGGCTCTTCGGCGCGGAGGCCGCCGCCCCCCGCTGGAGCCTCGACCTCCGCTACGATTACTACGACCGGAGGACCGACGGCGCCAGTTTCGTCGACGAGACCGGGCACCGGCTGATCGTGGCCCCCTCCCTCTTCTGGCAGACGGATCTGGCGGGGGCCTTCAGCCTCAGGACCTCCGCGGCTTTAGATTTTACCCTCTATAACCCCGACGGCCACCGCCCCACGGCCCAGGGCCGGGAGCCCCACGACTCCTTTGAGGAGGGCCTCGTCGGCGAGGCGGAGGTGGAACTCTCCACCACTTTGGGGAAGGTCTACTACCACGACGACGGGACCGCCACCCAACACCTCTTTACCCCCGTGGTCTCCTTTACCTTCCGGAACGGCCCCGACCAGGACCGGCTGCCCTTTTTCGACAGGCTCGACCGCCAGCTCAATCAGCGGACTTTGCGCTACGGTTTCTGGAACACCTTCACCCTCCGGAGCCCCGCCCGGATCGGCCCCGAGGAAACGGAGGGCTACGAGTATCTGCAGCTTCTGCGCCTGGGGGTCTTCCACAGCTACGAGTTCGCCTCCAACCTCAAATGGGCGGACCGTTCTTACGCGCGCTATTTTACCTCCGGCTACTTCGACAAGGGCTCGGGGCCCTTGGAAATCGAGGCGGAGGCCAATTTCAACCCTTACGTCACGGCGCGGATCCTCTCTTCCCTCGACGGGCGCAGCGGCGCTTTCACCAGCCACGATTTCTCCTTAAACCTCAAAGACGGGCGGGGAGATTCCCTCAACCTGATTTACGATTTTGAAAAGCCGCGCCGCGAGCGTGGCCCCATCACCCAGGACGCGGTCAATCAGGCGCGGGGCCAGCTGAACGTCAATTTCGGGGGAGGCTGGTCCACCATGATGGCCGCCCGCTACGACATGGAGGAAAAGAGGAGCCTCGAAACCTTAATCAGCCTCAGGTACAATACCCAATGCTACGGCCTCAGCCTCGTCTGGGAAGACAGCCACGACGATCGCCGGGTCGCCTTTTTGGTCAATCTGTTGGGTCTCGGGAGCTTCGGCAACTCTTCCTCGACTTCCGGGAATATCTATTAACGGTCGCCTTAAATAACGCCACAAAGGAGCGATGATGGCCCAAAGTCAGTACCGGGAGGTCTTGACGGACAATTTTCCCCCGGAAATCAGTATCCACGTCGGAGACCAGGTTCTCGTCTACCGCAAGGAAGTCTATAAAATTCAGGGAGAGGACGGGAAAACGCGCGCGGACGGTTTAAGGTACGGGGAAAATCCGGGCCAGGAAGCCGCGCTCTACCGCCTTGTCAACGGGAACTTAAATATCGCGGGCGTCGAGTACGCGCGCCCGGGGCTTCCTTTGGTCTCGGGGCTCGCGGACATGGACGAGAAAACGGCCATCATGTACGGCTGCCGGAAGCACCCCTCCAAAACTAATCTGACGGACGTCGACGGGGCCCTAAACGTTTTGCGCTACGTCGCGGACTCTCCCGCGGCGGTGGTCGTCAAGCACAATAACCCCTCCGGCGCGGCGGTGGATCCCACCCTTTCCCAAGCCTTTTTAAAGGCCTACGAGGCCGACCGCGTGGCGGCCTTCGGCGGGGCGGCGGTGGTGAACCGCCCCGTGGACAAGGCCACGGCGGAGATCATGAACTCCCTGTACCTGGAGGTGGTGGCGGCCCCGGACTACGAGGAAGGCGCCGTCGCCATCCTCGCCCAAAAGCCGGACCTGCGGATCCTCAAGATTAAAAACATCGAAAGGCTCAAGGAACTCCAGGCGGCCCGCTTTCTGGACTTTAAATCCCTCATCGACGGGGGAATCGTCCTCCAGCAGTCCCCGGTCAACCGGGTTTTGGGGCCCGCCGATTTTACCCCGGGAACTTGCGTCCATCAGGGGGAGACCTACTCCACCCGCCCGGCGACGGAGAAAGAGCTCCAAGACCTCGCCTTCGGGTGGGCCGTGGAGCAGGCGGTGGTCTCCAATTCCGTCCTCTTCGTCAAGAACGGGGCGACGGTCGCCATCGCCGGGGGCCAGCAGGATCGGGTTGGCGTGGTGGAAATCGCCGTCGCCAAGGCCCGGCGCAATTATTTGGAGCTTCTGTGCCAGAAGCGGTACCGCTTTTCCTATAAAGAGTTGGAACTCAAGGTGAGCCGGGCCGAAAAAAGCGTTTCCGCGCTCAAGGATTTAGTCGCGGAGGCGGAGGAAAACAAGGCGGGGCTCTTGGGCTCGGTTTTGGTTTCCGACGCTTTTTTCCCCTTCCGGGACGCCCTGGACGTGGCCATCGGCGCGGGGATCTCCGCCGCCGCCCACCCCGGGGGGGCTTTAAGGGATTGGGAGAGCCTCGTCGCCGCCAACGAGGCCAAGCCGCCCGTCGCCGTCGTCTTTACGGGCCAGAGGGCCTTTAAACACTAATTTAAGGATCCGGGGGGCTTCGCGGCCCCCTGTTGAGGCTCTCACTCAAACACGTCGGCGAGCCTTTCCACCGCCTGGCGCTCGGAATTGGCTTTAAAGGAGCGATAGCACAGGGACAGAAAGACCCACGCGAGGGCGTTGGCGGGGATGGAAACGACGAGGGAGACGAGGAAGATTTTCAGTCCCGAGTCCCTCGCCATGGCGATCCATCCCGAGGGATTGTCGGCGCCCTCGGGGCCGACGAGAGCGCCGATGAGCCACCAGGCCACGGCCGCGCCCGCCAAAAGGAGAAAAAAGAAGAAAGCGACGCTGATTCGGTGGCCTTTGGTGAGTCTTTGGCTTTGGTCC
The DNA here is from genome assembly GCA_031265205.1 of Deltaproteobacteria bacterium. Taxonomy (GTDB): domain Bacteria; phylum Desulfobacterota; class Desulfarculia; order Adiutricales; family Adiutricaceae; genus JAISCZ01. Next base: position 5,781 of record JAISCZ010000160.1, read on the forward strand.
AAAGAGGCCAGGCAGCCGATCTCCTCAATGGCCAAAACGGGAATGGCGAGGCTGTAAAAGGCGAAGACGCAAAGAGCCAGGAAAAGGTAAAAGCCCACGGCCAGGGCGCTGGAGGGGAGGATTAAGCGGATGAGGGCCACGAGCGCGCCCAAGCCCAGGGAAAAGAGGAAGACGAGCAAAACGACGACGACGAAGAGCAGGAGATAGCTGGGTATCTTGGACGCGCCGCGCGCGAGGCAACTTAAGAAGCCGGGCTCCTCGCCCCGGTCGAGGAGCTGGACTCCCAAGGCGAGCGCCCCGAAGCAGGAGGGCCAGGCGAGGAGCGTCAGCGCGTAGCAGGCGACGATGACGGGGATGTTGGACGGCAAAAAGATTACGGTTACCAGCGACGGGAGAAAGGGAAGGGCGGAGAGGCCCACGCAAAACCTAAAACGCCGGAAAATTAGCGCGAAGGTTTCCCCGGCGTGGCTCCAAAGGGAGAAACGCCCGCGGGGGGGCGCGTTCGGGTCGGCGTTAAAGGGCGATGGGCTCATGGAATGCCTTTAAATTTCGCGCGCCTCGCCGGGGACGCTCGCGCCCCCGCGCGTCAAGGCGCCGTAAAGGCCGATTTTAGTGGATCTGGGGCGCGCGGCGCAATTTTCCCCCGCGAGGGTCTCTCCTTTCGCGGGTCCTCCGGCGCCGCGAAAGGAGAGAAATTTGTGGCCTTACGATTTGCGCCTGGGACCCTTCGTCACGAACGCCTACGGGATAGCGACCGCCCTGGCGGTCCTCGTCGCCTATTACTCGCTCCGTTGGAGCGCGCCCCGGGCGGGGCTCGCGGCGCGCGAGGCCCGCGATTTGGCCTTCTGGCTCATTGTCCTAGGATTAATCGGCGCCCGGCTTTTTTTCGTGGCCTTTCATTTTGAGCTTTTCCGCGGAAGGCTCCATCGGGCTCTCTATTACTTTGAGGGAGGGCTCATGTTCCAGGGGGGCTTTCTCTTGGCGTTTTTAGGCGCGCTTCGCCTCGCGCGCCGGCGCCGGATCCCCTTTTGGCGCGCGGCCGACGCCCTCGCCCCGGCCCTGGCCTTAGGCCAGGGCTTAGGGAGGATCGGCTGTTTTTTGGAGGGCTGCTGTTATGGGAAAAGGGTCCCCGACGGCTTTCCCTGGGGAGTCGTCTTTCCCCCGGAAAGCGCCGCGCCCTCCGGCGCGCCCCTCTATCCCACCCA
>JAISCZ010000111.1 GCA_031265205.1 Deltaproteobacteria bacterium
GGGGGGGGCTCGGGGGCGGGCCGGCGCCTGCGCGCCCGCGCTCTCGCTCTCCCTCTCCCTCTCCCTCTCCCTCTCCCTCTCCCTCTCCCTCTCCCTCTCCCTCTCCCTCTCCCTCTCCCTCTCCCTCAGGGGAAGGGGACCTCTCAGAGGCGGCAACTTCACGGGCGGCGCGCGCAACTAGAGAACGAGTCTCGCTCCCTTCTATGATGGGCGCGGACAGTTGGTGGTGGGAATAAGAAACATTTTTTATTGTTTGGGTGATGGTTACAGTGTGGTCCTAGTAAGGCCACAAAAAATGAATGCCTCATAAGACTGAATACTGTAAACTCAAAAATAAATTGAATAAACCCGGAATACACCTGAATGGTTACCCATTTTCCATGAATAAAAGCAATCAATTTGATCGAATCAAGAAAGCGTCTTTGTGTTGAAACCATAAGAGATCTTTTTATTATTGGACTTTTAAATTTAATTGAAAAACTATTAACTCAGAAGAGTATATATAATAAGGATTATTAGGTATTTTACGGTTTTCAATAAATTCAATTTTTTTCATATAAATATTAATTGCGTATTTATGATAGAATAAAGTAACGTAGTGATAACATATTTACAATATCTATAGTATAATTTTACTCTATTAGGCTTTTTACATAGTTTTCATATGTAATTATATATATTTATATACGTTTATTCGCCCTTGAATCATAAGGCTTTCCGAGAGGCATTTTTTTTGAATTTTATCTTGGACAGCTGTGATCATTTATAAAGAGAATTAACAAAGAATTCAGCTGTATCATGATTTTGGTTTATCCTAACGTTAGGATAATTAGCGCTCTGAGATTGATGGAGCGACCACCGATTCCAGCGGGCTCCACACCGCGTCGTCAGAGTCCGAAAGCGCAATGAGCTTCTCTTTGGGGTTTCTTGGATACTTGAAGTCCAGCTCTACTCCGACGCCGTTGGGAGCGCTTGTGTTCGCCACCACTTCTGATATATCGGCGCCGTCGAGGCGCAAGCTCTGAATGCGCCCCCACCGCGCGCCGGTGGATTCAACGATGATAAACGCGGGCTGGCCGACGAAGAGTCTCTGAGCGGGCTTGTTGACGACAACGACGCTCCCTTTTTTGTAGGGGCCGCTCCTTTCATCGCGTAGTGTCAACTCGACTCGGCTCGTGGACGCGCCGTGGTGGTCCTGGAGGTAGCGACCGATTACGATTCCGAAGATCGACCTCGCCAAACTCTCGATGAAGGCTACCGCGTCGCTCATTTCTTTATCAGCAAGGAGTTCAATGGGAGCGTATCCATTGTGAGCGACCTGATTCCGACGCTCGACGATGTCATTGAGACGCGCCACAATAACCCCCAGCTTCACGGCGCCCCGAGGCGCCTTGAGCCCCTGGTCGTCACAATACCATGCCATCATCGCGTCGGCGCGACACGCGCGATCGCAAATATTCTCGATACCAAGCACGCCGAACATACCATCGACTTCAGTCGAGCGCAGATTCGCCTCATGGGCAATGACCGCGGCCACGTTCAGGGCGTAAGGTTTCGCTCCGTTTAGGCAATCAAATAGATTCCTAACCACGTCCAGGCCGCTCATGCCGGCGTATCGACCCTCCCCAAGGCGCTTGCTACGGCAAAGCAGTTCAGCCGACTTGAGCAAATGTTTGTCCGTCAGCTTCCGTGGGAGCGCCGCATAGTCGACGTGACGAGCCTCAAGCCGCGCATATTCCGTGATGAGGTTTTCAACGAATTTTTCAAACGACGTATACAGCGCGTGAACGAACGCCGCATAGACGAAACGTCTCCGGATCGAGACGTACCGACGCGCCTCGGTGTCCTTGTGAGCCGCCAGAACTCGATTAACTGTTTCCATCGACTCGACAAGGGTCTTCAAATCCCCGAGTTCCGCAATGAGTTCATCCAATGTAGAACGCACAGGTTGTCTCCGTTGTGCTCACTACCTGATCTTCGCGATCGCGGCGGCGAAGGCTTCGCTCACGCAGTGGTTCCGATCCTGAGTGTCCTTGAAGTTCGTGCGTCGCCCTGAGAACAAATCATGTTCCCGCTCGTACATCTCCTTCAACTCATCACGCAATTTTTTCTTGTTTTTAATAAGATTGGCATGGTGAAGTTTTACATCGGGGTTATTCGCGGCGAACATGAGGGGGTCGTAGACTATCTTGGTTGGTCGCGTTTTGCTTGGGGTGAGCACTGTGAACGCTCCCTTCCCAAGCGCTTTCCAAAGGAAATCGACGGTCTCATCAAACATTGAGCGGTATTTCTCGAGCCCCACTGACGGGAATTTATTACCCTCAATAATAAACCGATCGAGGAAGTCTGAAATTTTGTTTAATCCCGCCTTGAACTCACCGATCTTGCGGTAGGCAAAGAAGCGTAAAACGAGTTCTACGTCTTCCATCTTCTCAAACATGCTAATGCCCGCCCGCTTCCTAATGCCCGCCCGCGTCGATTCGTCTAGAGTTTCTTCAGCTTCCTCGTCGGCGTCCTTTTCCTCAGGCTTTGGGTCGACCGGGATACCCCACATGCGCTGAAACTTATCATTTGCGGAAAGCTCGAGGCATAGCTTGTTGAGTGGCCCGTTGTAAACGGCGTTGCGTGTCTCCTGACTGGCAAGCTTCACCCCCCCCGAGTTGAGACGTTCAAAAACCAACTTTTTCAACATTGCGGCCTGCTCATCGCTGGCCGCCGTTTCTTGGAGGAGGATGACCGACGAAATGTAACGGCGATCAATACCATCGCGGACCTTCGACGGAAGTTCCGAGTACTTCCGACCGTCGAGCTCTGACCAGTGTTGCAGTCCGGTGAGCGCAAACTCGTCGGCGTAAAAATCACTCAGCGCTGAAAGACGCTGGCGTCCATCCATCACTTCAAAACGCGCTAGGTCGTACTCGTAGAGGAAGATCGGCGGCACTGGCACATTTATAAGGAACGATTCGATGAGTCGTGACTTCCGCTCGTCGGTCCAGCGATGGCGGCGCTGATACTCGGGATCAAGCTTGTAGCGAAGTTCCTTCTCGCCGGTGTCTCCTTCGATCTCCTCCTTGAGCATCTTAAGGATGCCTGCAAGTGGATACCGCGCCTGCTCAGTGACGATCCTAATCTCTCCTTTCACGTAACGGCTGTTCAGTTCTTCGTCCGAAGCCTTGGGCGCGCTCGCGCCATAATCAAACGAAACCTTTTCAAAATCAAGGAGGTGGTTCATCGCCGCTTGTCGCGTTTGAGCGCCAACTTTCGGTTTCTGTTGACTGTCCTTCGTCACTGGCTCGCTCCCTCAGGCAAGATGGCAGCACACATCATGCTCCGTGATGGCTTTCTTCGGCACGGACTGGAACTGCCGCGCCTGTCGACGCCCGCTGTCAGAGTCGGCCGCCGCTCTAACGGTAACAATTCTCCAGCCAGAATCGATTAACGATTTTTTTAGGACATCCATCGGTTCGGCGGCGCGGTCGTGAATCCCTCCGTATCGGATAATCAAGCGCGCCCCATCTGTTGCTCGCGAGGCAACGTTCTTCCATACGCGCCCCATTTCGGCCGCGAAGTGAGCGGCGTTCGAGTGCTTGAGCTGGCTTTCAGGCTGACGGTACTCCACGTAGTCGTGGCCGCCAAGGAACCAGAGCCGTAGCCACTGGTCTGGCAAATAGGTACGCATCCCGAAGTACGGAGGAGACGTAACGACAAAGCGCGCCTTCGGAGTGTCACTAAACGTGTCCGCCACTCGACTGTCGCCGAGTTCCACCTTGCCATCTATGTCCGGTAGGGGGTAGGCGAGGTATCGAGTCGCCCGCGTTTTGATGACCGACAGCACGTCGACATCGTCGGGATACATGCCACGCGCGGTCCAGAACTTCATCGCGTAATTCGGCTTCGGCGCAAAAGTTCGCGGCGATTGATTAGAGAAATACGATGGCGTCCCCTTCGGGCGGGGGCCATGTAGCGCTCCAAGGATGATCGCTCTCAATAAGACGCGCGTCGCTGAGGAGCATTCGCCGAGCAACGCTTCGCGGAGCTGACAGAGACGCGTAAGCGTATTATCGTGGTACGCGAGCTTCCAGAACTCGCTAGAAGGAACCGATGTCGGCGCCTTCGCCGCGTTCAAGATGGCCTCGGCGCTCGCCACGACTTGGCCCGGCTCAGCGCTGGCGAGCTTCGCCTTCGCTAGAGCGACCGCGACAGGACTGCTATCCACGCCTATTGAAGGCGTCTCGAGCAAGCGGGCCGCAAAGTTTGTGGCGCCACGGCCGCGGAAGGGATCTATCACCCAGTCGCCCCTCTTACCGTGTTCCTCCAGCGCTCGCAATGGAAAATTGAGCGGGTACATCGTGTAGTACGGGCATAACCCGTTCAAAGCGTCAGGTTTCATGGGACGTATCCAACGCGCCGATCGTGAATACGCTTGCGGCGTCCATATTATGGCCAGCCGCTTTGCCATATTCAAATAAAGCAAAACTGAATTTTTGAACGGCGATAAATTCTCGCGCCTTTTCTATCCTAGCGTTAACCGTGGCGAATATTCCACTTTTTAAACATTTACGATTGGACATATGGTCCCATCCGTTGTCATCTTCCACCCGCTCATTTACAGTCGACATTCCCGTCTTATCCCATTCAAATTAGTATACGTTTTTTCTACCGGAAAGACAATCCGACAATCCCAGCGCTGGGCCCAGAGCGCCCTTGCGGTCAGCCGAGATATCGTGGGTAGCCATCCCCGTGGAGATAGCGCGGCGGACAATCTGGCCCGAATATTGCATATCTATTCACGATATCTTCAGCTCCCCTGAACTTGATTTTCTGAGGGACTCCAACAGTTCCGAAGGCTTGATGTCGGCTATGGGCCTATCTCGCGGGAAGGAAAGGAGTTCCTTTTCCAGGCGGCCCAGGATTCCGCTGATATAACTCTCCTTTTTGCCGGGCTTTTTCCTCTTGAGCCACTCCAAAGCCACGGTCCCGAAGGTTTCGGGGCCTACGGCCTCGTCAGGCCGCCGAGCGGCCTTTCCCCGAAGCCCTGGGTCGGTCCCACTTCCCTCAAAAGCCTCTTCGCGCGCGCAAGCTTCTCTCGGGCCACTTTCAGGGACAGGTCCGGGTAGGTTCCGAACGTCAGGACGCCGCCGCCATCCCTGAAATGCCCGCTCGCGTCTCCAGGACTTGAGACCGCCTGTGGCGAGGCGAAGGAAAGGCCCTCTCCCGCCATAAAGCTTCCAAGGCTTCTCGGGTGGCTTGAGGTTTGAAATTCCCAGGCCTTTCTGGACTATTACGGCGCCGCCTCTGGCTTGGCTGTCGATACCGTAAAAAATACCGTAAAACGCGCGCGCCGCCAACGGCGTCAGGCGGACTTCCTCAGGAATTGGCCTCTCCCAAGCAAAAACCCGAAAGCCTTATATATCAAGGCTTTCGGGCTTTTATGGTCCTGTTCGGACTATAAAATGGTGGAGCTGAGGGGGATCGAACCCCTGACCTCATGACTGCCAGTCATGCGCTCTCCCAAACTGAGCTACAGCCCCATGGGAGAAGAGACGGCCACGCTTCAGGGATTAAATCGCCCTCGGCTTGGCCCCTTTAGTTTTCGTAAGGGAAATCCTTTGGGGAAGTTCCCCCTCAAAAACTTTCAGCTTTTTAGCACAATCCCCCCGCTTTTGTCAAAGTTTGGACCAGAAAAGCCGCCTTTCGCCCCCTCCGCCCGTCCAGAGGGTGGCCCTCGAGGCCCGCCCGTCCCCAAGGAAAGCCTTCTCGGCGCGCTCCACCCTCATGGAATGGCCTTGGAACGGAAATTAAGGGGATCGGTTCCCCACCGCGGTCTTCTCCGCCGCCCTAAGCCCTTGAAGGCGGCGCGCCCCCAAGGCGCTTGAGCCGCCTCCGCGCCCCCAAGCGGCGGGCCCTCTCGCGCCCTCCGCTTGAAAGTTTCCTCCCGCGAGCGCCAGTTTCAGGGAATAAAACAGTTAATTCGCGCCAATCTTTTGCTAAAATCGTCAAATCTCGCTCCCGCCGCGCCTCCCTGGAACCTTTTCCGGCGCGCCGTGGGCCCGCCGCCCGCTCCTTCCCCATCTTCCTTCCGAGGCCAAATTCCGTGACCGCTCTTTCTCCCCCCGCTTCCCCTCCGGTCGCGGAGCGCTCCCAACGCCTCTTCGTGGCGCTCCCGCTCGCCCCCCCAACGGTCGCCGCCATCCGCCAAGCCCTCGCCTTTTTAGAGCCGTTCCCCCGCGGCGCGTTCGCCAACGCTCATCTCACCCTCTTCTTTTTGGGCGCCCTCCCCGCCTCCCGCGAGCCCTCCATCGTCTCCGCTTTAAGCCAAATAGCGAGCCCCGGCTTTGACCTCAAGATAAACGCCTTCGCCTTCTTTCCCCCTGAGCGGCGAAACATTCTCGTCGCTCGCCCCACTCCCTCGCCGCCCCTCCTCGCGTTGCGGGACAAAATGGAGGAGGCCCTCGCCCCCCTTTTGTCTTTAAAGCCGTCGCGAAGGCCCTTTACCCCCCACGTCACCCTCGCCCGCCACAAAGAAGAGGTCCCGGCGCGCGCGCGGCGCGAGCTAAACGCTTTTCGCGCTTTCGCCAATATTCCCGCCATCGCGGCGCGCGCCTTTATTCTCTATCAAAGCCAGCTCGCGCCGGAAGGCGCCAGACACTTCCCCCTCGCGGTTTTTCCGCTCCAAAGCGACTCTCGCTAAAGCGCCTTTTGGCGCGGGGAAAAAGCCCGCCACTAGAATGGCGCGCGGGCGCGAGCGCGGGCCCGCGCCCCGCCGTCGCCGTCGCGAGGGGCTTCGCGGTCATTTCGCGCTTTTTTTTAACGCCGCTATCCCGCGCTTATCATCCGCCCTCTCAGTCCCGCTCTCCGTCGCGCGCTCCCCCCGCCGCGTCGAGTCTTTAGCCGTCCCGCCCGACATCGCGCCACTTTGGAAACGCCCGCCAATTTTTATAAAATCCGCCAAGATAGCCGTAATTGCGCTAATTTCGCCTTTTAACGGATCGATAACGCCTCATTTATTTTATTTTTTCCGTAAATCAGCGCCATTTTCATGGGTATTTTTCCCGTATCGCGCCTTCGCGTCCCAAAACTTTTTTTCTCGCCCGCGCCTCACCACTAACATGTCCCCCCGGAGCGCGCCAGGCCGCGCCGGAACGCGCTTGGGGCAAAAAAAGCCGCTCCCGGAACTCTCAAAAGTTGACCCAAAATCCACTTCCCAGCGGTCGCGCGAAAAATTTTTTTAAATTTTTTTCAATTGCCCATTTCTTTATATTTCGCGCCATTTTTTTCCGATCCGCGTCTCTAAAAAGCCCTCACGCCTTAAATTTCCCCTTGACGCCGTCCGAAAAAAGCGTAATATCGCAAACGTAACTCAAAGAAAAAGTTTAGAGACGCCCGACAGCGCGGGACATTAGGCTTCTATTCGTTTACCGAAATCTACCAACGTTCAGAAACCAAATTTTTAAGGAATTTATAATGAGCGCTTTTTCCGACTCGCCAACGAGCCTCAATGACGGAAAGCCGCGCCTCTATTTTTCTATCCTTATTGAGTCCATCAGCCAGCCCGAGGCGGGAGAGCCCCAACCGCTCGAGCGCGGAAGCTTCCCCTTCTCGCCCGCGGACCGAGTCTACCGCCTGACGCTTTCCCCCGGCGCCATGGACCGGACGCCCCGACGCCTCGAGCCGCCCCAATGCCGCTTCTTCCCGTTTCCCCGTCCCCGGGCGCGCGACGCCCCCTAGCGCGTCGCCCCTTTTCGCGCCCGTCGGCTAAGGCCCCAAATTCCGGCGCGACGAAGGCGCCGAGCGTTTCCTAACCCACGGAAGCCCAGAGGTTAAGCCGCGCGCGAATAATCCTCGAACGTCTCCGTCCCCTAATCCTTTCTCTCGCTATAACCCTCTCGCGGGCGCGACGACGCGCGCCCTTCCTTCTCGCCGCGAGACCGCTAATGGCCAAAACAGACCTACTGACTATGGCCAGTCCCCAACGTCGGACCCTCGCGAAACCCAAAGCCCGCGCGGGGCTTCGTCCGCCCCTGGAACCGCGACCTACCCCTAAAGGGGCGCGAGCCTTGGTTTTCGTTCTCCGTTCTTGTTTTTTTTCCGTTTAAATTTTTGTTCTTGTTTGAATTTCTTGTCCTTTGTCCGCGACGCTTCCTTAAATTGTCTGGAACCTTTAATTTTAAAACCGTTCTTTATTTCTTAATCCAGACGAAAAATCGCCTTTCGCTTTTGGGTCGCGCCGATGGTTTTTTCCTTTTTTTTACTCCATCCGCGACCATCGCTCTAAAAAATTTACGTTCTTGTTTTAATTTTCATTTCCCAAATACCGTTTTTTTACTTGCAAAATTGTCTGGAACCTTTAATTTTAAAACCGTTCTTTATTTCTTAATCCAGACTCCTCAATTATCGTTCATTCCTTTTGGTCCCGGACGGCCTTTTTAAGTTCATTTTTAGGTCGTCCGGGATCTTTTTTTTAACCCTCCCCGTCCACGGCCTTCCCCGCCACGAGCGCCTCCCGCCAACATCTCCCTCTCCTCTTCCTTCCCCCTTCGCGCTCCCTCTCCCTCGCGACCTCGCGCTCCCTCGCGACCTCGCGCTCCCTCTCCTTCGTGACCTCTCGCTCCCTCTCCCTCTGACCAACCGCCCGCGCGAACTCTCTCCCTCGCGACCAGCCGCCTTCGCGCGCGCTTTCCCTCGGTACAGCCGCGCTCTCGCGACCCTCCCACGCTCTCGCGCGCGACTTCGCGCTCGACTTCGCGCTCCCTCGGACCTGCCGCCATCCCGCCGCTTTCCCCCACCCTCTTCCTTTCTCTCGTTTTCCCGTTCCCTTTCGGCGCGACCGTTTAAGGGCGACCGCCCCCCACGCGAAAAAGACGGGCTCCCTTGTGGAGATCCCGTCTTTTTCGCGTGGCCTTCCTATGAGGCCTCTTGGAAAAAGGGCGCGCGGCCGCGCCCGGCGGAGCTACTTCTTCGCGTAGGGGAAGGCCGGAATGGTGGCGCCTTGGTATTTTTCCAGGATGAAATCGGCCACTTCCTGGCTTTGGTAGGCCTTCACGAACCTCGCGTAGAGGGGATTGTCCTTGTCCGCGACCCGCGCGACAATCACGTTCACGTAGGGGGAGTTGGCGTTCTCCAGGTAAATGGAGTCCTTGAGGGGATTGAGGCCAGCGTCCTGGGCGTAATTGTTATTGATGGCCGCGGCGGTCACGTCGTCCAAGGAAACTAAAGTCTGGGCCGCGTCCACCTCGACGATCTTCAGGTTCAAGGGATTGTCGGTGATATTGATGGGCGCGGGGGTGATGCCGGCGGCGGGATCCACCTTAATCTTGCCGGCCTCCTGGAGGAGCAGGAGGGCCCGGCCCCCGTTGGAGGGATCGTTGGGGATAGCCAGGATGTCCCCGTCCTTGAGTTCGTCGAGGGACCGGATTTTTTTGGAAAAATACCCCATGGGAGAAACGTAGGTGTTCCCCACGCTGACGAGGGGGTCCTTGGTCTGGGCGACGTACTCCTCCAAGTAGGGGATATGCTGGAAGGAATTGAGGTCAATGTCCCCGTGGGCCAGGGCCGGGTTGATCTGGGTGTAGTCGCTAAACTCCTTGATCTCGACCGTCAGGTTGTCCCGGGCCGCCACTTCGACGGCCTTTTGGAGCATATCCACGTCCGAGCCGGCCACGGTGCCCACCGTAATCCTGTCCTGGGCGAAAGCGAGGCCCGCCTGGAGCCAAAAAAGACCCAAAAATAAAGCGATAATTTTTCGCATTGGCGTTCTCCTTCTTCGCGATAGAGCGAAATTTCTTGAGAAAGGGGCGAAACCCGGCCTCTAGCGCCGGGAATATTTACGCGTCAAAGCGTCCCCGATGTTTTGGAGCAGTTGGACCGTCACCACCAAAAGAATCACCGTCGCCCACATTATGTCCTTCTGGTAACGCTGATAGCCGTAGCGGATGGCCAGGTCCCCCAAGCCCCCGCCGCCGATGGCCCCGGCCATGGCCGAATAGCTGATCAGGGTGACGATGGTGATGGTGACGGCCATGATCAGACCCGGCCGGGCCTCGGGCAAAAGCACGCGCCAGACGATCCGCGCGGCCGAGGCCCCCATGGCCTCGGCCGCCTCAATCACCCCGGGCGAGACCTCCAAAAGGGCGGTCTCGACTAAGCGCGCCATAAAAACGAAGGCCGCCAGGGTCAGAGGCACGATGACGGCGGTGGAGCCGATGCTGGTCCCCACGATAAAGCGGGTCAAGGGGATCACGAAAACGATGAAGATCGGAAAAGGAACCGAGCGGGTGGCGTTGACCACGAAGCCCAAGATCCGGTAAAGCCATTTTTTTTCCAGAATGTGCCCCGGTCGGGTGACCACCAGGAGGATCCCCAAGGGTATTCCCAAAAGGCAGGTCAGGAGGGTGGTGACGGCGACCATGTAGAGGGTCTCGAGGGAGGCCACTTTGAGCATGGAAAGCTGATTGGCGCTTAAAAAAAACACGCTTAAGGCTCCAAAAGGGGGGCGGGCCTTGGGGGCCGCGGGACGAAAAGCGGGGCTACAGGACCTCCACGCGGACGCGGCGGCTCAAAAGCCACTTTCGGGCCTCGCTCCTTTTTTCCGGGGGACCCGCGAGATCGATTAAGACCGTCCCAAAGGGCGTGTCCTTGATGTGGTCCACGTGGGCCTGGAGGATGATGGCCTCCAAATCGAAGTTCCGGGCCAAGTCCGTGACCACGGGGCTCGTGACCCCGTCCCCGACGATGGCCAAACGCCATAACGACCCCTTGGGCCGGTAGCCGTTTTCCAGAAAACGGCTGTTCCTTTTGAGGATCGCCTCCACGAAGCCTTGGGTCACGGGGCTTTGGGGGTTCGCGAAGACCTCGACGACCGGGCCCATTTCCACGATCCTTCCTTCGTCCATCACGGCCACCCGATCGCAGATCTCCACGATGACCTTCATCTCGTGGGTGATGAGGACGACCGTGAGGCCCAAGGATTTCTGCACGTCGGCGATGAGTTCCAAAACGCCCGTCGTGGTCTGGGGATCGAGGGCGCTCGTGGCCTCGTCGCACAAAAGGATCTTGGGCTTGTTGGCCAGGGCCCGCGCGATCCCCACCCGCTGCTTCTGGCCCCCGGAAAGCTCGCGGGGGTAGCTGTCGGCCCGGTCGGAGAGGCCCACCAGCTCCAAAAGCTCGCGGACCCGCTTTTTGATCTCCTTTTTCCCCAAGCCCGCCACCTCGAGGGGAAAGGCCACGTTGTCAAAGGCCGTGCGCGAGGCTAAAAGGTTGAAGGACTGGAAGATCATGCCCATCTCGCGGCGGGCGAGCCGGAGTTCCTTTTCCGAAAGGGAGGTCACGTCCCTTCCGTCAATGACGATTTTCCCGGAGGTGGGAGCCTCCAGGCGGTTGAGGCAACGGATTAAAGTGCTTTTCCCGACCCCCGAAAGGCCCACCACGCCGAAGATCTCCCCCGCCCCGATGGCGAGATCGATCCCCCGCAGGACCTCCACGCTCTTCCGGCCCTGGCCAAAAGTCTTCGTCAGCTTGACTGTCTCTATCAAAGGCCTCTCGCTCAAGCGCGCCTCCTTCCAAGGCGCCGCGCGTCCCCCCGCGGGGGGCCGCGCGCCTTAAAACGCGCAAAGCCGAAAACTCCGCCCGCCGGAGGGATTTAGGGTCCCCTCTTTCGGGCGCGAATTTTCGGCCTTCAGGTAACTGATCGGCCTCAAAGGGCGCGCGCCGCCCCGTGTCTCTCTCGCTCGCCGCGCCTTGGCCTCGGGACGCGCGCCGGAAGACGCGCGCGGGCGCCTCCTCCCGGGGGGAGGCAAAGCCGCGCCCCCTTATAGTGACTAAAAACGCCCCAGGCCCTGCCTGAGGATGACCGGGTCGTCGTCCACCAGCGACACGATGGTCGAGGGCCGACCGGGCGCCGGGCCTCCGTCCACCACCAGATCGAGGTTCCCCTGGAAGAGTTCCTCGACTTCCCCCGCGGTCTGGGGGGCCTCGTCCCCGCCCCGGTCGGGCGCTTCCGCGGAGGCGTTGATAATGGGGCTGCCCAAGGCCTTGACCAGGGCGATGGGGATATTGTGGTTGGGCACCCGGAGCCCGCACTCGTGCCGGCGGGAGAGCATGATCTGGGGCACGAGCCGGGTGCCGGGCAACACCACGGTGAAGGGCCCCGGAAAGATCCGGCGCATGGTCCGGTAAGCGAAATCCGAGACCCGGGCGTACTCGGAGATATGGGTCAGATCCGCGCAGATGAAGCTAAAAGGGCTTTTGGGGCTGCGCTGCTTGAGGCGGTAGAGCTTCTCGATGGCTTTTTTCTTGCGCAGATCGCAGCCCACGCCGTATTTCGTGTCCGTGGGATAGGCGATAAGGCCGCCTTCGGCGAGGATGGCCGCGACGCGCGCGATGAGCCGCCCCTGGGGAAAATCGGGATTGATGCTGAGGATCACGAAAACAACCTTTGGCGGAAAATTAAGTCTCGAGGAGCACTTTGTTGCGGCCGCTGGACTTGGCCAGGTAGAGGGCCTGGTCCGCCCTGTCGATAAAATCGGCCACGTCTTCCCCGTTCCGGTACTGGGAAACCCCGCTGCTGATGGTAACGGGGATGTTTTTGCCGCGGACCAGAACCTGAGTGCTCTCGACCTGCTGGCGAATGATTTCGGCGAGGCCCCCCGCCTCGGACTTGTCTTTCCCAGGGTACAGGACCACGAACTCCTCGCCCCCGTAGCGGCAGGCCAGAAAATCCCCCAGGTCCGCGTGGTTCTTGAGGATCTTCGCGCAGAGAATCAGCACTTTGTCCCCAATGGCGTGGCCGTGGGTATCGTTGATGACCTTGAAGCGATCGAGGTCAAAGAGGGCCAGGCTCAGCACCAGGCCGTCGCCCCGCTCCGCGAGGAGTTCCCTGAACTTAAAGGTCAGGTAGCGGCGGTTATAGAGCTGGGTGAGCTCGTCCATGTTGGCCAGCCGGGTCTGATCCCGCAACTCCGAGGTCAGCGTGGCGATGACGCGGTTGGCGCTATGGATGTGGTCGGCCAAGTCGGACTGGGTGTTTAAGGCGTATTTTGTTTCCAAAAGCAGATCGTCGATGATCTCCTTGAAGGCCGTGGCCTCCAGGTCCCCTTGGATAATTTGGTTGGCCGTTTCGTTTAGGACCTGGCGGTAATGGCCCGTGGAGTCCTGGCTCTTGAGGAGGTTATGGCCCAGATCCTCGCTGACGCGGCTGATTTTCTCGCCCACCTGGGTGAGTTCTTTATGCTTTTCCTCGTGCGCGCGGTAAAATTCGTTATAGAGTTTTTCGCTCAAGGCCGGGGTAAAAATAGTCTCGGAGCGCAAAACCTCGTCCAGTTTCTCCTTTAAGACGTCGTCGTCGCTTTCCAGATAGTCGTAGAAGAGCCGGTAATTGAAGGGCGTGAGCGGAACGCGGTTGCGGGCCATAAAGGGGAGCAGCCTTTTGGCCATCTGATACGTGGAGTCCACCAGGGCGTTGAATTCGGCCAGGGAGTCGCGCTCCCGGTCGTTTTCCGAAGCCGCGCGGTTCTCGGGCTGGATGGGGCTGGGAGGAATATCGTTGGGGGACACGCTTTTTTTCAAACCTGCGGGAAATCTGGAAGGCCCTTTTCCGCGCCGCCCCAAGGCTCCCGCCGCGCGGCGAGGGAGGGGGCGGAGGGCCGCGTAAAGTCGCGGCCTTCGCCAGGGGGAAAGAAGGGCAAAAAAAAAGAGGGGCGCCCCTCAAAGCGGTGGGGAGGGCGGGCCTTCGCGGAAGGGAAACCTTCCCCAAACGCCCCGACTTAGGGTCTTTGGCCTTAATTTTAAGCCCCCCGTCCCAAAATGTCTAGTTTCTTTTCCCGATGGCTTTCCCTTTTTTCCCCGGGGCGCGCCAGGGGCGCGGCCCCTCCCGGCGGCCTCCGGAGCCGCGGCGCGCGCCCCGAAGGCCGTTACGAAGGGCTCTTCCCGCCGCCCGGCCGAAGCCGGGCGGCGGGAAGGACTCGCGGAGGCCTACTGTTTGAGGCGGTGGGAAGCGGGCTCGTGGTGCCGCAGGGTCATATAAATGCCCTTCACTTCCCGGTCGAAGTCCTCGAGGGTGTAGTTGCGATAGACGCTCGCGAAGCGGATGTAGGCCACGGGGTCGAGCTTCTTGAGGAAGTCCACCACGCGCTCGCCGATCTCGCTGGTGGGGATCTCCTTGTAGTTGCTCTCCTGGAGCTTCCGCTCCAAGTCCTCGATAAAGGCGTCGATGGTGGAGATGGCGATGGGCCTCTTCTGGGCGGCCATAAGGATGCCCCTTTTGAGTTTCTCGCGGGAGTACATCTCGCGGCGACCGTCGTTCTTGATGAGCATCGGGGTCTGCTCCTCCACCTTTTCGTAGGTGGTGAAGCGGTGTTTGCAGAAGAGGCAGATTCTCCGGCGCCGGATGGCCGAGTTTTCCCGGCTCATTCTGGAATCCAACACCTTATTGTCCAATTTTCCGCAGTAGGGGCACTTCATTTGCTTAATTCCTCCAAAAAGCGCCAAAGCCCAGCGTGGGCCTTGGATGGCGTTCTCCTAAATAAAATTAACGGTTTCTCCCGGATAAAGGCCGGGGCCTTTAAGCTTTCCCCGCGCTTTTGTCCCTTCGCGCCGCCGCCTTCCTCAAAGCGCGCGCGCCGGGCCGCGCGGTCCCCGGCGCGCCTCTCGGCGCGCTAGTGGCCACTAACCCTCGCGGGCGCTAGTGGCCTTGGGGCCAGCGCGGAAAAGGTCGCCGCGTCGCTCCCCTTGGGAGGGAAAGATATCCTCTTGAATCCAATTATCCACAATTATTAAAATAGCGCAACTAAAAAATGAGCTTATCCGCTTTAGGGCTCAATTTTTTACCTAGCGGCTAAAAATAAAGATCTTTTGAAAATTTAGCCGCGACACGCTTACGAATCGCGGACGCGGGGCCAAAGAGCGTTCCGGCGCGCTAGCGCTGGAACGGCCTTCCAGCGCGCCTTCGCGCCTCCCCAAGGCCCCGCCGGGAAGAAGCTCCCTTTTTTGCCGCTGGCGAGGCGCCGGGCGGGGGCGACTTGGGGCGCCCTTGGCGCGCGGCGCCCGCGCTGGGGCGCCAGCGCCTGGGCCCGCGAAACCTTGTGGGGGAAGCGCTAGCTAGCGGCGAGGCTTGGCCTCTATTCGCGGTGGGAATAGAGGCGACTCGCGCTGGCGAAAGCAAGGTATTGGGCTTTTTCTCCCCCTTTAGGGGAACCTCGGGTTATTATATACAAGAAAAACGCTAATTGATCTAGATACCCCCGCCCCGTCCGCGAAAGTTCCGGCTCAACCCGCCGCGATCTGGCGCGGCGCGGCGCGGCCCGCCCTGACCCGGCGCGGCCCGACGCGGCGCGGCGTCACTCGGCGCGAAATGGCTCGTTCCCGCTCGTTCCAACTCGGCGCGGCTCGCCCCGCTCCGCCTCGGCGCTAGGCGGGGCGGGGCGGGGCGGGGCGGGAGCGCGAGGCTTAGGGAGGCCGCGACCAAGGGAGCGCGCCACGGAATAGGGCCCAAAACGCCCGCCAAGCTTCCGCCAAACGCCCGCCAAACCCCCTCCCGGCGCTGGGTTAACCTCAGAAAGGGTCGCGAGACCCTCCCGTCGCCCCTTTCCCCAATCTGGGACCCAAGCGCCTCCCCGCGGCCGCGAAGAGGGACGAAGGAAGGCCGCGAAGGGGGCGCTCCTTGCAACCCAAACCCTTTTGTGCGATCTTTAATAATATCGCGCGCGAGCGCCGAGGAGGGCTTTTTCCCCCTTTAAGGGGCCTCGCGCCCACGCTTTTTTCCCTCCCCGGGCCTTTTTCGCCAAGCCTTTTCTCTCGTCTCTCTTGAGGAAAAATTATGAGCTATTGGTCAGCCCAGGAAGTCTCCCACATGAAAGAGGCCATCCGCCTCGCCCGCCAAGGCTGGGGCCTGGTCTCCCCTAATCCCATGGTGGGCGCGGCGCTGGTCAAAAAAGGCAAGATTATCGCCACGGGCTGGCACGCGGGTCCGGGCCAGCCTCACGCCGAAATCGTCGCCCTCGCCGAGGCCGGCAAAAAGGCCCAAGGGGCCACCCTCTTCGTCAACCTGGAGCCCTGCCGCCACGTCGGACGCACGGGCCCCTGCGTGGACGCGATTATTCAGGCCAAGGTCGCCAAGGTCCACTATTCCATCCCCGACCCCCATCCCGAGGCCGGCGGCGGCGCCAAAATTCTCGCGGACGCCGGAATTGAGGTCGACCGCGGCCTCTTAAGCCGCGAGGCCATCGATCTTAACCAGTTCTTTTTAAAAAGCGCCATCCGCGAAACGCCCTTTGTCATTATTAAGACGGCGGCCTCCCTGGACGGCAAAATTTCCACCGGGGCCGGGGACTCCCGCTGGATTTCCTCCAAGGTCGCCCGCAACTACGGACACCACCTCCGCGCCGGGGTGGACGCTATCCTAATCGGCCGGGCCACGGCCGCCAAAGACGATCCCGAGCTCTCCGCCCGGCCTTGGGGCCGCCGCAAGATGCACCGCCAGCCCTGGCGCGCGGTCCTGGACGCTTCTTTGAAGCTCCCTTTAAGCCTCAAACTCTTCGATCCGGAACGCGGCGGCCCGAGCGTCGCCTTCGCGGGACCCGACGCCTCGGAGCGTAAAGCCAAGGAACTGGAGGCGCGGGGCGTCAAGGTTATCCGTCTCCCCGTCCTGGAAAAGGGTCTCCTGTCGCTGACCGCCGCCCTCAAGGCTCTCAGGGCTCTGGGCGTCCAGAGCGTCTTAATCGAGCCCGGGGCCACCTTGGCCTCTTCGGCCCTCATTTTGGAGCCCATCGTGGATCTGGGGCACGTCTTTTTGGCCCCCAAATTTATCGGGGGCTTCAACGCCCCCAGCATGCTGGGAGGGGCGGGCGCGGCGCTCCTCAAGGACGCCAAAGAAATCGATATCCTGCGGGTGGCCCGCAAGGGACCGGATCTGCACCTGGTCTTCCGGCCCAAGGAGGGCTTCGCCCTGACCCTTTCGGCGGACGGGGAACTGACGGAAAGCCCCGCCGAGCCACTGGAATAAGCGCCGACCCGCCTTATTTAAAAACGCCGCCCTGAGGCGGAAGGAGATTGAAGCGAGTGTTTACGGGAATCGCCCAAGGAGTCGGGGAGCCGGCCCTCGGGGGCTCCGGCGCCCCCGAGGCCCAAATAACGGTCAAGCCCCGCTTCGCCTGGGACTCTCCCCTGACGCTCGGGGAGAGCGTCTCCGTTTCCGGGGTCTGCCTGACGGTCGCGGAGATCCTCCCCCAAGGAGCTTTTCGGGCCTACGCCTCGGCGGAGACCCTGGCGCGCTCCGCTTTAAAGAGCCAGGCCCTCGTCAACCTCGAGCGCGCCTTAAGGCTTTCCGATCGCCTGGGCGGCCATATCGTCACGGGACACGTCGACGGCGTGGGCGCGGTCCTCTCCCGCGCGCGGCGGGGCGAAAGCTTGGAGCTGAAAATCTCCCTCCCCCGCGACTTGGCCCCCCTCGTGGTCGCGAAGGGCTCCGTGGCCCTCGACGGGGTCAGCCTCACGGTCAACCTCGCGCGCCCGGATTTCTTTACCGTCAACCTCATCCCCGCGACCCTCGCCCAAACGGCCCTCGCGGGCCTAGCGGCGGGCGCCCGGGTCAATATCGAAACCGATATCATCGGCAAATACGTCCAGAGCCTTTGCCAGAAAAGCTCTCCCCAGGGACAGGGCCAGAGCCAGGAGCGGCCCTGGCTTCGGGAACTGCTCTTGGGCTGACGTCTCGCCCCCGGAATCCCGCCCGCGCCCCATTAAAAAAAATCCCCCGCGTCCGGGACTTTCGCCTCGCGGGCGCGGGGGGCTACTTTTTTGCGTGGCCTTGGGCCGTTTGGCCGCGGGGGACCCCCCCGCGACGGCTGGCGGCCAATATAGTCAAATCAAAACAAACGGGCCATAAAGGGGAAATGGGGTGGGATGAGCGGGTGAAAAGCGGGCCCAAAAGCCCGTTGGCAACGGGTCCCGCCCCAAAGGCGAGACCCGTTTTTCTACTCATTTAAGTGGGGAAATCATGGAAGGATTCGCCGCCAGGGAGGCGAGTTCGTGGAGGGAAAGGACTTTTGGAGGGAAATTGGCAGTTTGCTCATTGACCGAGTAGAACGGGTTACTGCCCCTGGCCTCAGCGAATTAGATACATAGCACTTATCGTGCCAAAAGTTAGCGCCTTCGGGCCAACGCGCTCTTTCCCCTCGCCGCGACGCTTCTCGCGCCTCGCTTAAGGCTTTTCGGCGCGCGTCCTTTTGACCCGCTCCCCTCCCCAAAACGCTCCCCGCGCCCCATTTTGGGTAGATTTAACCCGAAAGCGGTGGTTAGTTTTTACCCAAAAGCGGCGCGAACGGGCGCCTGGCGGGCCCGCGCCGCCTCAGGCGGCGCGGATCGCGCTTTCCGCCAACTTACCGCCAAATTATCGCCAACTTAGCGCCAAATTACCGCCAACCTCGCCGCCAACCCAATCGCCAACCCAACCGCCAACCTTGGGGCCAGAGCGTCCCCACCCAGAGTTCCCAAACGCCAATTTAGGCCCAACTCAATAGTTTAGGGTTCCTGAAAATTCATTTCGCGAAGACCCACGCGGCGCCTCCCCGCCCGGTCGCGGCGCCTCGCCCTCCCCGCGAAGGCCTTCGCCTCCCCTTCGATCGACTTAGATCGACTTCAAGCGGCTTCTCGCGACTTCCGCCGTCCTCAAGCTCCCTTCGCCAAAAAGACAGGGAAGAGCGCGATCCCGCGGCGCGCCGCTTCCAAAAGAAGCGAAAACGGACGCGATTTTTCCCGTCAAGTCGCCCCTGTCGCTTTCGCGCGGCGCGATCGCGCGATCTTGACAAAGGCGATACCCGCGACATAATTTTAGAACGCTGGCGTCTCTCGATTAATCCGCTCGCCGCGGGGCCCAAAAGAAGCGAATCGCGGCGCCACGCCCCTAATTTTAAAGCCACGATAATCCTTATCCCGCCTTCCCCGGCGCGCGCTCGCGGCGCGCTATATCCGGATGGCCCAAGTGGCGCGCTTTAGAAGAGACGCGCGGCGGGATCCCAAGCGACCGGCCAGGCGCGCCGCTTGAGGATAAAGCTTCCCCGCCGCGAGAACGCCGATGAAAACCTTTCGCGAACATTCCCCCACCGGCTGGCGCGAGCGAGTCTCGCGGCGCGCCGTCCTAATCCTGGCCTTGGCTTTTCTGGCCCTGTCCCCGCGAACGCTCGCCGCCGGGCAAGACGTCGCGCTTGACGCCGCGGTTGGCCATGACGTCTACGGCAACGGCGCTCTGGCGGACGGCTATGACGCCCCGACTCCCGGAGATCCGTCAACTTTGACGCTCTCCCCCGACGAAAACTCCGTCAGGGCCGCGGGCGACGTCGCGGTCAGCGGCGATATTTACGGCGCCGCTTTGGCCAGCGCCTCCACCGTCTCGGTGGAAGACAACCGGGTCTCCGCCGACGGCGGGAAGATGTCTGGCGTGGGTATTTTCGGAGGCTACTCCGACTCCTCTTCCGGAGCCTCCACGGCCGTGGGCAACCGGGTCTCCGCCGAGAGCGGCGGCGCGCTGGAAGCTTCCTTCTATATTTACGGAGGCTACGCCAAAACCTATGACGGCGTAACCAAGGCCCAAGGAAACCTGGTCGTCGCCGCCGGCGGCGGCGGCGCGGCGCGCTCATTGTCCAGAAGTATTTACGGAGGCTACGCCCAATCCTTCGTCGGCGCCGTCCAAGCGGCGGGCAACCGCGTCGTCGCCGAGGACGGCGGCTTGGTATCCGCGAACTACTCGGACGGGGCGATTTACGGCGGCGTCGCCCGCTCCACGTCCGGCGCCGCCCAAGCCGACGGCAACCGCGTCGCCGCCGAGGACGGCGGCTTGGTATCCGCGAACGGCGCGCGCGGGATAATTTACGGCGGCCTCGCCGATTCATACTACGCCGCCGCCCAAGCCAACGGCAACCGCGTCGCCGCCGAGGGCGGCGGCTTGGTATCCGCGACCGACTCGGACGGGATAATTTACGGCGGCTACGCCCAATCCCCCTCCGCCGCCCAAGCCGACGGCAACCGGATCGCCGCCGAAGACGGCGGCTCGGTTTCCAGTGGCGCGAATATTTACGGCGGCTTCGCCTATACGAATTCCGGCGCCGCCCAAACCGACGGCAACCAGATCGCCGCGCGCGGCGGCTCGGTCGCCGCGAACGGCTCGGGCGGGGCGATTTACGGCGGCTACGCCCGATCCCTGTCCGGCGCCGTCCAAGCCGCTGGCAACCGCGTCGCCGCCGAAGGCGACGGCTCGGTCGCCGCGAACGGGACAATTTACGGCGGCTACGCCGAATCCTTCAGCGGGGCCGCCCAAGCCGATGGCAACCGGATCGACGCGGGCGGCGGCGCGGTGACCAGTGGCTCGCGTATTTACGGCGGCTACGCCAAATCCTCGTCCGGCGCCGCCCAAGCCGATGGCAACCAGATCGCCGCCACCGCCGGTTCGGTGACCGCGGTCGGGCAAATTTACGCCGGCTACGCGAGTGGTTATATCTCCGCCACCGCCTCCGCTAACCTCGTCGCCATTAGCGGTGGCGCGATAAGCGGGGCGGTTTATGGCGGAAGCGCGGACGCCTCCGTCGACGCCACCGCCTCCGCTAACCTCGTCGCCATTAGCGGCGGCGTGGTTAGCGGGGGGATATTCGGCGGAGCCGCGAATTCCCTTATAGGCTCCAGCGCCGCCTCCAATAACCGCGTCGAGATAAGCGGCGCCGCGATAATAAGCGGGGATATAATCGGCGGAGGCGTGTCGACCATCTCCGGTAGCGCCGTGGCCCACGATAACCGCGTCGACGTTAGCGGAACGCCGGATTTAAGCGCGGCCAGCCTTTACGGCGGCTATCAATACGCCGGGAACGGGGACGTTTTTACCGGCAACGTCCTAAACCTTAAAGCTTCCGGCCTGACGGCGGCGGGCCTCGCCAATTTTGAGTTTCTCAATTTCCACCCGCCAGCGAGCGTTCGCGCCGAAGACGTCATTCTCAAGGTAAACGGCGTAGCTTCGCTCCAAGACCCCGATAATATCTCTCGAACGTCCACCGTCGCCATGTCCGCCATCCCCGGGGCGGCCGCCAGGCTCAATTCCGGCGATCGGATCGTTCTTATTGACGCGACCTCTCTGCTGGGCTCGCCCGCCAACGACACGGTTACGGTAGCCCAGGGGGTAACCCTAACCCATGATTTCCGTCTCGACGCCTCCGGTAACCAACTGGTGGCCACGCTCGCCGGGACGGAGGTCTCGGCCGGGAGCGTGGCCCTCTCCGAGGGCTTCCTGGCGGGACTCGCTTTCGTCAATACCGGCGCGGATCTCGTCGCCGGCCAGGGAACGCGCGACGCGGCCCGCGCCGCGCGGGAAAGCCTCTCCCCCTCCATGGGGATCGCGACCTTCATGACGCTCTCCGGCGGCTCGTCGCGCTATAACACTGGTTCCCACGTGGACGCGCGCGGTCTCTCCCTGCTGGCGGGACTTGCCTGGGGGCGGGATATAGAGCCTGGGCGCCTGACGCTGGGGGCCTTCTTTGAATACGGCGAAGGGAACTTCGATACCTTCAATTCCTTCCCCAACGCGCCTTCCCTGAGGGGCGAGGGAGACGCGCGCCATATTGGCGGCGGTATATTGGCCAGCGCGGACATAGCCCAAGTCGGGCCGGGAACCTTGCGCGCCGAGGCCTCCGTCCGCGCGGGCCGGATCCACGTAAGCTTCCGCTCCCCCGATCTCGTGGACCCCTGGGGCTTGGCCGCGGAGTACGACGCCTCTTCCGCCTATTACGGCGCGAGCCTGGGCCTCGGCTTTGAATGGAATCTGACGGATAAAACTTCCCTCGACTTTTACGGTCAGTATTTTTGGACCCGCCAGGGAGGCGACAACGTCGTCCTTTCCACCGGGGATCCGGTGACTTTCGAGGACGCTGACTCCAGTAGGCTTCATTTGGGGACCCGTCTCTCGCGCGCCTTTTCCGAGCGCGTAAGCGCCCGCGTCGGCGCGGCCTATGAGCGCGAATTGGCGGGCGCGGCCCGCGCGAGCGTCCATGGCCATTCCTTCCGGGCGCCATCGCTTAAAGGCGGAACCGGCGTCGGGGAACTGGGCCTCGCCATCGCGCCCACGGCGGGGCTCCCTCTTCTAACCCTGGACCTCAGCCTTCAGGGCTACGCTGGCAAGCGTGAGGGCTGGAGCGGGAATATGGCGGTAAAATTGGAGTTTTAAGAAAATTTTGGCCGAAAGGCCCGCGCCATAATCGGGAAGTGGCCAGGATCTCGCCCGCCGCGCGCGCGCGCGAAAGGCCGCGGCGACCAGAGCGCCTCCGCGCGTGGAAAACATTCACGCTTTCCCCTCGCGCCGCGCGGGCTACAAAGAGCTTCCAAAGCGCGCTCGCGCCTTTGCCGCGCGAAGCGTCCCGCGCGTCGCGCCGCGCTTGAGGCTTCGCCTCTTTCTCCCCAAAACGCCGCCGCCGCGCTTCTAAAATGACGTGAGGTTTCGCGCCGTGGGGCTTCGCGCCGTGGGACGCTCGCCGCCGCGAGCGGAAACCTGGGGCCCCCGACAGACTCGCCACGCGCGGCTGGGAACGGAGAAAAGCTCCCCCCGGCTGGGCGCCGCGGCGGAACGGGAGCGTCTTTCCCTCTCCTCGCGCGCGCCCCCCCGCGAGCGAGCGCGCGAGATAGCGCGGGGAAGGCGCGCTCTTTTCCGCGTCCCGCGCCTCCTCGCGGCGCTCGCTTTTTTCGCCGCGCGCTGGAGCCGCTTTGGCGAGAGCGCGGCTTACCGCGCGGGCGGTATTCGCCAAAACGGATTCGACCTGGCCCAGCGGGGCCGCGCGGCCTCTCCGTCGCCTTTCCCGTTCCATCCCCGGAAAGGATACCAGCCCTTCTTCCCGTTTCCGCTCGCGGGGGGAGTGGCCCTCCTCCGCGCCCCAACCGGCCAGTCATAAGCCATCGGACGAAGGGCTCTCTCGCTTCCCCAACCAGCCGCGCCATAGCCTCGGGGAGCGTCCGCCTTACGCTCCGGGTATAATTAAAGACTCGTTACCCAAAAAGGACCGTGAATTCGCGCTTGTTCAGTCAATCAAAAACGATCGCCGTGGCGTTGTCCTCCAAAAGCGCGCCCATAGCGTCCACGCGCGTAAATCGCGTGAAGCGCGGAGGGGCGCCCGATAATCTTTAAGTCGCGGCGCCGCTTTGGCCATCCGCGGCGCCCGCGGGCGCCCGCGACCGCTCGCGCGTAATTTCAGAGGGACGCGGCGCTCCTTCCCTCGTATGACGCGAGCGTTCGCCTTATTCTCCTCGCGCGCGCTTTTTTTTTAAGCGCGCGTTTTTTTCAAGTTTCGCGCGAGATTTTCAAGGTATTAGCGCGCTAACGCCTCGCTAGAAGCGCCGCGCCTCTAACCCGCGCCCCTTGGGGAAACGCGCGCGTCGCGGTTCTCGAGAGGACTTTCTCGCTCCCATAGAGTAAAACCCACGCCGCGGCCTTTCCCCAAAAATCGCCTTTTCCATATAGACCGCGCCGCGAGCGCCTTCCGACGCCGCGGGAAAGGATTCTATCTAAGTTCCAAGCTTAGAGGATAGACAACGCCGCGCGCGGGCGAGCCCCTAAGCGGGCGGAAAGGCGAAGTTGAGCCGGCGGCTAAAGACCGCCCCTTCAGGCGGCGGAACGGTCTTTAAGCGGCTCGCTAAAGCTGGCCGCGCCGCTAAAGGCGCCCCCCCCCGGACGGCTTATATTAAGGTTAGGAGCCTCCTTCCGCTCCCAGGGTTGGAGTTGTCTTCCGCGCCCGCCAGTCCCAGTCCGACCCCAAAGCGAACGGACGCGAATGGGACTCCTCCCTGAAGGCAAAAATTAGGTTTTTTTAACTAAATATACTTATTTAGGCTATAATTTTATCTATTATCGCTTAAAATTTCTAATTAGCTTAAAAACGCGCCGCCCCAGGCGTCGTTTTAAGGGCCCAATCCGCGGAAAAAAAGAGTAAATTAAATGAAGATTTTTTTTCTTTAAAAATAAATCGTTCAAAATCGCCAAAAAAATTTTTCTCCTCCCTATTGCAATTGAGTTTAAATTGCAGTAAGATGCCTTTCAAGTTGTTCGCGGAAGATTGACTCATCAACGCAGTCTCCCACCTGTTAGACAGGAAAATCCAACGCGGTCAACCTCACCGGGACTGGGCCGGTTAGCGGAAAAACCTGGCTTTCCGCTTTCCGGCCCTCTTTTTATCCGCTCCCGCCTTTCAAGCGAGGCGCGTCCCCAGCGCGGGGACGCGCCTTTCCTTATTTCCCGCCTTATTTCCCGCTTTCCCCCTTTTTCCCCGCTTTCCCCCTTTCGCGCGCCTTTGCCGCGACCTTCTCCCGAGGCCCCGAGGGGGCTTTACCCCCAAGGGCGAGCCGAGTCTTTTCTCGCCTTTTCTCGCTTTCTCGCTAATGTATTCCTTTTTTAGCTTTATTAGACTAAAATAGAATATTGACGTTTTAGCGCGCCGCGCGCGGCGCGCCCGCGCCTTCCCCATTTTCCCTCTCTAAGGCTTTGCCCAAAGGCTCTCCAAGGGCCTTTCCCCCAAAGCGCCCGGAGGCCCCAAGCCCCGCCGCCTTCCGTTGGCAAACGCCCACCATTCCAGAAAGCGCCATCCCAAGCCCTCGCCGGAGGCTTTTATGCTCTGCCCCAAATGCGGATTCAACAGCTTTGAATACAACACGGCTTGCCCGAAGTGCAAAAAAGACCTGACCCCCGTTAAAAGGCAGCTCTTTCTGACCGAGCCCGCCCCCGGCGACGTTAACTTCTTCGCCATTTTAGCCACGGGCGACCTTTCCACCCTCCACCGCGAGCGCGAGGGAGCGGCCGCCGACGAGGAAAGCCCCCTGGACGGGGACGCTTTCGCGGCCCCGGGAGGGCCGGCCTTCGCCCCCACGGCGGGCCCCGGCTCGCTGGACTTTGACGCGGATCTTCCCCAACCCGCCGCTCCCCCGCCGCCCTTGGCGCCGCCTCCCCCACCCATGGCCCCGGCGCCCCCGCCCCAGGATTTAGGGCCGCCCCCGCCTCCCGCGCCGCCTTTGGCCCCGCCGCCTCCCCCCGCGCCGCCCCTGGCCCCGCCTCCCCCGCCGCCGCCTTTGGCCCCGCCGACCCCGCCGGTGGCCCCCCCGCCCCCCAGGGACTTGGCGCCGCCCCCGGCCCCCGCGCCGCCGCCCTTGGCCCCGCCTCCGCCCGCCCCGGCGGCCACGGACACCGGCCAGCTCGACGTTTCCCAGCTCCTGGAGGACCCGGAAATCCACGTGGCCCCGGGCGCCACCCAGCTCCCGCGCCGGGCCCAGCCCCCGACCGAAGAGGCCCAACCGGAGACTATCCTGGACGTGGAAGTGGTGGACGACGACGCGCCCCCGGAAGTCCCGGTGACCGAAAGCCTGGATTTTGACGAGGAAGGCGGGGAGACGCCCGCGACTCCCCTCCAAGAGGGCGGCGGCGCGCCCTACTCCCTCTCCCGGCCCCAGGACGCCTCGGAGACCTTTATGGTTCCCCAGGCCAATCTCCAAGAAAGCGCCGCGGCCCCCGACGAGTTCGGGGATCTCATGGACGTGGGCGCCCTCGAGGAAGAGGACGAGGACAGCCTGGCGGTCGACAGCACGGACATGGCCGACGTGGGCGACATGTTAGACGACCTCGACGACGAATAGCCCCGCCACTTTATACCGGCGCGCGGCCCCGGCGGGGGCCCGCGCGCGCCTTCTCCCGCGCCCGGCGCGGCCAAAGGCCCCCATGTCCCCCTGGAACCCGGAGGGCCCCTTAAGGCCCCAGGATCGGCTTGTCTTTCCCTTGGATCTCCCCTCGGAGGCGGAGGCCCTCCGCTACGTTAAAATCCTCGCGGGCGCCGTGGGCTGCTTTAAGGTGGGCCTTCAGCTCTTTCTGGCGGCGGGCCCGCGCGTCATCCCGGCGATCCGCGACCGCGCCCCGGAGGCCGGAATCTTTTTGGACCTCAAGCTCCACGACATTCCCGCCACCGTGGGCCTGGCCATGGAAAGAATCGCCCAAATGGGGGCGGATCTCGCGACCGTCCACGCCCAGGCCGGCCCGGAGGCCCTCGCGGCCGCCGTGGCGGCCCGCGGAGAGGTCCGCGTCCTCGCGGTCACCCTCCTCACCAGCCTTGCCCCCGCCTCTTTGCCGGAACTCGCGCGCGAATCCCAAGCCCCCGGGGCCTATGTCGCGCTCTTGGCCCAAAGAGCCCTTTCGGCCTCCTGCCAGGGCCTCGTGGCTTCCCCCCTGGAGGCCAAGGATTTAAGGGATCTCGCCGGACCCGCGCCCCTCTTGGTTATCCCCGGCGCGCGGCCCAGCTGGGCCTCCGTCGCCGCCGACGACCAGGCCCGGGTCGGCTCCCCCGCCCGCGCCGTCCGCGACGGCGCGACCCTCGTCGTGGTGGGCCGCCCCATCCGCGACGCCCCTGACCCCCGCGAGGCGGCCCTCGCCGTCGCGGCGGAAATCCCCGGCTAGCCCCGGTCGCCGGAACTCTTTTTTTCATTTCCCCATTTTTCCCCCCAAGGGCGCCGGATGGGGAAAATTTTTCCCCCGCGAGCCTCCCCCCCGGGCCAGGAATCCCCGTGGGGAACGAGAAACCCTCCTTGCCTTTTTCCGCGAAAGAACTGCTCTCCGTCCAACGCCCCATCAGATACCTGGGCGGCGAAATCGGCGCCGTCCCCAATACGGCGCCGGACGCGCGGGGCCGCCTTTTAACCGTCGCCCTCGTCTTTCCCGACGTTTACGAAATCGCCCACTCCCATCTGGGGCACAAGATCCTATACGGGCTCTTCAACGGAACGCCGGGCTTTTCCGCGGAAAGGCTCTACAGCCCCTGGCTGGACTTTGAGGCCCTCTCGCGCGAGCGCGGCGTTCCCGCGCGCTCCCTGGAAACGGGCAAACCCTTAAGCGACTTCGACGTGGCGGGCTTTACCCTCCAGTACGAGCTCAGTTACTCCAACATCTTAAACGCCTTGGACCTGGGGCGAATCCCCCTTCGGGCCGCGGATCGCGACGAGTCTTACCCCCTTATCGTCGCGGGCGGCCCGGGGGCCGCCAACCCCGAGCCCCTGGCCCCTTTTTTCGACCTCTTTTTTCTCGGCGACGCCGAGGCCTCGCTCCTCTCCGACTACGAGATCATTAAAAACTGGAAAGCGTCGCGCGCCCCCAAAAAAGAGCTTTTCCTGGAGCTTATGAACCGCCCGGGGATCTATATCCCTTCCTTCTTCCGCCCGGAATACGGCCCGGGCCGGGGCGCCTTCGGGGGCGCCTTCCAAGGCGCGGAACCCCTCTATCCCAATTACGCGCGCGTTCGGAGCGCGGTCGCGAGCCCCCTTGCCGGGGCCTATTTTCCGGAAAGGCAAATCGTCCCTTTCGTCAAACCCGTCCACGATCGGGTGGCCGTGGAAATCGCCCGGGGCTGCTCGCGCGGCTGCCGCTTCTGCCAGGCGGGCTTTATCTACCGCCCCGCGCGGGAGCGCGACGAAAAAGAGATAGCCGCGCTCATGGAAAAGAATTTACGCTTTTCCGGAAGCGACGAGGCGGGCTATCTCGCCCTCTCCGCGGGGGATCACGGCCAAATCGAAACTTTGGTCGCCAATTTTATGGCCCGCCCCCAAGGAACCCGGGTGGCCCTCTCGCTCCCGTCGCTCCGCGTTAAATCCGTGAGACCCAGCCTCGCGCGGGAGATCCAAAAGGCCCGCAAGACCGGCTTTACCTTCGCCCCGGAAGCGGGGACCGCCCGCCTGCGGGCGGCCATCAACAAGGATCTGACGGACCAGGACGCGCGCGAGGCCGCGCGCGTCGCCTTTTCCCTCGGCTGGAAGACCGTCAAGCTCTATTACATGTGCGGGCTCCCCACGGAGACGGACGAGGATCTCCATTCCATCGCCCGCTCCGTCAAACTCCTTGGGATCCCCCCGGGGACCCGCGCCAACGTGGGCCTTTCCCACTTTACCCCCAAGGCCCATACCCCCTTCCAGTGGAGCGCGGGCTCGCTCCCCGCGACTATTCAGGCGCGCTTCGCGAAAGTTAAAAAAGCCTTTGGCTCGACGCGCTCCGTCGCCCTTAAGTATCCCGAAAGCGGCGTCTGTTTCGCGGAGAGCCTCCTCGCCCGGGGCGACAGGCGCCTGGCGGACGTTTTGGAGGACGTCTGGCGCGCGGGGGCCCGCTTTGAGGCCTGGGGCGACCATTTTAAGCTCGCGCTCTGGCTCGAGGCCTTAGAGGCGCGCGGCTTTGACCCGCGCCTCTTCCAAATGGCCCGCGACCCCGCCGAGCCTCTCCCCTGGGATCACCTTTCCTACGGGGTCACGAAAGAGTACCTCCTCCGCGAGCTTTCGCGCGCCTACCGGAGCCTCCCCACGCCGGACTGCCGGGAGGGGACTTGCCTTTCCTGCGGGGCCTGCCGGGAGGGGGCGCGGATCTCTTTGGCCCCCATCGCCCCAAGCCCCGAAGCCCCCGAAGCCCCCGAAGCCGAAGCCGCCGAAGCCGCCGCGGTAGCCGAAACCGCCGCGGAGGCCGAAACCGCCGCGGAGGCCGCGGGCGCCAAGGGCGCCGCGAAAAAGGCGCGCCGCGCCCCCGCGCCGCGCCCCCAGGAGGAATACCGCTATCTCTGCCGCTTCCGCAAAGTCGGCCCGGCCGTTTTCCTCGGCCACCTGGAAATGGCCGAGGCCTTCAAAAAGGCCATCCGGCGGGCGGGGCTCCCCCTCGCCTATTCCCAAGGCTTCCACCCGCAGCCCAAGCTCTCTTTCCTCACGCCTCTGCCCCTGGGGGTCGCGAGCCTGGACGAGGCCCTCACGCTCTCGCTCACGGAGGAAATCCCCCCGACGCGCCTTTTGGCCGCCCTTTCTCTCCCCTTCGGCCTTTCGCCCCTCGCCGCGGAAGCCCGGCCCCTTTCCGCGGGGAGAATCCGGGCCTGGGGAGCGCGCTGGCGGATAGAGTCCGCCGCGCCTCTTTTCGCGCTCTTTCCCCTTTCCCCTAGCGGCCTTCTCCGCTATACTGATAACAAAGGGCGCGAGCGCGAAAGCGAACTCTCCGAATTTATCGGAAAGACGGAGATTCTAAGCCCGCGCGCCGTCGAGATCGCCATCCGCGCGGGAGAGACGGGGACCCCCAAACCCCTGGCCGCGGTCCGCTTCCTCGCGGGCCTCGACGCCTCCGTCCCCTTGGAGCTCCTTAAAACGGCCACGCTCTTGTGGGGGGACCCCTCCGCGCCGCCCGCCCCGGGAAAACCCTAGGGGGCCCTTCGCGCCCAAATCCTTCGCCTTGGCGCCCCTTCCCCCCGGGGGACGTAAGGCTTTTTCCCCCGCCCCCCCTGGGGGCCGCGCCTTTCCTCGCCTGGCCCCGCGCGCGGGGGTTTCTTTTTAGGGTTAGCCGATGGCCTCGGAACTCCTCATCAATTACCGCCCCTACGAGACCCGCGTGGCTCTTCTGGAGAACGGGGAACTCGTGGAGTTTCAGCTGGAGAGGGGCGACAAGGGCGCGGGCCTTTTGGGCAACGTCTACAAGGGCAAGGTGGTCCGGGTCATCCCGGGGCTCCAGGCGGCTTTCCTGGACATTGGCCTCGAAAAGGCGGCCTTTCTCTACGTGGACGACGCCCCGGAATCCTTAAGCGAGTTTTCCCGCTTTCTCGAGGGAGAACGGGACGGAGAAAGCGGCCCGGGGGAAAACGCCATTTTGGGGACGGCGGACAAGGCCCCCGAGCTCTCGCCGAAGCCCCCCATCGAGACCCTCCTCTGCGAGGGCCAGGAGCTTCTGGCCCAGGTCATCAAAGAGCCCATCGGCCAAAAGGGGGCGCGCGTCACCTCCCGGGTCTCGCTGCCCGGCCGAAGGCTCGTCTTTATGGACGCGCCGGGCCACCTGGGGGTCTCCAAGCGCATCGACGACGAGGAGGAACGCAGGCGCCTCAAGGGCCTTTTGGAAACCCACGGCGAAGGCCAGGGCTTTATCGCCCGCACGGCCTCCGAGGGGGCGACCGCCTTCGAGATCCAAGCCGAAATGAGCTTTCTGCGCCAGCTTTGGAAAAAGATCCAAAAAGACAGCCTGGGCGTGAAGGCCCCGGCCCTCGTCTACCAGGATCTGGACGCGACCTTAAAGGCCACCCGAGATATCTTCACCGACCAGGTCAGCCGCCTCGTGATCGACGACCGGGGCCAATTCGAGAAGGCCAAAGAGTTCGTTTTGGCCTTCGAGCCTAAACTCCTTTCCTCCGTCTCCCTCTACGAGGGCCCGGAGCCCCTCTTCCACGCCTACGACGTGGAAACGGATCTGGCCCGCGCCCTCAACAAAAAAGTCTGGCTCAAGAGCGGGGGCTACGTGGTCTTCGACTCCACCGAAGCCTTAACCGCCATCGACGTGAACACGGGCCGCTACGTGGGAGTCCGCAACCTCGAGGAGACGACGCTGACCACCAATTTGGAGGCCACCCGCGAAATCGCCTACCAGCTGCGGCTCCGCAACATCGGGGGCCTCATCGTCATCGATTTTATCGACATGGAAAAAGAGAGCAACCGGGAAAGGGTCTACGCGGCCTTGAAGGAGCTTTTAAGGCGCGACAAGGGCAAGACCAAGGTCCTCCCCATGAGCGAACTCGGGCTCATGGAGATGACCCGCAAGCGCGCCCGCGAAAATATCGACCGCCTCCTCCGGGAACCCTGTTTCTACTGCCAGGGCCAGGGCTTTCTCCTCTCGGGGATCTCTTTGTGCCACCAAGCTTTTCGGGAGCTGGAACTCGCCGCGGCGGAATACCCCGGGCGCGAGCTCACGCTGAAGGTCCATCCCGCCCTCCGGGCCCTCATCTTGGACGAGGGCCGCCCGGCCCTCGAGGACTTGGAAAGGAGGCTCAAGCGCCCTATCCGCGTCCAGGCCGACGAAAGCAAACACCTGGAAGCCTACGCCATCGAAGTCCCCCAAGGATCCCCCGCGGGCCCCGAGGGCCCCCCGGAGAAAGACCACGACGCGAAAACGGTCCCGACCCCCTAGAAGGAGCGCCCCATGCGCGATAATCTAACGCCTGTCAGATATGATATGGTAAAGCTGCGTCTCTTAAAATCCATTTTTTTCGTGAACCCGTCCTTCACTGATCCCCCCGAGGGCCAGGTCGCCTCCCTGGCCCTCTCGATTAAAAACGCCGGAAGCTTCGCCGAGGCCGAAAACGAGGCCCGCTTCGTCATGAGCTTCCAGGCCCTCAATTCCCCCCAGGCCCCCTTCGCCCTCGAGGTGGAGTTCGGGGCGGTCTTCGCCCTCTCCGCCCCGGTTCACCCGCGCGACCAGGATTATTACTTAAACGTCCTCTTTCCCCAGGTCGTTTTTCCCTTTTTAAGGGAGTACGTGGCCGAAACCACCCGCCGCGGCGGCTTTCCGCCCTTGCTTCTGAACGTTTCCCTTTCCCCCGAGCCCAAAGGCTCCGCCGGGGATCCCCCAGACTCCCTTCCCGTGGTGGCCAAGTGGACTCACTAACCGTTTTCCATGCCCTCTATCAGGCCCTCGGCGCCGTCGCGGCGGTTCCCCTCGCCGCGGCCTACGCCCTCGCCGGGCGCTACGGCGGACGCTGGGGCGACCGCTTAGGCTACCCCATCGCCGGGGGACGGAAGCCCGTCTGGCTGCACGCGGCGAGCGTGGGGGAAGCCAAAAGCGCCATCCTCTTGGCCCAGGCCCTCCAAAAAATCCGCCCGGACGGGGATTTCCTCATCTCCGTGGGCACCCCCCAGGGCCTTGCCTTCGCCGAAAAAAAACTCGCGGGCCAGGAGTCCTTCCAGATCATGGCGCCCCCCTTGGACGTCTGGGGCGCCCCGGGAAGGACCTTCGCCCGGGTGGAGCCAAGGGCCCTTATCTTAGTCGAAACGGAACTGTGGCCGGGCCTCATCCGCCGGGCGAAAAGCCTTGGGGTGCCCCTCTTTCTGGCCGCGGGAAGGCTCAGCGCCAAGTCTTTGGGGCGCTACCTGAAACTCAAGTTCTTTTTCCGCGATCTCCTGGAGTCCTTTGACCTCATCGCCCCCATCTCCAAAGAGGACGAGGCGCGCTTTCTGGAACTGGGAGCGCCCCCCGAGCGCCTGGAGGCCCTCGGCAACCCCAAGCACGACGACCTCATCCTCCTCGCCCAAGGGCCGCCCCCGCCGCCCACCTCCCTTTCCCCCCCCTTTCTGGTGGTGGCGGGCTCCACCCACCCCGGGGAAGAGGAAATCATCTTAAACGCCCTCTTAAAACTCCTTTTAAACCATTCCATTCCCGCGCCCCCCGCCGCCACCCCCGTCAAGATGATCATCGCCCCCCGCCATCCCCAGCGGGCCGGGGCCGTGACCCTCCTCGCGCGGCGCTTGGGCTTTAAGGCCTCTATCGTCAATTCCCCGGAGACGCCCACGGACGCTTTGCCGGAAATCGGCGTGGTCTCCCAAATGGGAATTCTCCCGGCCTTCTACCTCAAGGCCGATCTGACCATCGTGGGCGGGAGCTTCGTGGAAGGCCAGGGCCACAATCCCCTGGAGCCCGCGGCCTTGGGCCGCGCGTCGGCCTTCGGCCCGTACATGTCCAGTTTCTCCGGCCCGGCCCGGACTCTCATGGACGCCGCGGCCTGCAAGATGGTCCCGCCCGTGAACCTCGCCAACATCCTGACGCATTTCCTGGCGGTCCCAGCGTTCGCGCGGGAAGCCGGGCTCCGCGGCCGCCAGGCCGTGGCCGCCCTCCCCTTAGCCGCGCCCCTCCTGGCCGAGCGTTTCGCCGCGAAGCTGTGGCCTTAGTCATCCCGCCCTTTACGCCGAGAATAAAGTCTTTCCCTTGACCCCGCGCCGCCCATCCGCCTTCCCGCCCCTCGCGCTCCTGTGCGCCCTCGCCCTTTTCCTCCTTTCGCCCCTCGCGGCCACGGAGGCCCGGGCCTTTCTCCAGTCCGCCTACGTGGGCGGCTGGCCCGGGATCTGCGAGGACGATTTATGCGTCGACGACGGGGTCCCCTTCAGCGACGCCCCCGAGGGCGTCCGCCGCAACATTCTGCAACACCAGCTCAAATCCCCCACCTGCCCCACGGATCTGGTGTACATTACCCTGGAGTACCCGGAAAACACCGGAAGCCCCACTTTGGACGCGCGCCTCGCGACCGAAATGGCCCAAAAGTTCCGCGCGGCCCGGACAGAGGCCTTGGAACTCTCCTGCAACGATTTTGACGGCTGCGAGGGCGGCTGTCTCCCCGTGGGAATCGAGAGCCATTACTATCTCCAGAGCCCTTCTTCCCGCTATCTCTCCCTTTTTCGGGTCGAAAGGTTTATCGGCAATTTCCGACGCGGCCGCCACCACCGGGGAACGGTCCGATACTCTTTCCACAATTACGATCTGCGGGACGGGCGGGAACTCGCCCTCAAGGACCTTTTCGCGGACGGCGCGCGCTCCACGCCCCTTTTCTGGGAAGAGGTGGCCGCGAAGCTCCGGGAGAGCGGCAACTGCCCGCCCGCCCGCATGCTAATAGGGGACCGGCCCGCCGGGGCCAAGCTCCTTCCCGGCGATCTCCTTTTAAGCCGCCAGGGCGCCACCATCGCCCTCTGGAACGGCTCCGACCGCGCCTGCGCCGCGACGGCCGTGGATTTGCCCGCCGCGAGGCTCGTCGCCATCGGCGCGAACCCCGGGCTCTGGGAGACCCCTTAACGTGACCCTCGCCATCATCGCCGGCCAATACCGCGGCCTTAAACTCCATCTTCCCCCGCCCATCGTCGCGCGGCCCACGGCCGCCCTCGTGCGCGAGGCCCTTTTCTCCATCCTGGCCGACCGCGTCCCCGGGGCCCGG
This sequence comes from Deltaproteobacteria bacterium, assembly GCA_031265205.1. GTDB lineage: Bacteria > Desulfobacterota > Desulfarculia > Adiutricales > Adiutricaceae > JAISCZ01. The sequence goes on from JAISCZ010000111.1 coordinate 33,741, forward strand.
GTCCTGGACCTCTTCGCGGGCTCGGGGGCCTTGGGGCTCGAGGCTTTCAGCCGGGGCGCCGAGCGCGTCGTTTTTATGGAACGGCATATCGCCGCCTTTAAGGTCCTCAAAGCCAACCTCGCCCTTTTTCCCCCAGACTCCCCCCTCCTCGCCCGCCTCGGCGCGGTCCCCCGCGCCCTAACGGGAATCCACGGCCAATTTGACCTCATTTTGATGGATCCCCCCTATGGGACCACCCTGCCGCCCCTCGCCTTCTTAAACTCGCCTCTCTCCGCCTCCCATTTAGCGCCCGGGGGCCTGCTCGTCTGGGAACTCGACCCCAAGACGCTGGATTTCTTCCTGGAGCGCGGCTTTCCGCCGGAATGGACCCTCGTCGACAGACGCCGCTGGAGCGGCAAAGCCTGCGCTTTTTTGGAGCGCGGCGCCTCCGCGGGCGAAGGAGACGGCGGAGACGGAGGGGAACCCGAAATAAGCGGCGCCCCATAAAAGAGAATCCCCGCCCGCCACTCTCGCGGCGGGCGGGGATTCTCGCCTTTTTCGTAAGGGGACTTCCCTTTAAAAGCCCCCCCTTCGCTTAGAACTCAAAGCCGATTCCCAAGCCGACCTCGTGGTTACGGTAGGAGCCGCCGAATTCCAAATCGTAGTTGGCGAAAACGTCCCAGTTGGAATTCGTCTCGATCTTCAAGCCAGCCCCGGTCAGCGCGGTTCCCCGGCGGGATTT
>JAISCZ010000113.1 GCA_031265205.1 Deltaproteobacteria bacterium
CATATACTCAATGTCAAGGCCATGCCTAACACCTTGAAAATAGGGCAATTATTGAGATCTCACTGACCATTGTCCAGAATTTTATCGATTTGAGTACAGATAATCCGACTTTAAGGTTATTAAAGCGTATCAATGATTATCGAGAGGTCTTCCCTTTCGCTGGAAAAGCCATGCTATACAATCCCCTATCAATACTCAATTTTTTTAACGGTTACCGGGGTTCCAATTTTTTACTGTAATCCAAATAAGACAGCCTCGCCCGCCACTTTGTCGCTTTCCCCAAAGGCTTCCCCACCACGCGTCGAGGGGTCTCGCCGGAGATGACTCGCCACGCCGCTGGAAGCCTTTGGATCGCGCGGCTCAACGCCGATTCCGCTTTTGGGGACCGCTGGAAACTTAACGCGCGTCAACAGACGTGAATTAACTCCTTCTATAACTACAAACGATAACGTCTTCCGCCGGCTTCGCCACGGGCGGTACGCTCATGACGATCCTTCGCCTGTCTCCCTCCGCCCCAATTCCGCGCGGCCTTCAGCCTCGAGCGGAACCGCGAGGGAGCGTTCTTTGCGGCGCCCCCCAAACGGATGGGCGCGGACGGCATGGCCGAGGGGGGCGGAAAGCCCGGGAAAGCCTCCATCATCTTGGCGCGCGGGGCAAAACCATCTTCCGGGCCTTGACGCGCGACGGCGGAGGCGCGGTCGCGGAACTCGTCTCCGCGAACTCAGACTCCCACGGCTTGACCTCCCGGCGGGGAGCGTTGGATCCCAAAGATTCGCCATCGACGAAAGCGCGATGGTTTAGGAGCTTGATTCAACGCTCCATAGCCAGTCCCTCTTCGCGCGAAAAGGTCGCCAAATAGCCTCGCCTGGGCTCTCGTTTTTTCTCTTGGATAACCTTTTTTAACTCTGTCCTCCCCAAGTCGCTAAAGCGTGGACCGCGCCGCCGCTGGCCTTCTTGACGGAGATGAGATATTCGCGCCGCTGAAATCTTGGGTATTGACTTTTTAAAATTTGATGATATTGTTTTATAAGCGACGCGATAACAACCGTCCCAAGAAGGTAGATATTTTGACTACAAATTTACCACTACTGCCAAACGGCCAGAGCGATTTTGAGAGCGTGAGACTTGATAACGCCGTTTACGTGGATAAAACCGCGTATATTCCCAAGCTCAGAAAACGCGGAAAAATAATTTTTTGCTCTCGACCACGGCGTTTCGGCAAATCTCTTCTGTGCTCAACCCTCGACGCTTATTTTTCTGGAAAAGAAGAGCTTTTTCAAGGATTGGCCGCCGCGAAAGATACGCGCGCTAAAGAATTTGTTCCAAAGCCGGTTATTTTTATGGATATGAGCCGAACCGCGGGGTGTTCTTCCAAGACAATTTTTGAGTCCGCGCTGTTGGAACTTCTGCGAGATAACGCCGCCCGCCATGATGTTGACATCCGTGGAGCAAACGCCCCGATCGCCTTTAATAATCTGATACAAGACGTTTATCGCAAATATTCTCAATCGCGCGTTGTGGTCATAATTGACGAATACGCGTGTCCTATTGTCCATCTTGCCGAAACTATTGGCTTTTCCCCAGAGCGAATAAATGTTGAAGATAATATCTCCAACCCATTTAAAAATGACCTTGAACGGATAGCGCTTTCCACTATTAACGCCATGCCAGACGAATCGCCTGACAAAGCGAAATTACTTGAACTTTATCTCGAGTCGAAACAAATTAGCGTCGAGCTCGAAAAAATTTCTTCTCCCTCGCGAAATCAAGCGAACGCCGAGAAACAATCGCTAAAAGACACGCGAGAAACGATGGAAAGTTTTTATTCGCAAATTCAAGCGTCCAACGAATTTCTTGATTTTGTTTTTATCACGGGAATCGTTAAATATTCAAGCGCGGGACTGTTTTCCGCTTTAAGAGAAATTAACGATATCACGCTTGAGCCTGAATTTGGCGCCTTATTTGGATTTACTCAAAATGAAGTTGAAATTTATTTCGCGCCCTTTATTGAAAACGTTGGCAAAAAATTAAATTTAGCTAAAGACGTTTTGTTGAAACGCGTGAAGGATTATTACTATGGATTTTCTTTTGATGGGAAAGAAAAGCTATACAATCCTCAAACGCTACTGTTTTTTTTAAGCTCCGACCAATTTTTCAATTTTTGGATGAGCTCGGGATCAAACAACCGCGTTCAACGGTTATTGATGGAAAAGAATTTTCAGCTAAACATAGAAGAAGCGGATCCTTTCGATATCAATTATATATCCAATCCCGGGCCTATCGAAACCGTCTCTTCCGACCTCTATCTCTATCAATCTGGGTATCTGACCATCCGCGAAAATGGCGATGGAACCTATAATTTCGACTATCCTAATTATGAGGTAAGCGCGTCCATGAATTTACTGTTCATGGAAAATTTATATAATTCGAGATTAAATCTACAATCGGCGATGATCGCGTTAAAAGATATCCTCATCAAAGGTAACGTTCCGGAACTGACAAAGTTATTTAGAGAAATATTCTCCAATATTAACTTCATGAATTATAAACAAATGACTCGCGATAATACTGGCCAATCATTTTACCGAAACATTTTAATGGCCTTTATGAAGGCCTCCGGCGTCCAAGTTAGCGCTGAAAAGCGCGCGAATTTTAGACGGGCGCGCCTGGTGGCGCGATACAAAAATCGCGTCTACGTTATTGAAGTTGAGACCGCCTGTAACGATCACGACGCGCGACAAACCATCGGCGCGGGGTTGAGCCAAATAGTCAAAGGAAAATACGTGGGACCTTTGAGCGACCCCATTGTCCTATTGTTGGTGGCGCTCGAAAAAGAGAGAAACATCGCCGCTTACGTCTTCTGGCGGGAGGGAAAAACGGAAGACGCCAGTTTTTTAGAAAATGGAAAAATGACTCTTCCGCCGCGACAGGATTAACAGTCGCCTCTGAAACTCCCTTGGAGAGAGAGCGCTAATCGCGAAATTGTCGCTTTCGTCCGTCTTGAGCTAGGCGCGAAGTCGCGCCTTCCCCCTTTAAGTCCTTATCTCCCGACTTTCGCGCGCGGCGCCTTCCGCTCAGGCGCGAGCTCGCCCTTTTCGAGCTTATAAAGCGCGACTCCCCATAGGCCCACGCTCTTGTTGGGGGCGACCCGCCTCGCGCCACTCTCTTTTCCGCGAGGTTTTAAGCGTCCCCAACATAAATTTCTCGTGGATCCTATTCCAGTCTCCCGCCCGCCAACGCCACGCCCCGCTTCTTCTCTTTCCTTTCCTCAAGAAAACGGCGCGTCGCTTTTCGCTCCGTTTGAGGCCTTTCTCTTCGCTGGCCTCAAAGGACGCCAGTGGCGCCGCGATAGCGTTAAAGCGAATGGCTTCGCCGTCTCCGACGCTCTCTTTCTTTCTGTTCTCTCTTTCTCTCTCCATCACGATCTCCCTCGCCGTCTCCATTCCTCTATTTTTAAAACGCCTCTTTTTCTCTCAATTTCGCGCGAATTTTAAATTTTCCCGCGCGAAACGTCTTCAATCGCGCGGAAGGCGATAATTTGCTATATTTGCCTTAGGCTCAAACTCCTTGTCTTCCAAGGGATTAGGCCTCCGCTTCAAGCCTTATGAAAATTTGCCCTCCTCTCTTGGGGACGCCGGGAGTTAGATAATGCGCAATTGCTTTAAACCGTTTCGCCGGATCCGCGCGGCCTTTTGGGCGAGCCTTTTTTTTCTGAGCTTTTCCCTTGCCCCTCCCGCCGCGCCTTGGGCCTTGGCCCAGACCGGCGCGGCGCCTCCCATTGGCCCCGACAGGAGCAAGTACCTCAGCGCGCCCTTCCTCGCGACCTCGCAGGTGATTCCCTTCGTGCTCATCGTGTTGGCCAAGAACATTCAGATGTTCCAGCACGGCTACCCGGGACTGGTGGACCTCGACGGCGACGGTCGCGTGGACACGGGCTTTAATCCCTCCATCGTCTATCTGGGCTATTTCGACAGCCATTCTTGCTATAGCTACGTGGGCTCCGATTTTAAGGGCCTCTTCGGGGCCTACGCCTACGGAGACCCGAACGGCTATTTCCAAAGAACGCGCGCGACCATTGAGGATCAGACCCAAAACGCCATTGACGCGGCCCGCCCCGCGACCCTCAAAAAGTACGTGGTCTCCCCCCGCTCGGCGGCGGGGATATGCCAGAACCCCGGAACGCCCGCCGCCAACCGGGCTTTTAGCGGCAACTGGCTCAATTACCTTTCGACCTCCAGGATCGACGCCATCCGCAAGCTCCTCTACGGGGGCGCCCGCTCCGTCGACACCCTCGCGGACACCTATCTGATCGGCTCCTACGTCCCGCCCGACTCCACCGCCTGGGGCGCGGAAGTACGCTCGGACGACACTTGGCAGGAAATTACCCCCCTCAACGCCTACTTCGATATCTCCAAATACACGCCCTTCGACAAGCCCACCGCGAAGAAAGCCCATTTCTTCGCGCGCTCGAGCGACCTGAGCCGCGCGGACCGTTTTCCCGCCATCCGGATTCTTTTAAACGCCGACAAGTCTTCCTTCACCACCACGGGCACGGACGGCGTGGGCCAGAAAGTCAGCGTGACCGAGCCCTACGGACGCTTCTGGGACTGGGTCCTGGTCAACCGACCGCTCCCCGACGACAAGGTGCTGCGAACGGACGCTATCCGCAAGACCATTAAAATCTATCAGGTCCGCGTCAGGGCCTGCGTCAAAACGAACATGGCCGAGGGCGAAGGCTGCCTTCGCTATCCGGGGGCCACCGACGGCCCCCTGGACGACGTCTACAAACCCGGGGGACTCATTCAGAAATACGGGGAAGGCTCCAATCCCATGTATTTCGGTCTCATGACCGGCGGCTTCAATTCCACCATCCGCTACCAGGGCGGCAAGCTCCGCAACCACGTGGGCCCGGTTTTAGGCGTTCCGCCCTTCCCCCAGGGGGCTTACGCGCCTTCGGTCAACTCCCGCACGGGCCAGTTTCTCGAAAACGGGCTCATCGCCAATATCAACAACCTCCGCATCGCCGGGAGGGTCTTGACCGCCGATCCCACCCTCTGGGACGGGGCCGAATACAAAAACACCTTCAGCTGGGGCAACCCCTTGGGGGAAATGGTCTACGAGGCCGCGCGCTACATGGGCGGGGCCACGGAGCCCACGGTCGCCTTCGCCAACCAGCCGGACGCCGACGTGGCGGGGAGCACGATCCCGCTTCTCACCGGCTTCGACAGTGGCGCCCTCTCCTGGAGCCAGCGCCGGCCCAACGTCTCCACCCTGTCCTCCTGCGCCAAACCCATCATCCTCCTCATCTCGGATCTGACCATAGACCATGACGGCGACGCGATCGGGCGCGACCTTAACAAGCCTCCCCTCCAGGTGGCCTACGCCGGCGGGCTGACCCCCGCCGATCTCCCCCAGGCCTTTGACCTCGCGGCCTACCTGGGGGCCATCACCAAACTGGAAGGCTTCGACAGAAGCGGTTCCACGAAATATTATTTTTCCACCGGGCCCACGGGCGACTGCTCCCCCAAGACCCTGTCGGGGGGCCTCTCCCAAGTTTTGGGGCTCTGCCCCAACGGCCTCAGTTCCCAAGGGACCTACAGCGCCGCGGCGGCCGCCTACTACGCCCACGTCCACGACTTTAACGCGGCGGCGGACGACGCTTTTAAGATCCCCTCCGGAGTGGACCTCTACTCCGTGGCCATGAGCCCGGCCTTCCCGGAGCTGGTCTTCCCCATCAAGGACTCCTCCGGCAAGCCCCTCAAGACCATCACCCTTCTGCCCGTCAATATCTCGACCTCGACCCCGGCGGGGATCACCTTGGGCTTTCTGAACTATTTTCTGCTCGACTGGGACGTGGACAAGAACGGCCTCACTTTCCACGCCCAGATAAAGGTCAATTTTTCGGACTACGAACAGGGCGGCGACTGGGAAGGCGACGGCCAGGTCACTTATACCATCGATCTCCTCACCACCGCCGCCACCCCCGTCTCCATGCGGGAGACCAAAAGCGTCACCGTCGACAGCGGAGATCCGGCCATCAAAACCTTAGGGCCTTTCTATAGATTCAAAAACCCCGACGGGGCGGGCGGCGCCTCCGATTTTATCTCCATCAATCCCGACCAGGTCAAAGCCCTCTTGGTCCACGCCCAATGGGCGGAAAGCGGCACCGGAATCGGAATCGCCATGGGCTACACCATTACCGGGTCCAAGCGGGACGGCACCTATCTTGAGCTCACCATGAACACGCCGCCGGACAGCCCCAACCTCACCCCGAAAAACTGCCCCTACGTCGGCGGCTCTGACTCCGGCGCCTACGGCTGCGGCAAAAAAGTCGCGAACGTCAAGGAACAGTCCCGGATCTTCGAGTTCAACGCCAGCTCTTCCGCCGTCAAGAGCCTCCCCAACCCCATGTGGCTGGCCGCCAAATACGGGGGCTTCAACGATCTGAACCATAACAATATCCCGGACCGCGGGGAATGGGAGGATTCCGACGGAATTTCCCCCGCCAACTATTTCGAGGCCACCAACCTCGTGGAGCTTCCGGACAAGCTCGAGACCGTCTTTAAGGCCATCTCCCGGACCATCTCCACCGGCACGGCCACTTCCGCGACCCTCGACACCATCATCGGCGGCGGGGTATCGGTCCAGACTATCTTTTACCCCGAGTACGTAAATCCCCGGGACCCCAACCAGAAAATCCACTGGGTGGGCAGCCTCGTGGGACTCTTCGTGGACAAATGGGGCAACCTCCGCGAGGACAGCGACGGGGACGGAATCCTCATGGCCCAGAACGGCTATCGGGGGGAAAAGGGGGACTATATCCTCACCTTCAACAGCGTCGCCACTCCCTCTTCCACCCCCCCGGCCTGCTACGAGTTCGGGGAATTTATCTCCCGCTGCTTTGACCCCCGGGGCGCCAACCAACCCGAGCTCTTCAAGGATTCCCGCCGCCATCCCGACAATATCCACCAGATCGCCCCCCTCTTTGACGCGGGGCAATGGCTCTCGCGCCTGGACGACAAGGCCCTTTTAAGCGCCTCGCGCCCCTACTCTTCCGCGGCCACCCGGGGACTGGGACAGCGCCGAATCTACTACGGAAAACCCAACCCAGCGGGCGGCGGCGCCAAGCTCGCCCTCTTCAATACCGCCCCCGAGGCCTTGGCCTCTTTAAACGGGCTCCTTTTGCACGACGACTTCCAGAGCCAGTTCCCCGGAATCGGCGACCGCGCCCAGACGACGCGCGCTTTGGTCGAATGGATAATCGGGGTGGACAGTCCCCTCCTGCGCTCGCGCAAGGTCGGCGACCCTTGGAGCGACAACGCCACGCCCGTCACCTGGCGCTTGGGGGACGTGATTAACTCCAAGCCCATTCTGGTTGGCCCGCCCAATAGCGCCTTCGATTTTCTCTATGGGGACTTAAGCTACTCGGCCTTCCGTAACCTCAACGGCGGCCGGAGGCAAATGGCCTATTTCGGGGGCAACGACGGCATGCTGCACGCGGTAAACGTCGGCTTTTACGGCTCTTTGGCCAACGGCCAGGTCTCCTTCTCCCGCCAGAAAAATTCCTCCCAGGCCAATCACGAGCTGGGCGCGGAAGTTTGGGCCTATATCCCCACCTCCCTTTTGCCGCAGCTCCGGTGGCTCCCTGATCCCCAGTACGCCCACGCCTATTACGTGGATTTAAAGCCCCTCATTAACGACGTCAAGATTGACGGCCAATGGCGCACCGTGCTTTTGGGCGGCCTCCGCTTGGGCGGCAGGCCCATCGAGACCCCCGGGCCCGAGGCGGGAGCCGAACACTTCTTCGCGGAGGTCTTCGCGCTGGACATCACCGATCCCGAAAGCGAGCCGAAACTCCTGTGGACCTATAGCGCCCTCTCCCAGGGCCTGACCGTGGGGCTTCCCAGCTTTATTTCCGTAGAGGGCGCGTGGTACGCCGTCATCCCCAGCGGCCCCGTGACCGATACTCCCGTCCCTGGAAGCCTAGGGCGAGCCCCGTCCGTCAAGTTCGGAACGGACTCTCCCTTCTCCGCCTACAGCAATCAGCGGGCCAGGCTCATTGTCCTTAACGCCGCGACCGGCCGGGAAGTTCCCGAGGCGGCGGCGGATCCCAATTTCCTCGCCGTCAAAGAGGAAAACAGTTTCTTCAACAATCCCTTCCTGCCAGCGGCCCAGATTCGGGAGACCCCCTGGACCAACCACGCCCTCTATTTCGGGCTCACGGTGAGCCGGAATCCCCGGACGGGCCTTGACGGCGGCGCCGTCTACCGCCTCCAGACCGTCGACTCCGGCGGGGAGCCTTTGCCCGTTTCTCTCTGGAGGCTCAAGCGCTTTTTCAATACGGACCGGCCCGTCACCGGAGCCGTGAACGCGACCTATGACCCCATCGGGAACCTCTGGATCGCCTTCGGGACCGGAAGGCTCTGGAGCCTTGAGGACATCGCGCCCTGTCTTACGACCTACACTCCCGAGTGCCTCGAAAACCACGCCCAGTATATCTACGGGATCAAGGAGGAACTCTTTAACGGTCGGATGACCTTCCGGGACCGCTCCCTCGACGAGGCGTATCTCATCGACGTGACGGGAGCCACGGTGTTCCGCAACGGCGAGGTCCACTCGCTCCCGACCCAGCCGCTCTTTCCCACGGGCCCCGGAGGCGCCACGACTTACCAAAACCTTTTGCGGGCCACCCTTTCCAACAACACGCTGGGCTACAAGAGGAGACTCAACATCGGGACCCTCTTCAAGCCTGGGGAAAGCCACGCCTTTGAGATGGTGGTCACCCAACCCAAGATAGTGGGAGTCGGCGCCGGCAAATCCCTCATGGCCTTTACGACCTTTGAGCCTAAATTCAGCGGCTGCGGCGGCATGGGCGACGGCTATCTCTACCTGGTGGACACCTACACCGGCCTTCCCGAGCCCTCGACCTACCACGCCTTCTATTCGGAGAGCCTCCCGCCGGGAAGCGCCATTCAGTCCGACCAGGTCGTGGGGGCCCTCAGCACGGGCGAAGGCAATCCCACCGAGGCCTTTTTAACGGTCACGGCCTCGGGAATCATGGCCTCGGCCTCGGCCCCCGACGCCAGTACCTATACGGCGCGTATCCCCCAGGACGTGGCCACCGGAGGCGGAGTCACCGCCTGGCGCGAGGTCTTGGACACGGGCTACCATATTCCCCCGGAAGCGCGCGTCAAGGATCTGGACTAAAAGCCACGCGCGCGGTCGCGCGCCTCCCGGGGCGCCCTAAACGCCGGGCGCGAAATAATGGGGCCGGGGAAACCGAAAAAAGTTTCCCCAGCCCCAAGGATAAAGAGAACGCGAGAAAGAGGAGAAAGACTCGCGCTTCTCTAGCCTTTAAAACTCATAGCCGGCTCGCGCGCCAAGCCGCCGCGCCTTTCAGCCGCCGCCGCCCGCGAAGCCATGGTCGCCGGCGCCCGCGCAGCCATAGCCGCGAAAGACGTCGCCCCGACGCCGGGCCTGAATCCCAGGCCCTCGTCGCGGGCCTTCCGGGCGCTCTTTTCGCTTTTCGCCGCAATCGCGCGGCGCGAGCCCATAAAGCCTTCCCGGAGGCGCTCGCCAGCCCTTTTGGCGGCGCGCGCCATTCCCGCCGCCACGTTACCGCCGCGACCGTTCCCGCCGCGGCCGTTCCCGACCATTCCCCGCCATTCCCGGACATTCCCGGCGCTCTATCACCGCCTCGTCGCGGACGCGCCCGCGCGGAAGCCCGTTCTCAACCGCGGCCACGCTTTGGGGCCGTTTGAGGATATCCGCCTGACGCTCTTTGAGGCCGCCAAAGAGCTTCGCGAGGGAGCGAGAGCGGGCTCGTCAATGTATTCCATCCCGCGAATGGTCAAAGACGAGGCGCCGGACGGCGCCGCTTCGGATGGACTGGAAACGACTGGTCGCGCGCGCCGCCAATCCCGCCCCCGAGCCGCCAGCCGCGGGTATTGAGGCCGCCGCTCTTCCGCGAGCCCAAGACGCCGCCGGCGGCGCGGCCATAGCTTCAAGCCGATAGCCGCCAACGCCTCGCCTCGCGCGAATCCGTAGGAAACGCTAATTTCGCGATACCGCGCTTCCGAACGCGCGCGCGGCGAAAGCTTTCGCTTAAGGAACGCGGAAGACTCGGCTCGCGGAATCCGTAAACTTCACGTCGGAACATTTCGCCCCATTCCTCCTGTTTCGCTTAGAAAAAAAGGGGGCCCAAGACAAGCCAGCGCCCGCCTAAAGCCCCCTCTTCGTAAACAGACGCGGCGCCTTTAAGGATCCGCGCGAATTAACTTACCCCCCGTTAAAACTCCACGCCAATGCCCAAGGAACCCTGGTGCTCAAAAAAGCCGGAGGCGAAGCTGGCGTCATAGTTCGCGTAGACGTCCAGCGGGCCGACAGTGGTAATTTTGACGCCGACCCCGGCCTGGAAAGAACTCCTCCTCGCCTTGATCCCGCTTATGATCGTCTGGCCGTCGTAACCAGCGAACCCGATCCTAATAGAGTTGTCGGGACGTTTCGCCGCGTAGGTATAACCTAAGCGCAGCTCAGGCGTGACCTGGGCGGAGCCGACCTCGAAGACGCCGTTGAGCTTGATCTGAAGCGGAATCTCCAAGAGATCTTCCGACCTCTTGGAAAACGAGACCGCGGGATCCGAGCTTCCGGTGACGGTCTCCCTCCAGGCGCCCTGCCTGAAATTAAGATAGCGAAGCCCGACGCTGGGCGTGACGGAGAGATTTCCCGCCTCGATGAGGTAGCCGACCCGCGCCGCCAGCTGCCAGGTGTCCACGTGAAATTTTCCGCTCTTCTTGCCCCCGGTCACCAAATAGACATTGGACTCGTTGTCGCTTCTCCCGTAGCTCGCCGATAGATCGACGAAGATCCCGCTCCGGCTCGCGTAGCTCCCGTAAAGGCCAAAGCCGATAGTGTCGATGTCGACGGAGGAGTAGCCGCTGGAGTTCTTCAGCTCGCCGGTGGAAAAGGATAGCGAGGCGCCAAGGGCGAGACCTTCAAGGGAGGCGACCGCCCTGTCGTAACCTAAGGCGAATCCGCCGCTCCGATACCTGTAACCGAAGACGTCGTTTCTATTGTTCTGCCTGGCCCAGGCGCCGAAGGCTCCGGCCCAGACGCGGTTGAGGGAATCGGGGCTCCCGGCCGCGGGCGGCGTGACGCTGGAAGACGACCTGATCTTGTCGAGACGGCCGAAGACGACTCCGGTGGTCTTGAGGGCGACGTCGTTGACCGCCTCCGAAACGCCGAGGACGTACTCGCCGATCAGCTGTTTTAAGGCTATTTCGGTAAGCGAGGGGTCCGCGTTGTCAATGGCTACAAGGGAGTCCACCAGACTTTGGGCCAGGGCGGCGTAGTTGGGGTCGGACTCAATCTCGCCAATCAAAGCGGCCGCGTTGACGTAGTTCGGAGTCATTTTGAAGGAATTCCTGTCGGCTAGCACGTCCACCGCGCCAGAAGCCCCGCGGTAACCCAACATAATTCCCCCGCTCCCGTCGTCGGCGAGCGTAAACAGGAGATCGTTTACGCCCGTGACGTTGATAGCGCCCGTGACGCTTACGTTTCCAGAGAATATCGTTTTATTCTGTTTGTACGCGGCGTCGCCTTGCAGATCCAAGTTCACCGTGCCGTTAAACTGGATGGTATCCGCGGAAATCGAGCCGTTTCCGGCGGAGTCGAATCCGATCGTAAGGTAAGTGGTTCCCGAGAAAACAACGCCAGCGCCAGTCGCGTCGATCGTCCCGGTTCCCAAATTCACCTCTCCGCCGTTTTGAACGGAGAGTCCCGCCGTCGCTTCCAGCTTGGACGCGCCGTCGGCGAAATTAAGCTCCCCGGCCACGCTCACGGTCCCGGACGACACTTCGGTAGTCCCCGCCATAACGTTAAAAACGCCTCCGTCCTGAACAGCCAGGCCTGAAGTTCCGATCGCGCTATCGCCATTGGTCTCAAGCAGGCCCCCCGACAAGACGTTCATAGTCCCGGCGCCAATTACGTGCCTTGACGAAGCGGTTCCATCAAGAATAAGAGAGCCGCCGTTATTGATATTGAGCGCGCCGGTGACGGCCAAAGCGACCGTGGCGTTCTTGTAGGCGCCGTCGTCAACTATTATTTGACCGCTCACGGAAGCGGCGCCAATAACGTTCAGCCGCGCCCCCTCGCCCAAAACGCTGACCTCCGCTCCCGCGTCGAGCGTGAGAGCGGAAAGGACTTCCAATCCAGAATCTTCGCCGCCAATATTGACTCGCGAACCCGCGCCGAGCGCGATGGAGGAAGCGGACATTTCGGCGCCGTCGCCATGTATGTTGATTACGGAATCACCCACGCTCACCGTCGTCCCGCCGGCGAAAGTCGCGCCGTCCCCAATGTCAATTGTCGCGCCGTCCCCGACGCGAGTCTCGTTAGTGGAGAGAACGCCAGCGCCGCCACTCACGGAAACCCAAGCGTCGTCACCGATGTCGACCGCGACGGTTGACAAAGTATAGCCAGCGTCCAAGCTCAAAGCGGGACGACCGCCGGGACCTTCGACTACCGTAACCTCATTCAGGCCAGTCATCCCGCCGGTTGAGCCGCCGATAAGGGCAAGTTCTCCGCCGTTAACGTGGATCGCTCCGCTTTGGGAAAAACTGGCGGAGGAATCGTTAAATTCGACCTTCCCTCCAGCGTTGACCGTCAAATAATCCAGTTGCGCGACGGATTCGTTGACAAATTTGATCAAGCCGACGTTTCCCGCCACGATTCCGGTAGGGTAAGTTCCGCCGGTGGCGAAAAGCGCGTCGTCAAAAATCAGCTCGCCTCCGCTGACTTTGACCGCGCCGGGGAGGGACTGCTCGCCAGCTATCGTAAGGCCCCCCGTGACAGTCATCGATCCCCCGGTCACCGCAAGCTCAGGCGCGACCGCGTTGGAGCCGCTCCTTCCGATCGTGACGTATCCGAAAGCGACGGTTCCTTCCGCCACGGACATTTTTTCGTATACCCAAAGAGCGCCGACAAAATCAGTGACGCCTCCGGAAATCTCGACATCCCACGCCCTTGACATCTTATCGGGCGAACCGGTTATGGTGTTTCCGCCCCCCTCGATGATGAGGCTTCCGCCCGCGTCCACGAAACTGACCGAGTTGAGCGTCATTTGAGGATCGTCGCCTTTGAAGACGACGAAGTTCCCTTGCGCCTGATTGTCCGGGTCATGGTAGACATGCCCACCGTAGACTCCGCCAGTGGTTTCCACAAAATACTGGTCACCAGAATATTGCCCGATAGTCGCGCCCTCAAGGATAACCTTATTGTCAATTACGACGCCAGTGTCAGAGCCGGAAACGTAACCACTTGTCTCATCTTGCCAGTACAATCCGCCGTACGCGTTTCCGGTGACGCTCGCGCCGTCTTTAAGCGTGACCGTGTTTCCCGATACGACAACAGTTCCCTCAAAGGAGCGAGCCGCGACATAGCCGCCCGCTATATCCACGGCGCTCATCTCCGTGTTCTCGATGGCAACGCTGTTGCCGATCGAGTTTAAGCGATCTCCATCTTGAACTGGCGTGTCAACAAAACCACCGTAAACGACAGTGCCTATTACGTTACCAGCTGAGGGGTCTAGCGCGACAATGTCCACCACGCTTCCATAAATATCGGATGACGTTATCGTCACGTGATTATCGTTAGCGTCGCTGGCGCCCCCGGCATCGACCCCACTCGCAGCCTCCCCGCCATAAACGGATCCGTATAACCTCGATTCCGTTATCCCCACGGTATTATGAGAGGCGGAACTCGGACCGCTTTCTGGAGCATAGTCTGATATCCGGTAGGCGACCCCACCCACTATAGTCCCCCGGGCTGTCATTTCCGTTACGCTGATGATGTTGTCTTCCGCCTTGGCGAATCCAGTATCATAAAGCCTAGCCCTGCCACCAACCACTGAAAATGAAGACGATGGCGCGACAAGATTTTGGACATAACTGACCGTGACCTCATTGCGGGTCGCCTGGCTTATCGCCTGGTCAGACCACGGATCCGCGTATCCGCCATATATCGCGTCGGTAACCGTAATGTAAGGCGTTCCCCCGTCGCCGGGCCCTTGGACGGTGACTTTGTTTTTTTCCGAGAAACCGTCACCGTTCGTCGGCCTGTCTTGCCCTCCGTAGATTATGCCGTCGATATTCTCCCTCACGGTTATAATGTTCTCCGAAGGATCATTCGACACTACGTCACCCGGCCCCACTGGGCAGAATTGGTGGCCAGGGCACGTGATCGTATCCCCCGCGACCGCTGGGGTGTCGTAACCGAACGACGTCAAAAGCAATGACGCGAACAAAACGCTGATAGTCGCCGCCAGGCGCAGTTTCACGCGACTTTTTGGCATCATCCTTAACTCCTCTATGAATACACGCTTACGCCGTCACGCCGGGACGCTCACGCGCGCGCCGGAGCGTGACGCTCACGTACGGCCTAGTGGCGGAACTTCGCGTACGGCTGGACGCTTTTAAGTCCACCGAACGCGAATTTTCGTGGTTCCAACCGCTTTTTCGCGGCGGCGCCTGATGGACTCGGGGATACCAGCCAACATCCGTTGAAACTTTTTAGAAAATGAAGCGTCGCGCCCGGGTTGTCCGTCAAAGGCGTTCCAGACTCCCCCGCGAATGGCGCGAACGGAAAAATTAATCCGCGGGACAAGATACCGGACGCCGGCTCACCGCTCGATAAAAAAAATCCCGCGACATTCCTTACGGAACGGAGGCGGGAAAGACAGGCGAGGCTAAGGCCGTCGCCAGTTAACTTGTCCGAAAGGCGAAAAAAGAGGGCGCTTAGAGCGAGACTATAACTGAGAGAGAGACGCAATAATTTCCTCAACCGCGACAACCGCTTTATGGGAAACGCCAAACCGCTTAATCCCGCCGCGATAGTGAGAAAAAGAGTGGCGCTCGACAATGGCGGAGGAAGGCGTCGTCAAAAGGATCGCCGAAAGGAGCGAGAGCCGAAGGTCAACAAAGTTATGTTAAAAAGCGACTGATTTGGATAGGGAAGGCCAAAATGAAACTATAACGCCCACTTTAGTTAAAGTCAAAGATTTTTTTATTTTTGCGAAAACGTTTCCCCTTCGCTCGCGCCTTCTCGGGCCCCGAGCGCGCCCCTTCCTCGCGGCCCTGACGGCGTCGTCCGCGCCGCAGTGACAGCCGAAAGGGCCTCGCGTCCCTCCTCCAGGCGACCCCGCTTTCCAAAACGATTGCCCGATTATTTTAAGTGGAAGGCCTTTCCCGCTCGAAAAGGCTTTTGGCGAGGCGAGGATCACGCGGGAAAAGGCGCGCCAAAATACTTTTCCCCCGCGCCCAGGCGCGGAAGGACCCGCGCGCGGGACGCGATAATTCTCGTCAGGGCGACGGCTCTCGCGACGCTCGCGGAAGGGCGGCGGGCCTTTGACTGGAAGGCGCTTCAGCGACTCCCCGGTGGACCGAGATAATCCATAGGGGCCCTTTCTATCCGACCGGGGCGCCGCTCCGATTCTCGCGCCGCCCCGCGAAAAGCCAGCGGCCGCGGCCCGCGCCCAGCCAGCCGTCCCGCCTGCGGCCCAATAGCCTCACGAACGCTCTCGCCTCGACCGGGCCTTCAGAGCCAAAAGGATCCCCGCGCCGGCCCGTTCCAAGTGGCCCTCAAGGGGGATATTCCCTTGCTCGCCGGGAAGGGCGCGCTCGCCAAGCCCCTGAGGACGGAGGAGTCCCCCTTGGCGGCGGCGCGCGTCTCGCTTCAAGAGGCGCCCCTGATCTCCCTCCGCCGCCACGCCCTCCCCTACCCGCGTCCCTGTCCAGTGCCGCGGGCGCCGGACGCCGGGAACTCGCGCGCCGGGCGCCTGAGGCTTTAGCGCCCGGGAAGACTTTATGGCCCAGCCTCCGCCACTTCTTGGCGCCTCAGCTTTTTCTCCCTAAACAAAAGAGCTTTGGAAATTTCGGGGAAGTTCAGGGAACTGGAGTTATTTTCCCCAAAAAAGAATCATCTCGCCTTTTCGCCCCTTTTCTCGCGCGCCGCGGGCAAGACGCGGGCATGGCGGGGATAAGGCGCGGATAAGACAAGGACAAGGCGCCCCCCGCGCCGGCGCTCCTTACCCGCGCGTTTTCACTCGCGCCGCTCCGGCCCAAAGGCGGCGCGACCTAAGGGATTTGGGTCCCGCTTACCCGCTTTTTCCCCCTAAATTAGCGGACTGTTCTTAAAAAAAAGCCGGGAAGCTCCCCCTTGGACCCCAAAAAGTTGTAAACTACTTTTAGAAAAAGTTCGGCTCCGTTCCCATGGAACCCCGAGCCAATGAACTCTCGCCCCATTAAAGTCGAATCCCCCGGGAGGCGCCCCCTCCCCCAGGGAGGATTGGCTAACCCAATCCCACCCTTTAAGTTTTTTCCCGCCTCCCGCAAGCCGTCGGCGCCGCTCCCCCGAGAGAGGACTGGCCGCGCTCCCACGCGGGCCCGCCGGCGGTCGCCCGGCGGCGTCCCCGCGCGTGGGGGTAGCCAAAAGGCGCGATTCAGATTATAATATAAAGAATTAGCGCTTTTATTAAAAAATTCAATAAAAAGCGCTGTTTTTCTTTTCCATGACTTGTTCCCCCGCTCCCGCCTCGTTTATTTTTTTTGAACGCGCCATTCCGCCCTTAAAGGCTTAAAGAAACATTCTCCTGACTCCAAGGCGCCTTCGCGGGACCAATCTCGCCATATCAGATTAAGGTTTAAGTGGGTGTCGTCTTATGCTCGCAGGAAAATCGCTTTCGCGCCGTTTGCGCGCTCTCTCCCTTTTCGCCGCCTTGGCCTTGCCCCTTTTAGCGCCCGGCGCGCCCGCCGCGCGGGCGCAGATCGCCCCGGACAAGGCCAATTACCAGAGCGCGCCCTTTTTGGCCACCTCCCAGGTAATCCCCAACGTTCTCATCGTTTTGGCTAAAAACATCCAGATGTTTCAGCACGGCTACCCAGGCCTCGTGGACTTGGACGGCGATGGGAGGGCGGACACGGGCTTTAACCCGTCCGTCGAGTACGTGGGCTATTTCGACAGCCGCTCCTGCTATTCCTACGTAGGCTCCACCTACAAAGGCCTCAACGCCGAATACGCCTACGGGGACACCGCCGGCTACTTCAAGAGGGAGGGCGCGACCATCGACGACCAAAGCGCCGCCCAAATCAACGCGGCGCGCCCCGCGAGCCTCAAGGCCTACGTGGTCTCCCCGCGCTCCAAGACGGGGATCTGCCAGAACCCCGGAACCGCGGCCTCCAGCCGGACTTTCAGTGGCAACTGGCTCAATTACATGGCCACCTCGCGCATGGACGCGATCCGCAAGATCCTCTACGGCGGGGCCCGCTCCACCGACACTTTAACCGACACCTATCTTATCGGCTCCTACGTTCCCCCGGATTCCACGGCCTGGGGCGCGGAAGTCAGATCCGACGCCACCTGGCAGAGCGTTACCCCCTTAAGCGCCTATTTCGATATCAGCAAATACACTCCCTTCGACAAACCCACTGGCAACAAGGCCCATTTCTTCGGCCGGGGCAGCGACTTGAGCGCCTCGAACCGTTTTCCGGCCCTCCGGGTCATTTTAAACGTGGATAAAAGCTCTTTTAACGTCGGCGGCGCCGACGGCGTGAGCCAAAAAGTGGTGGTGACCGAGCCCTACGCCCGCTATTGGGACTGGGTCCTGGTCAACCGGCCCCTACCGGACGATAAAGTGCTGCTCAACAATACGGTGCGGCAAACCGTCAAGGTCTACCAAATTCGCGTGAAAGTCTGCGACAAGGCCAATATGGGAGACTCCGAAGGGTGCCTTAGGTATCCCGGGGCCACGGACGCCGACAACGACGACGTCTTCAAGCCCGGAGGGCTCCTGCAGAGATACGGCGAAGGCTCTTCCCCGATGTATTTCGGCCTTATGACGGGCGGCTTTAACTCCGACATCCGCTACAACGGCGGCAAACTCCGCAACCACGTGGGCCCCGTCCTCGGGACTCCCCCCTTCCCCTCCACGGCCTTTGTCCCGGCCGTCAACGCCCAGACCGGCCAGATTCTCCCGGGCGGGCTCATCGCCAATATCGACAACCTCCGCATCGCCGGAAGAATCCTTACCGCCAACCCCACCTCCTGGGACGGCGCGGGCTACAAAAACACTTACAGCTGGGGAAACCCCTTAGGCGAAATGGTCTACGAGGCCGCGCGCTACATGGCCGGCTCCCCGACCCCCACCGCCACCTTTTCCAACCAAGCCGACACGGACGTTTCCGGCAGCTCCATTTTGAGCCTCACCACCTACAACAGCGGAACGAACTCCTGGAACGCCAAACGCCCGACCCTCAACACGCTCAGTTCCTGCTCCAAGCCCGTCATTCTCCTGATTTCGGATCTGACCATCGACTACGACGGCGATAAAATCGGCGCCGACCTCCAGCGCCCCAAGCTTTCCAACAATTACGGCGGGGGCCTTACCGCCACCAACCTCCCCGCGACCTTTAACTTAAACTCCTATCTGGGCGCCATCACCAAATTAGAGGGCTTCGACTCCTCCGGGTCCGTCAAGTACTACTTTTCCACCGGGGCCTCCGACTCCTGCGCGCCAAAAACCCTCTCCGGGGGCCTGGCCCAGGTCAAGGGCCTCTGCCCCAACGGCGTCAGCACCCAAGGGACCTACAGTTCCGCGGCCGCGGCCTATTACGCGCATATCCACGATTTCAACGTCAGCCTTGACCCCAACAAGACCCCGGCGGGCCTGGACGTCTACGCCGTGGCCATGAGCCCGGCCTTCCCGGAGCTGGTCTTCCCGGTCCGCGACTCCTCCGGGACCCTTTATAAATCCGTGGCCCTCACCCCGGTTAATATCTCCGCCGGGGTCGCGGGCAAGACATTGGGCTTTCTGAACTATTTCATTATCGACTGGGACGTGGACCGCAACGGCCTGACCTTCCACAGCGAAATAAAAGTTAATTTTTCCGACTTTGACCAGGGCGACGACTGGGAAGGCGACGGTCAGGTCACCTATACCGTCGACCTCCTAACCGACGCCACCACCCCCGCCGCCGCGCGGGAGACGACGGCCGCCTCCATTTTAAGCGGAGACGCGGCCGTCAAAAACCTGGGGCCCTTCTATAGGTTCAAGAACCCCGACGCGGCGAACCAAGTCTCCGACTTTATCTCCATTAGCCCCAGCCAGGTCAAGGCCATCCTGGTGAGCACCGAGTGGAAGGAGAGCGGGACCGGGGTGGGCCTGGGGATGGGCTACTCCATTTCCGGGACCACCCGGGACGGGACTTACCTGGATCTGACCATGAACACCCCCCCGGCCGACGCGAACCTCACCCCGAAGGACTGCCCCTACGTGGGCGGCAGCGCGAGCGGAACCTACGGGTGCGGGAAGAGAGTGGCCAACGTCAAGACCGCCTCCCGCGTCTTCGCCTTCAACAACAACGCCGCGGCCCTCCAAGCCCTCCCCAATCCCCTGTGGCTGGCCGCCAAATACGGCGGCTTTAACGACCTCAACCAGAACAACGTCCCGGACGCCGGGGAATGGGAAGACCCGCTGACCCTCAAGCCCGCCAATTACTTTGAGGCCTCCAACCTCGTCGAGCTCCCCAACAAACTCGAAACCGCCTTCAAGACCATCGCCCGGAGCATTTCCACGGGCACCGCCACCTCCGCGACCATGGACACCATTTTAGGGGGCGGAGTCTCGGTGCAGACCATCTTTTACCCGGAATACGTCAATCCCCGCGACACGGCCCAAAAGATCGTCTGGGTGGGGAGCGTCATCGGCCTCTTCGTGGATAAATTCGGGAACCTCAGGGAAGACAGCGACGGCGACGGAATCCTCACTCCCGCGAACGGGGTCGCCGGAAACGCCGGGGACTATATCCTCACCTTCAACAGCCCCAACCACCCCTCCGCCAATCCCCCGGCCTGCTACGAGTTCGGGGAATTTATCTCCCGCTGCTTCGATCCCTACGGGAACAACTCCCCCCAGCTCTTTAGCGGAACCCAAAAGCACCCCGCGAGCGTCCACCAGATTAAACCGCTCTTCGACACGGCCCACTGGCTCTCCCGCCTCTCCGGGCCCGCCCTCCTCTCGGGCTCCCGGGACTACGGGGCCGCGGCCACCACGGGCCAGGGCAAAAGAAGGATCTATTACGGCAAGCTCGACCCGGGCGGCTCCGGCGCCGTCAGCCTCGCGCTTTTCAACAACTCCGCCGCGACCCTCGTCCCCTTGGGCGGGCTCCTGCTCCACGATAACTTCGCGACCGCGCTGCCGGGAGCGGGAAACCGCGCCCAGACCACCCAAAAGCTCGTCGAGTGGATTATCGGCGTGGATTTTCCCGGCTGGCGCTCCCGCCAGGTGGGCGATCCCTGGACCAACAACACGACCCTCGTCACCTGGCGCCTGGGCGACATCATCAATTCCAAGCCTATTTTAGTGGGCGCGCCCTCCAGCAACTTTGACTTCCTCTACGGGGACGCGACTTACTCGGCCTTCAAGAAGGCCAACGCCACCCGCCGGCAAATGGCCTATTTCGGGGCCAACGACGGCATGCTGCACGCCGTGAACGTGGGCTTTTACGGAAGCCTCAACAACGGCCAGGTCTCTTTCACCCGCCAGTTGGATCCCTCCCAGATCAACCACGAGCTGGGCGCGGAAATTTGGGCCTATATCCCCACCGCCGTCCTTCCCCAACTCCAATTTCTCCCGGATCCCCTCTACGCCCACGCCTATTACGTGGACTTAAAGCCCCTCATCAACGACATTTTCATCGACGGGGCCTGGAGAACCATCCTTTTGGGCGGCTTAAGGCTGGGAGGCCGACCCATCGAGACCCCCTCGGCCGAGGCCGGCGCGGAATTCTACTATAGCGAGGTCTTCGCCCTCGACGTCACGGACCCCGAAAAAGAGCCCAAACTCCTCTGGCGTTACAGCGCGTTGGAAAACGGCCTCACCGTGGGGCTTCCCAGTTTCATTTCCGTGGCGGGCGCCTGGCACGTGGTGATCCCCACCGGCCCCAAGACCGACAGCTTAATCCCCTCCTCCGGAGGCTCCCCCCAAGCGGTCAATATCGGACTCCAAAGCCCCTACAACGCCTACAGCGACCAAAAGGCCCGCCTCATCGTCTTGGACGCCAAGACCGGGCAAAAGGAAGGGCCCGTGGGGGATCCCGATTTTCTGACGGCGCCGGAAAACAACAGTTTCTTCAACAACCCCTTCCTCCCCGCGGCCCAAGTCCGGGCAAACCCATGGACTAACCACGCGCTGTACTTTGGGCTCACCGTGAGCCGCGATCCCTCCTCCGGCAGAGACCGGGGGGCGGTCTACCGCCTCCAGACCGTCGACGCCCTCGGCGCGCCCCTGCCGCTCGACCAATGGAAGCTCAAACGCTTCTTTGACTCCGACCGGCCCGTGACCGGGGCCGTCAACGCCACCTACGACTCCAGGGGCAACCTTTGGGTCCTCTTCGGCACGGGCAGGCTCTGGGGCCTGGAAGATCTCTCCCCCTGCGTCACCACCAACACCCTGAGCTGCCTGGATAACCACGTCCAGTACCTCTACGGGATTAAAGAGGAACTCTCCAACGGCCTCATGACCTTCAGCGACCGCACGGGAAGCGCTAGTTCCATAATTAACGTCTCGGGAGCCAAGGTCTTTAGAAACGGGCAGATTACCAATATGCCCACCCAGGCCATCTTCCCCACCGGCGTGGGGGGGACGGCCACCTACGCCAACCTCCTGAAGGCCACGCTCTCTCCCGCCGTGGCGGGCTACAAGCGCGCCCTCGCCAGCGGGGCCGTCTTTAAGCCCGGCGAAACCCACAATTTCGAGATGTCCGTGACCCAGCCCAAGATCGTGAGCGTGGGCGGCGGCAAGTCCCTGACGTCCTTTACCACTTTTGAGCCCATGTACACCGGCTGCGGCGGCATGGGTTACGGCTTCCTGTACCTGGTGGACACTTTCACGGGCCTGCCGGAACCCTCCACCTTCGCGGCCTTCTACGCCGGCTCCCCCCCGGCGGGCTCCAATATCCAAGCCAACGAGGTGGTGGGCGTTTTAAGCACCGGCGAAGGCAATCCCACCGAGGCCTTTATCATGGTCACCGCCGGCGGCGTTATCGCCTCGGCCTCGGCGCCCGACGCCAGCACCTACTCGGCCAGCATTCCCCGCGACGCGGCCACGGCCAGCGGCGTCTCCTCCTGGCGCGAGGTCTTGGATTCCATCTTCGCCCTCGCCCCGGCCGTCCGCTCCCAAGGACTTTAACCCCGCGCCCTCCTTGAGGCGCGCCTCTTGAAGACTCTCCTTTTAACCCTCTCCCCGCCGGAAAAAGCCCGCTTGGGCTTCCTTCTGGCGGGGAGAGTTTTTTGGAGGGGAACGCCCTCGGAAAAATCCTTTGCCCCCACGCGGGGGCGAAGGCCTCCGAGCCTTCCCCTCCGGGCGCGGGGCCCGCCGAAAAAGGGCGCGGAGGCCGTCGGGGAAACGCGCGGGACCCGCTTGGGGGAACGGCCGTTGGGGGAGCTACGGTTTGAGGTATTTCCGCTTAAATCGCGCAAGCTCCCGCGACGGGGCGCCCTTGGCCGCGAGTTGGGCGCTTAAGGCCGCGCTGGCCTTGGCGAGTCCTTTTTTGGCCCTATGGGGCTTAATAAAGGTCGGAAAGCTCAAAAGGAGCTCCAAGGCTTTTTCCGGCGCGTCTTCCCCAATACACGCGTTAATTATCCGCAGCGCGGCCTTGGCGCGCGTCCTCGCGATCGCGCGGGAAGGATTTAGGCCGGCGAGGCTGGCGTAAATCTTTTCCGCGTCCGCGCGAAAGCCCTTAGCGCAAAAAACGGATATCAGGCGGCCTGAGGCTTGGGCCTTAAACTCGCCCGTTTTGGGGGAAACGCCGGAATCGGGAAGGCTCTCGAAAACGGAAAAAGCCTCCGCGCGTCTTCCGCGCTTGGCCATGGCGGCGAGGACAAAGACGGAAATTTCGTATTTTTCCTCCGAAAGCTTAACGGAATCGCGCGCGTCCGGGAGGGTATCGTGGATCTCCATGACGGAAGCGTACTGGCGCGCGTCCAAAAGACCCATGATAATCTCCATGGCCATGGCGAAAATCCGCAAAACGGCTTTCTCCGAGAGCGTCTCGCCCAAGGGGAGAAACTTGTAGATTTTAAGGGCCCGCTTAAACAAGTTTTCGTCCACGAAAGTCTCGACTAAGTTTTCCGCCCCCTTAAGCCATTTCAGCGCGGCTTTTTCCGCCGCCTTAAAGTCCGCGTTGGCGCGCCAAAATTTCGCCGCCTTTTTAAAGGAATCCTTGGCGAGATAGCCTTTGACGATATCAAGGCCCATGACGGCCTTTTCAAATTGAAGCTCGGGGATATCGCCTTCCTCGACGCGAACGGTTTCATAGATAGCCCTAGCCGCCAAGCATAAGCCTTCTTTGACCAAAGCGTGCGTTATGGAGGAAGCCATGCTGGCCCGCAGGAGAATAAAATCGCGGGTATGGCTGTATTCCGTAAATCCCGAGTAATAGCCAATGGCGATTTTAACGAAGCCTTTGCGGATATTCGCTCTAACGCTGTCGGCTATAAAAAAGGCGAACTTTAAAGCCTCCTTCTCGTTCGCGGCTCTAGCGTTCATAAATTTAAAGACTTTTTTGGCGCTCTCCATTTGCTCCCGATCGCAAAACTGCCGAATCATAGCCGCGGCGGCTCCCATAGGCGTCTGAAGGAAGATAGAGCCCGGCGAGACTTTGGGGAGAGTTTTAAAAACCCGAAAGGCCTCTTTGGTATTTCTATCGCGCAAAAGCGCCACGATTAGCTCAATATTGGCGCTGACCTTGACGAGTCCGACGCGCCCGTCCCCACGGCAAAAATCCAAACAGTCCACGGCGAATTTGGCGAGCTCAAAATTCCCCGAGCGAAAGCTCTCGGCCGCGAAATCCCTTATTCCCTCGGCTTTAAGGACCGCGATTTCGGGGTCGTCTTCCCTGTTCGCGAAAGTATCGCGCACATACTCGTAATATTCGTCGTCCGCGCCTCTCCTCGCGAATTGGCGCAAAAGCGCGACGCCGTCTTTGGCGAATAGTTTAACGCGCTCGGGATCCGTCGCGAGGCGTTCCAATTCTTTATAATACGCGAGGGCCTCGCCCGCTTCGAGTAATAGAGGGTAATTGGAAATCAGCGTATGCGCCGTCCGCGCCAAAACGCTATAATATTCGGGAAAAGGGGGAAGATTTTTAATCATTTCGTAAACGCGCGCCACTTCCGCCGGTCTTTCGCTCTTGAGCGCCGTTTCCAGCGCGCTGACTCCCTCGGCCGCGATGGCGGAAGCCGCCTCGGGAACGGTCGCTTCCCGGATCAAGATATCGTAAAGAGAGAAAAAAGCTCGCGCGTCGTCGCAGAGCGAATAGTCGCGCAGCAAAACGCCGCCCGTCTTCGCTTTATAGACAACGGTCTCTTCGTCGTCCGACGGCAAAAGCAAGGCGCTGTCCATGATTTCTTTGGCGATATCCAGATTTCCGATGTCGGAGGCGAGCGATATCAGGCAAAAATACGCCTGGCCGGCGCGCGCCGCGAGGCCAGCGGCGGCGGCCCGCGGCGCGAGCCGCGCCGTCTCGCGGGCCAGTTCCAAGAGTTCCGCGCTAACCTTTTCCTCGGCCTCCGCGAGCGCGGCTTCGTCCTTAAGGCGTCCGGCCTCCTCAAAGCGCGCGCGCGAAGCGTCCAAACGCGCGCGAATCGCTAAAATTTCCTCGCTCGCCGTCATAATCCTCAAGTGACCTTTCTGAAAATTCCCTTTCGGCGCGCGAACGCGACCGCCCGCGACCGGCCCGGGCCCGGCGGCGCTCCGGGGCCGCGAGGGAGCGTTTGAGGCTCTTGGCGCGAGATAGCGGGGCGCGCTCTTGGCCAAGCGGGCCCTTTTCGCCAAACGCCCCGCGCGAGAGGCGCCCGGCCCCTTGGGCGAGCGCCTTCGCGAAGGCGTTTGCCCAAGGGGGCGGAAGAAGGGGGAGATAAGGATCTTTGGACCTCGCGGCGCGAACCATCTCCCCCCGTTTGAGGCGCGCCGTCCTACAGAGACTTAATAGCCGCGGCGGCCTCTTTTTGGGCTTCCGCGACCTTGGCCTCCGCCTCGGGACCCCGGGGGATAGCGGCCACGACGTATTTGGCCTTGAAACCCTGGCGCTGGAAGTAGCCCTCGAGGGCGGCGAAGAGGGAGCCCTTGTAGAAGCCGGGGTCAGGGTTCCCTTGGGTGAAGACCAAAAGGATTTTTTTGCCGGCCAGGCGCCCGGCGTTGGGGCTGTCGTAAAAATCCGGCTTAAACCAGGAGAAGGTCCGGTCCACGAAGAGCTTCGCCTGGGCGGTGATGTCCCCGATATAGATGGGGCTCGCCAGGATCAGGTAGTCCGCCTCCCGGCAGGCGGCCAGGACCGGAGCCAGCTCGTCTTTAATGACGCAGAGTTCCGCCTTTTTTTTGCAGGCGTAACAGGCCTGGCAACCTCTGACGCTCAGATCGTTTATCGCGAATTTTTGGAATTCGCCGTCCGCGCCAAGGACGGCCTGGGCGGCCGCCTCGGCGATCTTGGTCGAGTCGGCGGCCTGACGGGGGCTGCCTAAAATAGCCACGACTTTCATAAAATTCTCCCACTTCGAAAGGCCAAAAAAGAAAAGCTTCTCTTTTGGGAAAGAGGCCTTGGGCCTCGCGAAAAGCGGCTGGCGGACTATTTTCCGATCTTTCCGACAGTCGCCAAAAGCGCCTCCGCGATCTTTTCCTGGTCGGGCTCGGGAAGGCCCGGCCAGATGGGGAGGCAAACGTGCGCGGCGCAGGTCTCCTCGGCCCCCGGGAAGGCCCCGAGCGGAGCGGCGAGGGTCTGGGGGTAGGCGCGCCAAAAGGGCTGCCGATGGAGGGGCGTGGCGTAGACTTCCCCGGCTAGGCGCAGATTATAATCCGCCAGGAGCCTCTCCTTGAGTTCGTCCCGCGCGACGTTGGGGGGCAGGCGGACGATATATTTGTAATAGGAAGGCTCGTATTCGGGGGGAAGGACGATGGGCTCCAGGACGCTCCCCCCAAGGAGCCTATCGTAGACGCGGGCCGCGTGGCGACGGGCCGCCAAAAGGCTTTTCGCCCGCGGCATGAGGTTAAGGCCCAAAAGAGCGTGGATCTCCGAGGGGCGGTAGTTGAGCCCGAATTCCTCGTGGACGTTGGAGCCGGGCCGACTCTGGCCGTGCTGCCTCAAAGAAAGCGCCTTGTCGCGCAATTCCGGGTCCGCCGTCGTAATCGCGCCGCCTTCGGCGGTGGTAAGGACCTTGGTCGGATAGAAGGAAAAAGCCCCCGCGAGCCCTATTGATCCGGCCTTTCGGGCGAAAACGGTCGCGCCGTGGGCGTGGCAGGCGTCCTCAATTAAGGCCGCCCCGGCGTCGGCCGTGATTTGGGCTATCCGCTCATGCCGGGGGGAGATAAATCCCCCCAAATGGACCAGAATGACGGCCCGGGTGTCCTCGCGGATCTTCCGCGCCAAATCGTCGGGGTCCATTTGCATGGTCGCGGGCTCGACGTCGACCAAAATAATCTTCGCCCCCGCGGCGATGGGGGCCAGGGCCGTGGCCATAAAGGTGTTGGCGGGGACGCAGACCGAGGCGCCGCTCAAATCCAGGGCCCGGCAGATAATTTCGAGAGCGGCGGTGCCGTTGGAGACGGCGATGGCGTGGGGAACGCCGCTAAAGCGCGCGAAGGCCTCCTCAAAGAGCCGGACGCGCTCGCCCATGGCGATGTGACCGCTGGACAGGAGGGCCTTAAAATCGTCGGCCAGCGCGCTGATGTCTTCGGCGGAAAATGGCAATTTAACTACGGGAATATCCATGCCCCAATTTTACCCCCGCTGGGATCCTCAATTGACATACTCCCCGGAGCGAGCTCCTGGGGATTCCGGGAGCGGCGAAGGACGCCGGTCGAGACCGGTCTTACGCCTTCTCCCCCGCGAGCCGACGCCCCGACTCGTTGGATGTTCTTGGCGGCGCGCGCGTCACGATCATGATTGACGCCGCGCTTGATCCAAGTCCATCGCCTGGTCTTCAGATCAAGCTCGCCCTGGACGTGGCCGCGGGCGGAGCGGGTCTTGGAACTGGGGAAGAACCAGGGGGATCTTGACGAGCCTGGCCCCGTTCCACAGGCGTTCCCAGTCCAAGATCCGCGCGAACGACGCGAAACCCAGGTCGGATATCTTTCTTCCCCAGAGCCGCCGTATGCCCTTCTTGTTCAGATCCTCGACGCGGATCTCCGCGAAGTCGCGAGCCAGCCCGAGGGCGGTCTTGAAATGGAAATCTTTCCTCCGCCGGCCAACCTTCCCGCGTGTCCTGGCAAGATCCAGCCTGGCCTTCTCGCGGTCGCGGCTCCCTTTCATTTTCGAGGAAAGCTTCCCGCCCTTCGTCCGTATCTCGCTCGCGGCCCGCCTGAAGAA
>JAISCZ010000003.1 GCA_031265205.1 Deltaproteobacteria bacterium
CTCCAAAAACTCGCGGAGATCTATCTCCGCGAGGGGAGCGGGGACACTTTCGCGGCTATCCAGGGCGCCGAAGAGGAGATTATGGAAGCCACGCTCCAGGCCAACCGCCGGGGCCTGACACGTCCCCGCCCAGGAAGGCGCGCCCCCAAGCCGGACGCGAGGCCTATCCGCGGGAGGGGAAATTCGCGCCCGGAGAAGCGGGGGTATTGGATTCCACGGCCCACGCCCTCAAGGTTATGGAATTGAAAAAAACGCCTCACTTCGCCTCCGAATTAAAGGAGGGCCGCGGCGTGACTTCCAAAGAGGAATATATTAACGCTCCGGGTCCCCGGAGTCGCTGGGAACGAAGACTCCCTCGGCCCAAAGCCCTTTAAATCGCGAGGAGCGGGCGCGATACGCGAAAGCCGCCGCCCGGCGAATCGCCGCGACTTTGGGCCTCTCGCCCGCGGATAAAGCGGGGAAATAGGCGCGCGCTTGGCGCGCGCGCGTCCGGGGGGAACCCCCTTCATGGCCGGAGCGCCGCGCGCGCGTCCATGGCGCTGGCGCGGCGCCCGGGAGTTCGCGGGGATTGGCTCGGGGGGACTCGCTTGGGGCCTCAAGCCTTCCGGCGTCTCTCTGGTCAGCCCCACTTGGCCGCGCCGATGGCGAGTCGCGTCCGCGCGCTCGCTTTGTTCTTCCCCGCTCGCCCCTGGGGGAAATCCCGGGTGGGCCCTCTCTCTCTCGCGCGCGCGCGAAAGCTCGCCGGGCCCCCCTCTCGCCGCGAGGACGCGCTTGTCTTTGACTTATGAGTGGTCAGGGGCGCGTAAGGGGCCTGGAACGCGCCCTTCAAGACGCGGCGGGAAAATTACTATTTAAGAAAATTAGGGGCCTTGTCCGTCACGGGGCGGCGCGGAATTATATTATTTAGTCGTATCCATCCCTGGAGCGGGAACGCGACCTTTCGCCTTTTGCGCGAGCGCCAAGGCGCCTTTCCGCGCCCTCGCGGTCGGCGCCCCCTCCCCTTCCCACGAGAACCCGGACGAGCCAACGAAGCGCGTTTCTTCCCCCGCTGGCTCGCGGAAAGCGCGCTTCGCGAAAGCGCCGCGCTCATTTCTTGGCCACGCGCGCTCATCCCTTGGCCCTACCTGGGAACTCAAAAAAAAGCGCCCATGGCGGCCCTCCCCCTTAGGCCCTCTTCCGCCTCCAAGTGGAGTTCCCAAGCGCGCCCCGCCTTTTCCGGGGGACTTCAAAGCTCGCGAGCTTTCCGCGGAAGACCGCGCGGAACCCCGCGGAGTTAGGAGGGGCGTGGCGTTTCGTCAGCCCTCTGGGCTATAATCGCCAATCCCCGCGTCGCGCCAGAAGCGATCCTTATTTTCGCGGCGCCCCCTCCCCTTTCCGCGCCATTTCGCCAATTTCTCTCTCGCGAGCGAGGGAGAACGCCAGGAGTTTCGCGATGCCCCGCCGCCAACTTACCTCTCAGGAAATCAACGAGCTTTTAACCGCCAATTCCGCCGGCGTTCTGGCCACGGTTGGCGCGGACGGCTTCCCCTACGCGATCCCGGTTAATTTCCTCTACCGCGACGACAAAATCTATATCCACGGCGCGAAAAAAGGGGTCAAGATCGACAATATCCGCCAGCGGCCCCAGGTCTCCTTCGCGACGTTCCGGGAACTTGGGTTTAAGGAAATGAGCGAGCCCTGCAAGACCGCGACTTTTTACCAGAGCGTTATCGTTAAGGGCCTCGCCGCCGTCTTGGTCGATCCACTGGAAACGGGCCCTATTTTAGAGGCCATAACCCTTAAATACGCGCCGACCGTCGCGGATAAACCCTTAAACCCTCAATCTTTGGCCGCGACCGCGATCATCGCCGTGGACATTCTCGCGAAAACGGGAAAATGCTATGAGCGCTGAGGCGTGTCCCTGACTCCGTATCTTCTTTTTCCCCTGATGGGCCCGCGCTCGTCTTAAGGGGCACGCGCTCGCTTTAAGACGCCTGGATCGCCTTAAGACGCGTCTTGGCTCGTCTTAAGGCGCCTGTGATAGCCTTTAAGACGCCTTGAAACGCCTTAAGGCTCCTTGAAACGCCTTAAGGCGCCTTGAGCCTTCTTGCGAGAGCCGCCCTGGCCCTCCTAACGCCGTCTTGGAACGCCATGAGCCGCGCCAAAATTTTAAAAAGGCGCGAAAGTTCCAAGAGCCTCGCGCTCGCGCCCTTGGAGCGGATACTTAAAGCGCTTCCCCAAAAGGAAGGGCTCTCGCCCCAAGCTAAGGCTTCGCCCTTCGCGAGCTTCAACGCGCGCGGGGCTTCAAGCGGGAGGGCGGAAAGGCGCGCGGAGCCTCCAACGCGCATCCGCCTTTAAGAATCGCTCGCCCGTTCTTTGGAAGCGCAGCGGCGGCAGACGCCCCGCACCTCGACGCTGCCGTCTTTGACGGAGAATCCCAAATCGCCCAGGCGGTTAAAAATAGTCGTGTACAGGCCCTCGTCGTTGATTTCCGTGGTGGCCTGACAGTCCGGGCAAACCAAAATTAACGGGTTGTGCTCGACTTTACGCTCTTCCTGGCAGGCCACG
The DNA here is from genome assembly GCA_031265205.1 of Deltaproteobacteria bacterium. Taxonomy (GTDB): domain Bacteria; phylum Desulfobacterota; class Desulfarculia; order Adiutricales; family Adiutricaceae; genus JAISCZ01. The sequence goes on from JAISCZ010000003.1 coordinate 2,548, forward strand.
AAGGCGTTCAAGGCGTTGACCCGGTGGACCAGGCCGTTTTGCAGAAAAAATTCCAAAATGCGGTAAATGGTGGAGGCGGTCAGGCGGTGTCCCTGGGCGCGCAGATTTTCCATCAGATCGTAGGCCTTGACCGGCCCCGGGGATTTAAAGAGATTTTCCAAGACCAGGCGGCGCAGGTGGGTAAGCTGGGTCCCTTGGGCGAGGCAGAATTTTTCGGCTTCCCCCATCATCTTCTGAATTTTGGGATCAGCGTGGTCGGCCCCGCCCCGAGGGGACTGTTTGTCTTTGCTCGCTCTGGCCAAATCGCTTAACCACCCTCCCGGTACAATTCCACCCGATCGGCTGGCAGGGTATACCCCGCGTTGCCCATGTCGGTCTCGAATTTTTCCGCTTTTATTTTACCATAAACCCACACCACTTCCATAGCCTCGAGCCCTCGGATAGGTTCTTGGGCCTGGACGTAAATAATCTGGTTCGGCGGGGGCGGCGGGACGTGGATACAGGCCCCGAAAAAGGGAACCAGAAAGAACTCCTTAATTTCGCTGTCCTCGAAATCCAAAGGCACCACGAAGCCCGGAATCTTAATTTTCCGCCCGTTCATCCCCGGGTTGATGGGAGCTTGATTCCAGCGGTTTAAAAATTCCGCGACGACCTCCTCCGCCCGCGGGTCGTTGTCGCTCATCTCGTTAATCCGCAGATCCTTGAAGACTTCCTCGGGATTCCAGGAAGGGTCCACGAGATCGTCCCAGAGGAGCCAGCTTTTTTCCAAATAAGGGCTTTCCTCCCCGACGGCCTGGGCCGGAAAGAGGCCCAGGGCGAAAAGCCCAAGCGCGAGGGCGAGAGCCCCCGCGCGCGCTCCGCGGTATTTTCCCATACGCGTCCCTCTTGTAACGGGCCTTCCCAAAAAAGGCCCAAGGGGGGTTGTCCCCCATAAATCCTCGCCCCTAAGGGATCCTCAGGATTAATTGGACGGCCCGAGGCCGTCGCTTAAGCTCATAAAATAGGCCCGGAAGGCCGGAATGAGGCTCGTGAGCGAGCCCAAAAGGATTATCCCACCTAAGATGGCCCACTCCCGCGCGGTGGGGGCCGAAAGGTAAAGGGCGACCCCGTAGGAGTTCAAGAGAAAGGGAGCCAACGCCCAGATGGCTACCGTCAATACGAGAAGCCCCAAAAGAAGGCCTCCCAAGGTTAAAAAGAGGCCCTCGAAGGCCAGGAGGCAAACAATGTCCCGGGGCGCGGCCCCGGTGGACCGCAGAATGGCCAATTCTCTCCGGCGCTCGCCCAGGCCAGCGAGGATCGTGGAAGAAAGGCCCGCCAGTCCCGTAAAGGTGACGAGAAGCGAGACCAACAGGAGCGCCTTCTCCCAGTTGCCCAATAAGCCCCAAAGCTGATCGAGGGCCACTCCCGGCATGACCGCGCTTAAGGCCTCCGTCCGATTGTCCTGGATTTCCCGTTGGAGATTGAAAACCATGCGCCGGTTTTGGAGGCCCACCAAAAGAGCGGTAATCGCCTTGGGCTCTAAATTGAATTTACGGACGTCGTCCGCGCTCACGTTAAAGCCGCGGATGGGGGCCCCGCCCCGCCAGTCCACGTGGATCGCCTCCATGGACTCCAAAGTCACGTAGATGGAGCGGTCCACCGGGGAACCCGTGGGCGCGAGAACCCCCACGACCGTAAAGGGCTTATCGCCGTGGAGAACGGTGACCTCCCCGCTCCCGTGGGAGAGCAAAATGGAGTCACCGGTTTTGTAGCCCAGGCGCTGGGCCACTTCCGAACCCACGACCGCCTCAAAGATATCCCCGAAGACCCGACCGCTGGAAAGCGCGAGGGCCGAATCCCGGCGGTGACGGAAATATATAAAAAAGTTCCCGTCGGTTCCCACCACGGGATAACCCTTGTGGCTGTCGCCCATGGAGAGGGGAATGGTCCAGGCCACCTTCGGATCGGCGGCGATAGCCTTGTAGCTGTCGTAGCCCATGTTGTTGGTGGCCCCGCCCAGATGGAAGACGGCGTAGAGAATAAGCTGAATGGAACTCCCGCGCGCTCCCACCACGAGATCCGTCCCCGCGATGGCTTGGACGAAGCTGGACCGCGCCTGGCCCCGGACCCGCTCCAAGCCCACCAAAAGAATCGTGGAAAGGGCGATCGAAAGCAGCACCAGAAACAGGGTAAAACGGCGGTTCCAAGCGCTTTGGAGAGCTAACCTTAAAAGAGCGCGCAGCCTAAGCAAAGCTTCATCCTCAACCATCTCGCGAAAAACAGATCCCCCCGGGCATCGCCCGGCGTTTCGGAAAAGCGGCTCCCTTTGGGGACAGGAAAATAAAGAAAGCCAATACCTTCGCCGAAAGGAGAGAGAGCCGGGCTTTTGGGCGCCCGGAGAGATCCTGAAAGTCGCCTTTAAAAAAGGCTTCCTCCCAACTCGAAAAAAAATCGCGCGCGAAAAAAAACTAGAAAGCGCTTTTCGCGCCGTCCCCGGCTACAGGGAAATGGTCGCGTCAAATTCCGCGGCCAGGGACTTATCGTGGCTCACAAAAAGAAGACTCGCGCCCGCCTCCGCGCTCTCTTTAGCTAAAAGGCGCAGAAACTCCAAACTCAGAGCGGAGTCCAAAGCCGAAGTGGGCTCGTCGGCTATCAAGAGAAAGGGTTTGCCGATGAGGGCCCGGGCCGCCGCCACCCTTTGTTGCTGGCCGACGGAGAGCTTGGACGAGGCCCTTCCCCAGAGCTCGGGGCCGATGGAAAGCCTCGTAAGGAGACGCTCGGCGGCCGCGCGCGCGGTCGGAAAATCCTCCAAGGCCCTTTGACGGCGGACGGCGGAAAAGCGGCAGGGCAAGAGGGCGTTTTCCACGGGGGTCAGATACGGCACCAAATTGAACTGCTGGAAGATATAGCCGAGATTGTCGCCCCGCAAGCGGTCCCGGGCCGAGCCCCGAAGCGTGGAAAAAGGCGCGCCGTTTACGCGGATTTCCCCCTTTTGGGGGGTCAGAATCCCCGCGACCAGGCCCAGAAGGGTGCTTTTGCCGCAACCACTGGGCCCGGAGATAAAGATCCTCTCCCCTTTTTCCACTTTCAGGGAGAGATCGCGAATTATCGGCGCGGAGGACGGCCAATTAAAGCTGACCCCCGAGAGGCTTACCGCCGGAGGTATTGGCGCGGCAAGCCCTTCGGAAGCCATGGAAACCGCGTCCCCTCGCGCTTCTACCATTTAATGACGTTAGCCTCCGCCGTGAGTTCCATGCCCTTTTGCCCGCCCGGGGAGACCATTTGCACGTCGAGTTCCTTTAACAGCGGAAAAGCCCCAAAGAGTTCCACCGCGATCTCCCCACTGGGGGCCGTGGCGATAGAGGAGCAGCTAAAGGAGAACTCCACCTCGATGTCGGAGTGCTCTTCCCCGTCCGCGTGCTCGTGGTCGCCGTCCTCGTCGCCATGGTCGTGGTCGCCGTCCTCGTCGCCGTGGCCGTGGCCTTCCGCGCCGTGGGGATGGCCCAAAATGGCCTCGGGAATATTCGCGCCCTCAATATTGACCTCGCGGGGAGCGCAGCCCAAGGACGCGGGGAACTTAAAAAGATCGGCGGACTTTTGGAGAGTGTCCACCATGGCCTTCATCTCCGCCTCCTGGGCGGGAGAGGAGGGCGCGCTCTCAAAGGAGATAAAACTGGCCAAAGGGCCGTCAAAATCAATATCCACGCCGTCCGCCTCGATGGCGACGTTTAAGGAGGCCACCCCATGGACGTGGGCGGGATGGGTCTCGCCCTGGCCCATGGCGTTGGAGGCGAAAGCCAAGGCCCAAAAGGGGATGAGGGCCAGAAGGAAAATATTTCTGCTCATAGGAAAACTCCCAAAACGAAGGGGCTGAGCCCCGAAACGCAACGCTATACTGTTGCTTATTGAATGATATATTATTGCGTCTCCCGACCCCTGTCAAGTCTTTTTTTTCGAGGGAAGCGTAAAATTTTGATGGAAGCGTAAAAAGTCCCAGCCAGAGGATAATTCCTCACTGAAGTCTATGGCCAGCTCATAGATAAATATATCTTATTTCGATATTATCGTGAATTAAAATCAATATTTTATTTACTTTAAGACCTAAAAACCCAATTTTAGAACTACTAATACTAAAATACATATCTTTTCATGTAGTTTTCTCATTTTAGGAACGTTCATTTCCTGACAATGGCCATTTCCCTGAAAACATTCAGCCCCAAAAGTTTAAACATCACCGAGAGCCTAGCCGCCTTCGTCCCTCTGACGCTTAACCTGCCCATTCTGAACCGCCGCTTCAGGCGACCATTCGCGGCTGCGATGGCGCTTGTGGTCCGCCGCCTTTCTTGAACGCGGGAGTTGGCTGGCGCGCGGCGATCCTCATATTATTTAGGTCGTAGCCAATAATCGCTTTGAGCTTCCCTCGCTTTGACGGGGCGGTCACGCGGGCGGGGGCGGCAAAGGCGGCGGGCATGGCTAAAGCTGGCTTGGAAGCAATCTTTCCCGGGGTTCCGGACAACCTCCGTCTTTTGCGCTTCAGGGCGTGATTCGATCTTATTCTCGCCGTCAAAGGCAAAGCCGCTTGAAGGAAAGCTTGCCGCCCCGTCAGCGTCAGCGGTTCCCTGAGCGCCGTCCAAAACCCGAGATCCGTCGGCGGAAGGTTTTTTACCAGGAACGGGGATAGCGGCTCATTTCCGTTGTCCGCCACGGCCCAAGCGTTGTCGCCGCCTCCGTAAAGAGCGTCGGCCACTAAATCATTTATCTCATGGCCCCGGCTCTTCATTTCCACACGCTTTGGCTCCCAAGCGTCGCTGTCATGGCGGCTCGAGGGTTCGGTCCCGCCGTAGAGGATGATGGATTCTTCCCCATGGGTCGCGACGATCTGGACCCATGCGCCCTTTTCCCACGCGCCCCGAGTTGCCGGCGTCAGGGTCAGGGAGGTTCTGGAGGGAATCCCGGAAAAACTCGCTGGGATCCTCAAAATTCAGCCACGGGCGCGGTCCCGCCTTCCGGGACGACAAGCCTTTCGTCACTCCTTAAAAACCTTACGAACGAGTTTCAAAATCTCCATCCTCTGGACTCTTGAGACCCCGGAAAACAGCCCGATGAGCGCGTAAAGATCCTCGCCGTCTCAAGTGGACGGGAGAAGCCTCTGATTGGGCTTGATACCGCCAAAAAAAGCGTATCCTGAAGCGGGCCGCGGGTATTTGGCGCTTATTTCGTCGGGTATGAGAGCGAAGGCTTCGTCGTCGCTCCTTCCGCGGCGTTCCATGAACCCCTTGATGGCGCGAACGAAAACCCCGCCTCTGGAGAGGTTTTACCCGCTAGTTAAGACTCGCGCGCTATCCATCCACGCGAGGGTGGCGTTTATCTGGATTTCAACAATTATGGAGTCAGTTATCGCGTTAAATATCTACGCGTAAATTGAAAGGTAAAGACATGGCCGCTATACTTAACTTGCGTGAGGGTTATCCCGTTATTCGAATTTGTGCCACAATGGAGGCAATAGACGATGACAACTAAGAATTCAATTGAAAATGAGATTGACGCTATTCGCGTTGCTCTTTACGAAAAAACCAAACATATGAGTCCAAAAGAACTGAACGCTTACATTCATGAGCAAAATGTTCCAATATATAAAAAGTTTGGAATTAAAGCTTTTTCAAATTTGGATGAGTATAACCGGAGTAAAATTTTAAAATCTGAGGATAAAGATAAAAATACTATTTATTAAGGATACATAACTTTTTAGGTTTAGCTAATTAAAATCTAATAACTCTCTTGTCATTGATACCTTTAATGGTGGAAGCGCAAAAAGTCCCGGCAAGAAGATGATTCCTCGCTGAAGGCAATGGCCGATTCATTGAAAAATTTGGCTTGTTTCGAGTTTATTGAGATTGCCTCTCAATAATTTTTTCAGCTTGAAGTCCAAACGGCTCTTTTCAGGTCCAATCACGCCAAAACGCGCTCCTACGCGCGCGCCTTGCGGAACTTTTTTTTCACCGGGAGAGGGAGAGCGCCTCCGGCCTTCCAAGAGACAAAAATCCCCAATAATCAGGATCTTAAGGGCCGCCGGGGTCTCTTGGGAGTTTAAGGGCGGAGAGAAAAAAAGCGGCGGCCCTTTTATAAAAAATTGAAAGACAAAGAGAGAAAAAAGACAAAAGGCCTTTCGCGCCCCCGCGGAAAAACCTCGCGCCTTTTCCGCGCGCGCCTTTCCTCAGTAATCGTAGCGAAGGCCCAGGCTCACCGAACGGCCCGGCATGTAATAGCGGCTGGCGGTGGCGTTGTAAAGCTCATCGGTAAAATTCTGGACCTCCAAGACGGCCGATATCTCTCCTTGGCTCGGAAATTCCCAGACCCTCTTTTGGACGAAAAGGTTGACCACCCCGTAGCCTTGCCGGCGCGCCCCTCCGGAGGCGGCGTAGGTTTTGCCGTGCCTGGAAAGGCTGAGCCTGGCCGCGAGCCCGATGGGCTCGTATTGGTAGAGCAGGCCCACCGCCATGACGGTGTCCTCGATATCCTGAATCTTCGCGAAATTGGCGCCCGGCCTGGGGCGCGTCTTAAAAACAAACATATGGGTCAGGTTAAAGGAGGGCTTTAAGACAAAATCGCGGCCCATAAGCCCCCCAATGTCCAAAGCGAAGGAAAGCTCCACCCCCGAGCGATAGGCTATGTCCATGTTCCGGTAATAAGTGTGACCGGCGATCGAGGAGTCCCCCTCGATATAATTTTTGGTCTTCGTCCAAAAATAGCTCGCGGAGGCGTTGGAACGCCTTCCCATCAGCTCCACCCCGACCTCGTAGCTGTCGCTTTTTTCGGGCTGGAGGGAGGGATTGCCGTGATAGTTGATTCCCGAACTGGTAAAGTCAGCCAAGAGCTGCATCGGGGTGGGCATGGCGAAGCCCTTGGAAAAATGGGCCCTTATTTTCAAAAAATCCCAAGGCAGATAGGCTATCCCCAAAGAGGGGCTAAGGTTGCGCTTCTTGGTGGACACGTCCCCGGAGGCGGAAGAGAAACTGAAAAAATCCTGGCGCGCCCCCGCCGAGAGGATGAGGCGCTCGCTGAAGAGGCGCGTTTTCCCTAAAAGGAAAAAAGCCGCGTCGCGGTAGAGGGAATCGGGGGTGGTGCTGGAGTTCGCGCTCTGGCTGATATCGTAATTGAGGTAATCGAAGCCGCCGGTAAGGTCCCAAAAATCGGAAGCGTAAGTCAGCTGCGCCTGCCCCGTTTGGGCGTCCACGATATTCCAGAGATCGCTCCCGGGGTTTCGGGGATAGCGGTAACCCCGATAATCCTTGCCAAAATTGTACCTGACGAGCCAAGAAAGTTTTTCGTTTTCGGCGGAGCCCGTATAGTCCAGCCCTACGGAGTAATTGTATTTTTTGGTCCAATCCACGCCCTGGTTGCCGCTCGGGTTATAGCTCCCCGGGCTTCCGCTCTTGGGGGAGTCAAAAAAATTAAAGGAGAGCGCCACCCTCTGGGTATCGAGGAAAGAGTACCCGAATTCCCCCGTTCCCGCGAAATTTTTAAAGGCGGTGTTTTGGTAGACCGCGCCGTCCCCCACCTTATAGGAGCCGGATTTGCTCCGGAAAAGGCCCAGCGCGAAATCGAAATCGCCGTGGCTCCCTATCAGAGACGCCTTCTGCCTGTTCGCGCTAAAGCTTCCGACGCCCAATTCCATCGAGGCCCCCAATGGCTGGCCAACCCCCTTCTTAGTAATGACGTTGACGACCCCGCCCATGGCCGCCGCTCCGTACTGCACGGCGGCGGGTCCCCGAATAATCTCCACGCGCTCCACGTTGGCAAGGCCAATCATGGAAACGTTGCCCGTCCCCAGGCGCCGGCCGTTGAAAAGGACCAGGACGTGGCTTCCCAAGTCCATGCCGTGGCTGTCCGTGGAGTACCCGCGAATGGAGACGGTCCCCAAATTTCCGGGATATTTGGTGATCGTGAATCCCGATTCGCTCAAAATCTCCTCTAAAGTGGCCGCCGAGGAGTTCTCGAGAGTTTCGCCGTCGATGACGGTAATGTTGCTCGTGACTTCCCGGATATTTTCCAATGTCCTGGAAGAGGTCACCACTAAGGTGGGCATGTCGTAGTCCTGGGACCAGGCGGGCCGCGGACCGCCGCCGATTCCAGTGAGCGCCAGCGCCAAAGTCAGCGCCACGATAAGTTTGGCCATAATTAATTCCTCAAGCGCGATAATTTTCGCCGTCCTGGCGCGCCCCAAGTCGCGCGGGACAAGCGCCGAAGCGCCGCCACGCCGCTCCCCCCAGGGCCCGCGGCGCCCGCGATCCCGAGGGCTCACGCTCCGCGCGGGGCCGGGGGAAGGGGCGCTAACGCTACGATATATTGTCGCGTTAACTTGCCCCAATCGGGCCCGCTTGAAGGTAATTCGGCGGGGACGCGCTCGCGCGCGGGAACTTTAGGGAGAAAAAGAAAAGAAAGAAGAAAGTTAAAGGAAAGGAGCTCAAGAAGAAAAGGAAAAAAAGAGCGAAAACAAGGGAAAAGGCGGGACTTCCTTTAGTAATCGTAGCGGAGGCTCACGGTCACTGAGCGCCCGGGCATGTAATAGTACGAGGATCCGGAGGTCGTCCGATAAAGCTCATCGGTAAAATTCTGCGCCTCCAAGACCGCCGAAAGCTCGCCTTTGTCGGCGAAATCCCAAATTCTCTTGCGCGCGTTAAGGCTCACGACTCCGTAAGCGTCACGATCCTTGCTCCCGTTGGGATTATAGTTTTTGCTGTGTCTGGAGATGTTGAGGCTAGCGGCGAACCCGATGGGATCGTATTTGTAGAGCAGTCCCACCGACATGACGTTATCCTCGATGTCCGCGATCTTATCGAAGTTCGCGGTGGGCGTAAGGCGCGTCTTAAAGACGAACATATGGGTCAGGGCGAAAGTGGGCTTCAAAACGAAATCGCGCCCCAATAGCCCCCCGATGTCCAAGCCAAAGGAAAGCTCCAAGCCCGAGCGGTAGGCGACGTCCATGTTCCGATAGAGCCTTTCGGTCGCGCTCGGCCTCGTGCTTTCGATAAAGTTTTTGCTCTTTGTCCAGAAATAGCTCAGTGACGCCATGGAATGCCTTCCCATAAGATCCATCCCGACCTCGTAGCTGTCGCTTTTTTCGGGCTGGAGATTGGGATCCCCCTGAAAATGCGTGCCGGCGGCGTTAGTGTAGTCGGCCACGAGCTGAATCGGGGTGGGCATGGCGAAACCCTTGGAATAATGGGCCCTTATTTTCATAAAAGGCCAGGGCAGATAAGCTATTCCCAGCGAGGGGCTCAGATTGCGCTTATTGGTGGAGCCGTTCCCCTCCTCGGGCTTGAAGCTGAAATAGTCCCTCCGCGCCCCAGCGGAAAGGATCAGGCGATCGTCAAAGAAGCGCAGCTTTCCCAAAGCGAAAAAGGCCTGGTCGCGGTAGACGGAATTGGGGGTGGTGTTGAAACTCGCGCTCTGGGAGATGTCGTAATTGAGGTAATCAAAACCGCCGGTCAGATCCCAAAAGTTCCCCGCGTAAGTCACCTGGGCCTGCCCCGTTTGGGCGTCCACGATATTCCAGCCGTATTCCTGGGAACCTGAAGGATAATGGTAACCGCGAAAATCTTTTCCCACGTTGTACCTCACCAGCCAGGATATTTTCTCGTCGCGCGTCGCGCCGTTATAGTCCACGCCGAGGGAGTAATTGTATTTGCGCGTCCAGTTGGAGCTTTGGACCCCGTTCGCGCTATAGGACCCAGGGCTTCCGCTTTGGGGGGAATCGAAAAAATTGAAGGAAAGAGCCACCCGGTGGGAGTCGAGGAAAGCGTAGCCGAACTCCCCGGACCCGGCGTAATTTTCAAAGGCGGTGTTGTTGAAAGTCCCGCCGCCGCCGATCTTGTACGATCCGTATTTGGCGTGGGAGAGCCCCACGGCGAAATCAAAATTACGGTAACTCCCGATGAAACGCGCCTTTTCCTTGTTCGCGCTAAAAGAGCCAACCCCGGCCTCCAGCGAGGCCCCGAAGGGAAGGCCGATTCCTTTTTTGGTGATGACGTTGACGACCCCGCCCATGGCCGCCGCCCCATACTGCGTCGCCGCGGGACCCCGGATAACCTCCACGCGCTCCACGTTGGCTAGGCTAATCATGGAAACGTTGCCCGTCCCCAGCCGCCTTCCGTTTAAGAGAATCAGGACGTGGCTTCCCAAGTCAAGGCCGTGGCTATCCGTGGAAAAACCGCGAACGGTAACCGTCCCGAGGCTACCCGGATTCTTGGTGACCGTGAACCCCGACTCGCTTAATATTTCCTCCAGCGTAATCGCCGCGGAGTTTTCCAGCGTCTCCTCGTCGATAACGGTAATGTTGCTGGTGACTTCCCGTATGTCCTCCGCCGTCCGGGAAGAGGTCACCACCACGACGCCCATCTGTCCCTCCTGGGCTCGCGCGGGCGCGTGGACAAGAAAAAGAGCGCTCGCTAAAAGCGCGATCGCCCAAAGTGTTTTCGCCATTTTGATTCCTTTTATAAACCCCTTTTCCTCGCTCGCGAAAGGTTTCTTTGGGGGCCAAAGAAAGAGAAAAAGATAGATGGCTTTTCGCGGCCAAAAAACGGGCCGCCCCTTCCATTTGGAGTGAGCGAAACGGTTGGGGGCGACCCGCCCGCGGCCCTAAAGCCGATTCTTTAAAATAGGACGCGGCCCATAAGGCCGCGTCCCGCTGGATAGAGGGGAGCTCCTCTCCCCTTAAGTCTCCTTAAACCAAAACTTCCCTCCTTTCGGGCCGGGAGGCGCCACTCCTCCAAGGAACGCCTCCGCGAGATAACGGGAAAGAAGAACCCTCCGAAAAGAGGCGGAGAGCCTTTCTTTCGCCAGGCCAAAAGGTCACGCGCGGAATAACCCGCGCGCTCCCTTTTTGGAAAAGAAACGAGGAACTTTCGCCCTCAAAAGTCCGTCCTCCGCCCCTTAAGAGCGCCCCGGGAACCCTATACCCGGGGGCCTTGGCCGAGGCGTTGGGCGGATAAATTTGAGAGGTAGCCTGAATGCAATGATATATTATTGCATATACTCGCCCATGTCAAGCCTCCCCGCCCCAAAAGAGGCGAAAGAAGTCCCTTTGAGCCCTCCCAGGGCCCGCCGAAGGCTCCGCGCGGGAGGCCTAAAAGGCGCAAAAGCGCGGATTTAAGGCTTTTCCCCTTAAATCCGCGCTCAAAAAAAAATTCCCCATTCCCGCGCCTTAAAGGTACGGAAATGGGGGGTCTTTCGTCGCGACTTACGCCCCCAGCGCCGGGGAGGCGCCCCCGCGAGGGGCCTCTTGGGCTATTTTTCGGCGCGAGAGAGCGGGCTATTTTTCCTTCGGCGCGAGGCCACGGGCGCTTTTCCCCTTTGAGATCGCGGGCTTTTTTCCCTTTGGCGCGAGGCGTCCAAACCTTTTTCCCTAAGTTCGAGGCCACGGGCGCTTTTCGCCATAGAGGCCGCAGGCTTTTTCCCTTTGGCGCGAGGCTTCCAAGCCTTTTTCCCTCAACGCGAGGCCGTGGGCCCTTTTCGCCTTAGCGAATCCCCGGCGCGAGGCTTTCGGCGCTATTGCCGGCGCGAGAGAGGGCGCCCGTCGCCCCCAGGCCACCCTTCTTATAATGTTGATCCAAGCCCAAAATAACCCCCCCGGCGGGAAAAAGGCGGGCCGCGAAGCCGCGCCTCTCCCCGCGCCGGGGGGAAATCTAAGGGAGGCCGCGATCTTCGCGCTAATAGTCGTAGCGGAGGCTGAGATTAATGGCTCGACCGGGCATGTAATAATTGGAAGAGGTCGTGCGGTAAAGCTCGTCGGTGAAGTTCTGAATCTCCAAAATAGCGGATATCTCTCCTTGGTCGGGAAACTCCCATATCCTCTTTTGGACGTAGAGGCTTACCACCCCGTAGGCGGGCCGGTTCTCGCTCCCGTTGGCGTTGTAATTTTTGGAGTGCCGGGAAACGTTCAGCTTGGCCGCGAAGCCGATGGGATCGTATTTGAGGAGCAGCCCAAAGGACATGGCGTCGTCCTCGACCCCGTCGATCTTGAGAAAGCGGTCCCCTGGCCGTGAGCGGGTCTTAAAGACGAACATGTGGGTCATCGAAAGGGATGGCTTTAAAACGAAGTCTTGGGCGATTAAGCCCCCCAGGTCGTAATCGAGGGAGAACTCAATTCCCGAGCGGTAGGCCAAGTCCATGTTCCGATACTCCCGGGTGGTGGGAGTCGGGCTCACGCTTTCGATAAAATTATCGCTTTTCGTCCAAAAATAGCTCATGGAGGCGTTGCCGCGCCTTCCCATTAAATCCACCCCCACCTCGTAGCTGTCGCTTTTTTCGGGCTGGAGATTGGGATCCCCCTGAAAGTGAGTGCCGGCGGCGTTAAAGTAGTCGGCCACGAGCTGAATCGGGGTGGGCATGGCGAAGCCCTTGGAATAATGGGCCCGGATTTTGAGAAAATCCCAAGGCAGATAGGCTATCCCCAAAGAAGGGCTTAAATTGCGCTTTTTAGTGGAAATGTTCCCAGAATTAGACTCAAAACTGAAAAAATCCTGCCGCGCCCCCGCCGAGACGATAAATTGGCCGTCCCAGAGACGCAGTTTTCCCAAGACGAAAAAGGCCCCGTTGCGGTAGACCGAGTTGGGCGTGGTGTTGGAGTTCGCGCTCTGGGAAACGTCGTAGTTCAGGTAGTCAAACCCGCCGGTCAGATCCACTCTGTCCCCAGCGTAAGACAGCTGGGCCTGCGCCGTCCGACTGTCCACCCCGTTCCAGGTGTCGCCAGCGGGGTTAACGTAGGAGCGGTAGCCCCGATAGTCCCGCCCCTGGCCGTACCTGAGCGTCCAGGCGAATTTTTCGTCCGCCGTGGCGCCGGAGTAATCCAGGCCGAGGGAATAATTGTACTTGCGGGTCCAGTTGGTATTCTGCGCGCCACTCGGGTTAAAGGGCCCCGGGCTCCCGCTTTCGGGGGAGTCGTAGAAATTGAAAGACAGCGCCGCCCGGTGCTTATCAAGAAAGCTGTAGCCGAACTCCCCGGAGCCCGCGTAATTTTCAAAGGCGGTGTTGTTGAAGGTCTGGCCGCCTCCCACCTTATAAGAGCCGTAATCGCTGTGGGCGAAGCCCACCGCGAAATCGAATCCCCCGCGGCTCCCCAGAAAACGGGCCTTTTGCTTGCTCGTGTCGAAACTCCCGTAGCCCAGCTCCAGGTAAGCCTTGAAGGGAAGGCCAATCCCATTTTTGGTGATGACGTTGATCACCCCGCCCATGGCGGCGGACCCGTACTGCACGGCGGCGGGGCCTCGGATAACCTCAATGCGCTCCACGTTGGCCAGTCCCAGCATGGAGACGTTACCGGTCCCCACCCGGCGGCCGTTGAGGAGCAAAAGGACATGACTCCCCAAGTCCAGGCCCAAAAGATCGGTGGAAAAGCCCCGGATGGTGACCGTCCCGAGGCTGCCGGGATTTTTGGAGACCGTAAAACCCGTCTCGCTTAAAATCTCCTCTAAAGTGCTCGCCCCCGAAGTCTCCAGAGCCTCTTCGTCGATGACGGTGATGTTGCTCGTGACTTCGCGGATATTTTCGGAGGAGCGGGAAGAGGTCACCACCATGGTGGGCATCGCGCTTTCCTCCTGGGCCAAGGCCACTTGGCTCGCCAGCGCCCCGAAAATGGCCAGCGCCAACGCCAAAGGCCCGATTGTTCTGTTCATTTTGATCCTACCCATCAAAATTCGCCTCCGCTAACCGCGAAGATGACCGCGCCGGGGCGCGGCCAAGGAAACAAAAGCTATCCCGCTTTAAAAAAAAGCCTTTCGCGGCGAAATATTCCCGCGCGCGCGCCTCTTCCGCCACTTTTTTCCCGTCATCGCGCCAAAAGGCCACGCGCGCGAAGCTTACCCATTTCCGCGAGAGGGGCGCGCTCCGCGCCCCTTTTGGGGCGGGCCCGCTTCCCGTGAGGGTCGCCCGCGGGCGACCCTCACGTAAGGCCAGAAGCCACCGTCGAGCAGGGAAGAAAGAGCGATATTTCCGCAAAAACAGTTAACCCACACGCGGCTCGCCGCGGGCGCCGGAAAAAGCGCCGCAAAAAAAAAGATTTGCTGGAAGTTAAGCGCGGACGCGAGAGGCTGAAACCCCGCCGCGCCCGCTATTTAAGGACGCTTCGCGCGCGGGCGGCCCTTTTATAGGCCGGCTCGCCGCGAGAAAGCGCGCGCGCTGGCTCTAAGCGCGCGTTAAAAGGCTAATTTGAGGGGGGAATAGCGAGAGAAGCGAACCACGGGCGAAAGAGGTGGGACATTTAGGGAGGAGTGAAATTTTGGAGTTAAAGGCCCTCCGGGCCGCCCGAGCGCGCGAAAGAGAGGAAGAAAGACATATTGAAAAATATCGCTCTTCCTCTCCAAAGCCCAGAAGCGTCCCCAGGGAAAATTCGTAAAATTGGGACTCAGGGCTATTGAAAGTTCCCCATAATACATTAGCCGCGAATACTTTTCCAGATGGGGGCGCGCCTCTTTTTAACTTCGTTTTTAAACGCGAAAGCCGAGCGCGGCGCCTCCAGCCGAGAGTTCGGCAGTTCATTTTTTGACAAAAAGGGCTCGCCCCGCCAAGCGGGACCTTCCCTCCTCTCCTGCGTTCCGCAAAAAAATCCCAGATCGCCCCGGAACCAAAGCGCGCGCGAGCCTTTCTAGCACGTCGCCCCTCCGGCGCCCCTTATTAGCGTAAGAATAATATATGCTAAATTAGTGTACTTTTAAACATTAAAAGAGTTAAAATTACATTTATATGATATATTATAGTTTAACATACTAATAAAAAAATTTTTTAAATCTTTCTAAATATATTTATATATAAGATGATAAAAATATTATTTTATTATCTTATTAACAATAAATTGCTTATATATTATTTGATACCTTTAAAAAAAGCCGCGACACTTTAAAAAAATGGCGGGCGCGGGGCGGAAATCCCCAAACCTCGCCCCAAAAGCGGGGTTTTCTTGACACACGCCAACGCCTTATCTACGATCAATCGCAAGAAAGAAGCGGGCTCTTCCCGCTCTGAGCCCGCTGGCGAGCGCGCGCGCTCAGGCGGGCGCCGCTGGAAGGGCCGCTGGGAGAAACGCCTCGCTCCCTCTTCGCTTTGAGTAATCACGCCTTCTCGCCCAGCCGGATTCGCGCGCGCCAGGCTTCGCGCTGGGGCCTTCGCCCCCAAATTTTCGCCTTTTCCGCCCTGTAGCGGGAAAAGGAGGTGTTTTTATGAGCTTTCGCAAGGTCAAAAGAACCGTCACCGGTCACGAGACGATCGACGGAGCGGGCATCAAACTGGTACGAGTCCTGGGCGTGAAGACGGTCCAAGACTTTGACCCCTTTCTCATGCTGGACTCCTTTGACTCCAAGACCCCGGAAGAATTCGTGATGGGTTTTCCCACGCACCCCCACCGGGGCATTGAGACCATTACCTATTTACTGGAAGGGGAAATTGAGCACCAAGACTCCCTGGGAAACAAAGGCTCCATCAAATCCGGGGAAAGCCAGTGGATGACCGCTGGCAGCGGCATCATGCACCAGGAAATGCCCCTGGACCGCCCCTGGCTCCTGGGCCTCCAGATCTGGCTCAACCTCCCCCGCGAGCGAAAGATGGCCCACCCCACCTACTTTGACATTAAAAAGGACATGATCCCCAAGCTTGACGCGCCTTTTGGGGATGTCCGGGTCATTTCCGGCCAATATAACGGGACTTGCGGGCTCAAACCCTCTTACATCCAGGCCACCTTGCTTGATTTCGCCGTAAACCCAGGCCAAGAAGTCGTCATTCCCACCATCTCCGGGGAAACGGCCTTCGTTTTCCTAATTCTGGGAGGCGCCTTCATCCACGATAAGCTCTACCCCGAAAAGACCGCCGTCCTCTTTGACGGTGACGGGGACTCCATCCAGTTGAAGGCCACCGACCAACAGCCTTTAAGGTTCCTCTTCTTCCAGGGCAAACCCCTGGGCGAGCCCGTGGCCTGGGGTGGACCCATCGTCATGAACACCTCCGCGGAACTCCAACACGCCTTTCAGGAGCTTGAGAACGGCTCCTTCATTAAGCACAAACCCGCCAATCACCGCGCTTAAAAGCGTTTTTCCGCGGCTTTTGGGGCGGGGAGACGCTCTCCCCCGCCCCAAACTCGCGGCGCTGGGAAACAGGAACGCGCTCGTGGGCGCGGCTCTCGGGGAGGCTTTCCCGTGGGCTTCCGCGCTCCGCCAGGCGCGCCTCCTGAGGCAAAATTGGCGACTGGGCGAAGCCGCGAGAGGGCCATCGAGCCAAAAAGCGCGTCACGGCGCCGCCATTTTAATATTTAAGATAGCGCGCTATACGGCTAATTTTCCTTTTTGTTTATCGCCTTATTCTATACTGATTCGCGACGCTCAGTGTTTCTTGGACTCGATCATTCTCAGCGCCGCTTCTGACGAATTATTCTGACGCTTTCCTCAAGCCACAACTTCGCGGCCATATTACGCGTTATTTCATTGCGAAATAACAAATGATGAGTGCGCAAAAAGTCCCGGAACTTAAAATTACTTGATTTCCAATGCCATATAAACGCAATATGGTATTGCAATATACTATATACAGCATGATGTTCCATCATACAACCGCAATGAAGGATTTTTGCGCTTTCATCAACAAATAATTTACAAAATTAGTATTATTGTAGGCACATTCGTTTTTAAAGAGCAAAAAAGTCATCTTCCTTCAGGTGGCTGGCATAACGATCTCGCTCTACGGGCTATCTCGAAAGCTTTTTCCAGGTGGGGCTTGAGCGGTCGTTTCATTTGAATATTGTCTTCTATGATTTCACTGGCCTCCTGAGCGGATATTGATGATGTAAACACAAGCCAAGAAAATAAATGTGGCGTTGTCTGTACGCTCACGCGCGCGAATGTCGCCGTCGCAAACTTCCTCGCTTCCTGGTCGTCAGTCATGAAGGCTTGACGCGTATTAATGGCGCGCGCGATAGACGTCAATTCGCCTTTTCCAAGCCTTTGGCGCGTTTCCAGTATTTGGACCGCTTGGAGGTCTTCTACAGCCAGAGGCGTCTCTCTAAAATCGCCATTATTGATGGCGGATCTGAGACGGACTTGCAGTTCCATCTCCTCGCGGCAAATTTGCTTGCGTGGCTTGTGGAGACATTCATTAAGCACTAAACCGGCGCAATAAAACTCAATGCCATCATTCTTGGCACGCGCGTATAGGGACTGTGATGACAATACATTCCATACAGCGCACGTGTCAATAACGTTAAATTTCAAGAAAACAGACGGATTAAATGTCATTCTCAAACCGTCTTCATGAAAAGATTCGCTATCGTGACAAGTGAGTATTCATCCGCAAGCAACATTTCCGTAAGGCGTCCCCTGCTTATTAGATCTTTTCCGTAGGCTTCAAGGCATAAAGAAACATAATATGGCGACAGTCCTTTTTCCAGTACCGCCGCTTTGCGTTTATAATCCAAAGAATCCGAGTCGTCAGGTAGCTCAGGATCACGTTTTTCGGCTGACGGTATCCTCAAGGCCTTGAAGTGAGTTACGTCATTTTCAGAAATGAGTCCTTCTCTGTTCAAAGCGTAAGCAAACGGTTCCGGATTAATTTTTAACGACAAGGAATATTTTATAATTTTCTCTTCGGTCCATGTTCTATTTTCTGGAATAAAACTGATATATCCAGAAGGCGCTAAATAGTTCGACGCGAAAGAATTGGCTCGTTTTTCTCTAAGTTCCATTTCTTCGTCAGAGCTTCTGTTAACGGCTTCCAGCGAAATATTAAAATTGGCTTCATCATCCAATATTGCGTGCCCGACTTCATGCGCTACGATAAATCTTTGACGGAACGCGTCTTCAGAATTGTTCACAAGGACACACTTGCCGGCGCTAGGATGTTTTATATAAAAGCCAGATATCGCGCTTTTGCCCAAATTCCTCCTGAAGATATGAATCCCCATAGACATAAAATCACTAAAGACATCTAAACGTATTTCATTTGGCTCGCAACCTAAATAAGCTCTTACCGCTGACGCCGCCGCGACGCCATGCTGTTTATAGTGGTTTCCATCCTGCTTACTAAATTCAAAAACACTTCTTCTTTGGTTTTGGCCGAGCTCATCTTGCAAAAAACTCTCGCACTCACAAAGAAACAAAAACTCCTTGATATGCCACCGATCTTCTTTTGTTAGCAAGAAATTATTTTTTTTGAAGAAATCTTCCACGCGCTCAAAAGTCGCGAATTGTTCGTTTGAAATAAAAAAATTAAAGTCCTCATGGAAAAAATCAGAGATAATCAGAACCTCAGAACCTGTCGGATTGTGTTCCCGTTTAATCAACGATTGAATTCGATTTTCTGGAATGCCAGTGTTTTCAGCCAAGTCCAAAGTCGTGGTTTGGAGCGCGCTCATAAAGCGTTTCAACTTGTCTGAAAACATCTGACGATCAAATGCCATAACGATCCACCTCCAATCAATAAACTAACTCAATCTCTCGCGACCAGATAATCCAGATGGAGACTCGGGTCGCCCCGTTTGAGAATATCTTTCCAGTCTTTAGCCTCTTTGAGCCTGACAGGGTTATGGGTCTTAATGGTCACCGGTTATTCTTGCGCGCGGGCTACAGCCTTCTCTTTTGGCCTTTTTGACCGCCCCAAAGAAACCCGGCCGCGCGTAAAGAAGCGGCTTTCCTTCTTGAGGTTTTGGGGAGGGCAAGCCATGACGGAATCCAGAATATTTTTGGGTTCGGCTTTAGTATGGTAATCCTCCAGCGGAATAATAATCTTCTGAATCATAGCGTTTATCGAAGACGGCCTCAATATGAAGGCCACTTGACGGGTCGACCGCGACTGAACCGTTAGCGGTTTCTCTCACGCGAGTGGCGCCTTCCCCGGATTCTCCGAAGAGCTTTCCGTCTCAATATATCATAAAGCGTTTAAAGGAAGACAACAAATCATGGCCTAATGGTCTAAAGTCCCGGCATGTTTCTGACCGATATTGACGGTATCTATACAAGGCCTTATTTGCTCTATTTTGGGCAAATTATTAAGCGAAACAACTACATACGGACAGGCGTTACCGAAGGGGCGCCGAAAAACCGACCGCCGCGTCAGATTGAGCGCCGCCATCGGAGCGCCGTCGAGCGCGATATTTTCTTGACAAATCCCAACTCTTTAGCGATAATAAAATTACTTTCATGAAGAAAGGACCCCGCTAGAAGGCGGTCGTTAAGGTTTTTCCCCCAAAAAACCTTTTCTTTTTGTTTTTTCCAAAGAATTTTCGGCTACGAAAGCCGTCCACGAAGCCCAATTCGGGGTTTTGAGGACGGTTTTTCGCGTTTAAGGACCGAAAATCTCTTCCAAAGGCGTAAAAATGAGAAGCGTCCGCCCCCTCTTGGCCCTTTTCTTCCCCCTCTGTCTCTTCCTCTCCCCCGCCTTGGCCCAAGCCCATTTCGGCGTGGTCATCCCCACGCCCCCCACGGTCATGGACCAGGCCGACTCCACGGTCAATTTGGAAATTGAGTTTTGGCACCCCTTCGCGAACCAAGGCATGTCCCTCCCTCGCCCCCTCTCCTTCGCCGTTTACCATTCAGGGGAAAAAAACGAGCTCGTTGAGTCCTTGGAGGAAAAGAAAGTCGGCGAATTTACGACCTGGCGCCTCGCCTACAAAGTCGACCGCCCCGGCCTCTATACTTTCGTCATGGCGCCCCATCCTTACTTCGAGCCCGCCGAGGACAGCTTCATTATCCACTTCACGAAGGTCTACGTGGACGCTTTTGGCGACAACGAAGGCTGGTCGGAGCCCACGCCGGGCCTTAAAACCGAAATCGTGCCTCTAAGCGCTCCCGGCGCTCTCTACGCCGGCAACGTTTTTACCGGCAAAGTCCTCCTGGACGGCCAGCCCGTTCCCGGCGGGGAAGTGGAAATCGAGTGGCGCCCCGGCCCGGACAAAAAAGGCCAAGCCCCCTACGAGTCCATGATCACCCAGGTCGTCAAGACGGACGAAAACGGCAATTTCAATTTCGCGCCCACGGCGCCCGGCTGGTGGGGCTTCGCGGGCCTCAACGCCGCCGACTTCAAACTCCCCCATGAGGGCCTGGAGAAAGACGTGGAGCTGGGAGCGGTCCTGTGGGTCTATTTCCACGAGTTCCGCCCCGCCGTCGACGCCAAGTAAACCTATGCCCCGTTTATTCTTCCCCCTTCTCCTGGCGCTTTTAACCTTCGGGGCCCTCGCCCCGAAGGCTTTCTCCCCCCTCGCCCCCGGGAGCGCCAGCGCCCACGCGGTCTACGTCTTCGCGTACTCCGCCTCCGACCAAATCTGCTCCGAGAGCTACTTTAGCCGGAAAAACCGGGTCCAAGGGGGGCGGGTCAGCCTTTTGAGCCCCAACGGAACTCTTCTTGAGAGCGGAGTCACCGACGGCGAGGGGACTTTTTGCTTCAAGTCCCCCGATGTCGCGGGGGACTTGATCGTGGCCGTGGAGGCCGGGGAAGGGCACCGGGGCGAGTTTATTCTACGGGCCTCCGAACGGAGCGACTCCCCCTCCGCCTCCTTTTCTCCCGCCTCCCCTAGCCCCGCGCCGGCGGAGACAGTGGAAGCCGGCCCCGCCGCCGCGGGGCCGCCCGCTTTCTCCCCACAAGACGCGCGGGCCCTCCAAAATTTCATCCGCGCCGAGCTGCGCGACCAACTGAAGCCCATTGTCCGCGCTCTCGCCGAAGCGGAAAACGATCAGAGCCCAACCCTGCGAAACGTTGTCGGGGGCCTGGGCTGGATCGCGGGGCTTCTGGGCCTTATCTTTTGGCGCTTAGGACGGAGGCGACCCTCTCCTCCGCCCTCAAGGGACTAACATGCATATTTCCGAAGGCATTCTTTCGCCCCCCGTTCTTGTCGCCGGCGCCGCCCTTTCCCTGGCGGGCCTCGCGATCGGAATCAAATCCATCAAAGAGGAAGACGTTCCCAAGGCGGCCATCCTTTCGGCGGTCTTTTTTACGGCCTCCCTGATCCACGTGAACATCGGCCCCAGCTCGGCCCACCTCATTTTAAGCGGCCTCATCGGGCTCATAGCGCGCTGGGCGGCCTTTCCCATCGTCTTCTTCGGCCTCCTGCTCCAGGGCGTTCTCTTCGGGTTCGGAGGGCTTTCCACCTTAGGGGTCAATACCTTTACCATGGCCGCGCCCGCCGCCCTCTTCGGGTTCCTCGCCCGCCGCGCGGTCAACAGCCCCAACATGGCCCTCGCCTCCGCCGCGGGGCTCTTCTGCGGCGCCGTCCCCGTCCTCGTTTCCGGGATCTTAGTCGCTTTCTCCCTCTATCTCTCCGGGGACGCTTTCGCGACCGTCGGCTACGTGATCGTCGCGGCCAACCTCCCCGTCGTCGTCATTGAGGGCCTAGTCGCCATGTTCCTCGTGCAATTCCTCCGCAAGGTGCGCCCGGACCTCCTGCGCCCGACGCTCCTCGTCGCCCGCGAAGCGCCCCTCGCCTAAGGCGCCCAGCCTTCCGGAAAGCCGCCCCCTCCGCGGTCCCCGTTCAGCCCCCTTGAAGCGCCCACGAATCCCGCGCGGAGCCCTCTTTCAAGCCCAGTTCAGCCCCCATTCAGCCCGCGCGCGGCCTTCGCCCGGCCCTTCCCTTAATTTCGCTGGGGATGGCTTGGGGCGCGGGGCTTAGACGCGCGGATGAGCGCGCCCCAGCGCGCGCCGGGGCGCGGGGACGCGCCCTCCGGCGCCTTCCCCGCGCTCGCCTACCCGCTTTACGCCCCCCCCGGGCGCCAAGCGGGGAAAGCCTTATATCTCCATAAGTTGTAATTAGTCAGGTCCTAAACGCCAAAAATGTCATTTATCTCCTTGAATTTAGTTTTTAGGAGAGACAATTTATAAAATAGCATAACTACATTCTTTATATATACGCATAATCAAGAATGTTTTCAACGCGACAACGAGGCGATATTCATTCAAATCCGTCTCTTCATAACCGAAGCCTTCCAGCCTCAGCGCTGCCCTTTCACCTCAGTCCCCAACTTCCCTCTCAAACAGTTCCTCGGGCAGAAGCCTTCCAGCCTCAGCGCCACCTTTCTCCGCCGAAGGCTCAAGGCGCGTATTGGCGTAATTGCCGTACCTGCCGTCCACGCCCAGCAGGCCCGCGACGCGCTCCGTGAGGGCGGCGTCATGGCGGCGTGGAACTTCGCTCCGGTGAACTCGCGGGTCCCCGAATCGACGGTGGTCCGCAACGATGACATGGGCGCGTCGCTCGCCCTCCTCATGAAAAACCTGAAGGAGAAGATGTCTCCCCCCGGCGAGAACGCCCGGACCGAACTGCCCCGCCGCCGCCCGTGACTTTTCCGGAGCCGCCGCGCGAGCGGTAGGCCCGCCTATCTGGAGTCCGCTCGCGCCCCCGTTCGCGCCGCTTGAAGCGCTGGGCCCCACCCAAGCCTTCTTAAAGGCCCGTTTGCGCGCGGACCGGGCCCGCCTCCGCGCCCGCCCTTTTCGGGCCAGCCCGTTCCGCGCGAAAGCTGGCCGTCCCGACTTCGCGGTAGCGCCTTCCCCGCCTCGCTAACCGCGCGGGCGACGCTCTATGGCGCCCGGTCGCGTAGTTTGCGGTTTCATCCAGCATCTGGCGCGGCAATTTTTTAGCCCTTTGCCGTCACCCCGTCCGTCGCCGTCTCCTCGTAACGTCCGGGAGACGCTAACCGTTCGAAAGCTAAAGGCGCGTAGTTCCGCTCGATACCGCGCGCTTTTTTTTCGCCTTTCCAGCCTCACCGGCTCTCCGCGCCATCCGAAATCCTGTTTCCCGACGGCCTCGCGAGTCGGCGCCCGCGGAATCGCCGCCGCCGTTTTGCGAATCGCCTCCGGCGCGCTATAATTTCTCAGGCGGGAGTTTTCGGTAAATATCCCGGACGCCCCGCCCCCTCGCGCCGCCAGCGCGGCGTCGATCCACTCGACCGGCCGAGCCACGGCCGGACGGACACGTTCCCGGCCGTTGCCGTTCATGCCCGGCCAGGGCGCGATACGGGCCGAGCCCCGACGGGCCCGGCCCGAACATGCCCCGTACGCGTTTCGCGTCGCGGGCGCGATCATGTTCCCGGCGCGCCGCGCCACCCCCCGTAGCGGGGCGATACGACGCGCGGCGCTTACCTCCGCTCGCGGTCCGCCGCTTCCCGAACCAGGCCTGGGGGCTTTCCGCGGGGCTAGGCCCCGCCAGAGGAAATAGGCAAGTGACACAAAATCCGACATCTGACGGTAGCGATCGTCCGGCTACGGACGTTCCCGGCGCCGCGCCCGGAGAGGCCGCGGGCGCCGGGGCGGGCGACCCGGGCGAGGTCGACCGTCTGGTGGCCAAGGCCGACGAGGCGCTGGCCGCCTACATGAACATGACCCAGGAGCAGGTGGACGCCGCGGTCTACGCCATGACCCTCGCGGGCCTTGGCGGCCACCTGGAGCTCGCGAAGATGGCGGTCGAGGAGACCGGGAGGGGCTTGGTCGAGGACAAGGTCATAAAGAACATGTTCGCGACCGAGTACGTGTGGCACAGCATTAAAAAGGAGAAGACCGTAGGCGTCGTGGAGGAAAACGAGATCGAGGGCTACTCCGAGGTGGCCGAGCCAGTGGGCGTCGTGGCGGGGGTGACGCCGGTCACGAACCCCACCTCAACCGTGCTTTTCAAGTCGCTCATCTGCGCCAAGACCAGGAATCCAGTGATCTTCGGGTTCCATCCATCCGCCCAGCGCTGTTCGGCCGAGGCCGCGAGGACCGTAATGGAAGCCGCCGTCCGAGCGGGGGCGCCGGAGGGTTGCGTCCAGTGGATAACCAGCCCCTCCATGGACAAGACCGCCGAGCTCATGCGCCATCCGGGCGTTTCGCTCATTCTGGCGACGGGCGGGGCCGGCATGGTCCGGGCCGCCTACAGCGCGGGCAAGCCCGCCCTTGGCGTGGGTCCCGGCAACGTGCCGTGCTACATCCACGAGTCCGCCGAACTCCGGACAGCCTGCACGGACCTGATGATATCCAAGACCTTCGACAACGGCATGATCTGCGCTTCCGAGCAGGCGGTCATAGTCGACAGGGCCGTCCAGGCCCCCTTCGAGGAGTTCCTGACACGGAACGCCTGCCGCTTCATGACCCCGGACGAGACCGCCAAGGTAACGGCCTTCCTGTTTCCCCAGGGGGGAAGGGCCCTAAACGGCCGGGCCGTGGGGCAGAGCGCTTTCTGGGTCGCTGAGAAGAGCGGCTTTTCGGTCCCGCCGGACACCAAGATACTCCTGGCGCCGTTACCAGAGCCTTCCGTAGACCACCCTCTGTCGCTGGAGACCCTCATGCCCGTGCTCGCCTACTTCACGGTGGCGGGCGAGGATGAGGGCTTCGCCTGCGCCAAAAAAATGCTGGAACTGGGCGGCCTGGGCCATTCAGCCGTCATCCACGCCTCCGACGAGCGCGTCTGCGCCCGCTACGGCGAGGAGATGAAGGTGGGCCGCGTCATCATCAACAGCCCATCCTCCCAGGGGGCGATAGGAGACATCTACAACGCCAACACGCCGTCCCTGACGCTGGGATGCGGCTCCTTCGGTCGCAACTCCACCACCTCCAACGTGTCCAGCGTCAACCTGCTAAACAGGAAGCGGGTAGCGTGGAGGCGCAACAATATGCAATGGTTCAAGATCCCACCGCGCATATACTTCGAGCGCGGGGCCGTCCAGTACCTGGAGAAGATGCCCGGGATAAGGAAGGCATTCATCGTGACCGACAGGGCCATGGTGGATCTGGGCTACGTGGACAAGGCGCTTTATTACCTGAGGAAACGACCGGACAGGGCGCATTCCTACGTCTTCTCCGACGTCGAGCCCGACCCCTCCCTGGCCACAATCCGACGCGGGGTGGACGCCATGCGCCAATTCGCCCCGGACGTGATTATCGCCCTGGGCGGCGGATCGGCCATAGACGCCGCGAAGGGCATGTGGCTCTTCTACGAGCGCCCCGACACGGACTTCGACGGCTTGAGGCTCAGGTTCCTGGACATCCGCAAGAGGGCCTTCCACTTCCCGAACCTCGGGAAGAAGGCCAGCATGGTTGCCATCCCCACCACCTCCGGGACCGGGAGCGAGGTCACGAGCTTCTCCGTCCTCACCGACAAGGAGCGCGGGAGCGTCAAGTACCCCCTGGCCGACTACGAGCTCACGCCGGACGTGGCCATAATCGACCCGCAGTTCGCCGAAACCATGCCGCGCCCCATCGCCGCCGACACGGGCATGGACGTTTTGACGCACGCTATCGAGAGCTACGTGTCCGTGCTCGCCTCCGACTACACGGACGGGCTCGCGGTGAAGGCGGCCGAGCTCGTCTTCGGCTATCTTTTCCGAAGCTGGAGCGACCCGGCCGACCGCGAGGCCAGAGAAAAGCTCCACTACGCTTCCTGCATAGCCGGCATGGCGTTTTCGAACGCGTTTCTGGGCATAAACCATTCCCTCGCCCACAAGCTGGGCGGCGAGTATCACATCCCCCACGGCCGGGCCAACGCGATTCTTCTGCCGCACGTCATAGCCTACAACGCCCGCTTGCCCGAGAAATTTCCCATCTTCCCCAAGTACGGCGAGTACGTGGCCACCCGCCGTTACGCCGAGCTCGCGAGGAGGCTCGCGATCTGGGATGGCTCGCCTGGCGCGGCTCCCGAGGCCGGCTGCAACGCCCTCATAAGGGCCATTCAGGGAATAAACGCGAGTTTGTCCATTCCGGCCACCATTAGGGATTGCGGGGTGGAGGAGAAGGATTTCCTGGAGAAGCTCCCGGCGCTCGCCGAGAACGCCTTTGAGGACCAATGCACCACAGCCAACCCCCGCTACCCATTTATTAAGGATCTCGCGGATATTTACCGCAGGGCCTACTACGGCGAGGAGGCGTCGGTTTAGCCTTCGCCCGGGGGAGCGGCCCCAGCGGTCGCTCCCCGCGTCGGGAAGCCCTTTTCGGACGGCCGCGACCGGAATCGGCGGGTTCAAACCCGCAAGCCAAAATTTTTTTGGAGGGGTACGCTTTCTATAATCTTTTACGCTTTCTATACCTTTAGCGCGATCATATGGATTAAGGAAGGAAAATTCCATAAATCGCTTAAGTTCGGAAGGCTTTCACGTTGGGTTGAAGAATTGATCCTTCAGTTTATTAACGGCTAGCGTACAGAGTCGCGTTGTTTAGAGTTACAGAGGAGAATTCACGCCTCGGTAACTTCGTTGTAAATCCGCTTAAGTCGGCTAAAGCCTACTTGAGTTGAATGTCTGGATTCTAACGCTATTGCCCACAAAACGCGTTAGCCGTTCGAACATATCTTGGGGACTCAAATCCTAACCTCGATACCCGAGAGGTTATTAACGCCGCTTGGTAACTTATGAAAGGGCTCATTTGAGTGAAAGCGAGCATGGCGCAACTATTGAAGCATCAATGAAAAAGCTTAAATACTATAGTATCCATTCACCCGCGCCCGATTAGACTTGTCCATCTCACGCGAGTGGGCTTCTCGTGTCAGATAGTTGGGAGGGTTAACAAGGACATATGAGCCCGCGCTCTGGCCGATGGCGTAGCCGGGCTAGGAGCGATAGGGGACAGCCTAGGCCAGAGAATGATCTCGCCAAGCGCGGTAAGATTCGATCAAGACAACGGGGCGTCTTAGCTACGATTACATTGGATGTAACGTCCATGGGCTATGGGCGTTTACGCAAACCGTAGGAAGCGTGATTGTCTTCCGGGACGGGTTGGCCGGAATTGTGATGAGCCTTGGCGATTTCCTTTTCCGTCAGTAGGGGATGGCGTTCCGCCTTCCTCTTAAACCTGGCGTTGACCATCGCCAGTCATCGCCGCCGCCGTCGCGTCAGGATCAAAGAGCCATTCAAGCCTCCTGGCTACCCTCCGCCGCGCGCTCTCATTCCATGAACGCATACTCAATACCATGCTTTTGATTATATTCGGAGCGATTCGCTGTCTAACATACGCGTTAAATTCCTTAGCGCTCTTATATTTGGGTTCCGCGCGTATGGCCGCGCGGATAGCGTCCAGCTTATCTTCGGAATTCTCGCGATTAGCCGTCTGACGCCTCTTTCGGCGCCCAGAGTCAATACTAGCCCGCGGGCGGCCCGCTGAAATAATAGGGCCCAGCGTAAGGATAGTCCCCGGGAACGGAGGCGAAGTGGACGTTTAAAAGACCCTCGCCGTAATGGTAGAGCGCGAAACCAGGAGGGCCCAGGGTGAAACGGTGACCGCCCTTC
Organism: Deltaproteobacteria bacterium; assembly: GCA_031265205.1. Taxonomy (GTDB): domain Bacteria; phylum Desulfobacterota; class Desulfarculia; order Adiutricales; family Adiutricaceae; genus JAISCZ01. The sequence goes on from JAISCZ010000003.1 coordinate 29,733, forward strand.
TCCGTTAAGTCCAATTCCATATGCAGACAGACGGGAGGGGCGCAGATGGCCCGGCCCCCTTCCCAAAAAGAGGCCAGCCCCCGGTGGAGGTGCCCGCAGGCTAAGACGGCCCGGGGATAGGCCCCCATAATCTCGCTTAATTGGCCCGCGTTCACGAAGGGAAAGCCATCCATGTCCCCCAGGCCCGAGCGAAACGGGGGCTGATGGAGAAAAACGAGGCAGTCCCGCTCCCCAAAAGCGCTTAAGGCCTTCTCCAAAAAATTCGCGACTTTCCCCGCCAGGGCGCCTCCGACGCGTCCCTCCTGGGCCACGTCCAGGCCGATGAGGCCCACTTTTCCTAAATCCCTGGTCCAGCAAAGAAAAGGGTAAGTCTCCGCCGCCCACGGGCAGAGGCCCCCGAAGATCTCCCGCGCGCGCTCCCGGTCGTCGTGGTTTCCGGGGACGAGGCCCAGAGGAATCTCAAAGGGGCGCAAGAGTTCCGCGAGTTCCAGATAGGCCCCTTCTTCCCCCCGATCCGCCAAGTCCCCAGTCAGAACCAGCGCGTCCAGGGAGGGCCGGAAAGACAGAAGATAGCCGAGCGTCTCCCGCGCGGCCCTTAAAGCGTCCCCGCGCCCGCAAGCCAAGAGGCCGCCCGCGCGGAGATGGAGATCGGATATTTGCGCCAGCAGAGTCACGCGCCCACGCTTAAAGGCCGCCCTTTTCCGGGGCGGGCCTTGGGTTGAGTCGCGGCCGGGGCCGCGGAAAAAAGGGACGGGCGAAGAAGAAAAAAAAGGGCGGGCGAAGGAGAAAAAAAGGGCGGCGAAAGGACTTTAAGAAGGGAGGGTCCTTGGCTTGGCCCCCGTCGGCCCAGCCCCCGTCGCGGGACGCTTCTCGCCATGGCGGGCGCGTCCCAAGGCTCCGCGGGTCATCTCTAGCGCCTGGGCCACCGCGAAGGCCTGAAGGGGCTAGAGAACCTTGAGGGCCCTTCCCGTTTCCGGAATTCCGCGCCCCATGGGAGAGACAAAGCGCGCCTATCTCCCCCTATTGAGCCTGAGCCTTTTCGTCTCGCGCGGCGGAGGGTCATCCGCGGCGGGTCTCGGCCATGGGGGCGGAGTCGCGCGCCCCTTAAAAGGATATTCCATCAGAGCGCGGAACCCTAAATTTTGATCGCCCTCCGTGGAGTTAAACATTTCGCGGAAAACGGACGTGCACACCGTCTCGGAATAACTGAAAGCCCCCGCCCCGCGCGCCGCTTTAAGGGGCGCGAAGTTCCCGCCGTCTCCCGGGGGCCCTTGGGGGTCAACTTCCGGCGAAATGGAATAATAGTCGTCGTCGTACCAGTCGTGAACGGACTCGTAGACGTTGCCGTAAACGTCGTAAAGGCCCCAAGGGTTCGGCCGCAAAAGGCCAACTTCCTGAATTTGCTTCGTGGCGCAATTGCCGTAATCCGCGACGCGAGACTCTTCCCCAAAAAAGACGGGGCCTAAGGTGTCGGCGCGCGCCGAATATTCCCATTCGGCTTCCGTGGGCAGGCGGTAACGGTTGGCGGAATCGAGCGCGTTAAGCTTAACGAAGAAAGCGTCAATCTCCGCGCGCGTCACGTTGTTGACGGGATAGTCGTCGCCTTGGGGGGAACTGTCGGAGCGCGCGCTCCCCATGACCCTCCGCCAATCGCCCTGGGTGACCTCGAATTCCCCCATATAAAAGGACCGGGTCAGCGTGACTTTGTGCGCGGGCCGCTGGGAGTCCATGACGTCGTCGTCGCCTTCGCGGGCGCCCATAGTGAAAGTTCCGGCGGGAATCGGGACAAAGGACATCCCAAGATCGTTTTCGAAATAGTCCGCCCCGAGACTATCGGGACGCGGATAGGCCGCGAGCGCGCAAGCCAGGAGAAAGAGCCAAATTTTTTTCCGCGCAAGTTTTTTCCGCCACATGGGCGTTCCGCCCCTTTCCCGCGCTCCAAGCTCAAGCGCGCGCTCCAATCCGCGTCCTAGCGGGCGCGCGCCAAACGCAGCTTTTTAGACATTTGTGGACGCGCGTCCATCGCGACCCGCAGCCCGGGCGACGCGCTCCCGCGGTCGCCCGCGTCGACGTTGCGGCGATAGGAAGTCCGGCAGCTGCTCATGGTGCTGTAAGTGGTCCCTCCCCGTTTAATCGCCTCCCTCCCGGACTCGGGGCCGGTGGGATCCACCGCCTCGCCGCGGGAATAAGGGCCGTACCAATCGGAGACAAACTCCCAGACGTTTCCGTAAATGTCATAAAGGCCCCAAGGATTGGGCGCGCGGCTCCCCACTTCCTCCTCAACGCTAAGCCCGCAGTTGGAGTACTCGGACATGCGTCCCGAGTCGTCCCCAAAGAAATAAATCGAGTCCGTTCCCGCCCGGGCGGCGTACTCCCACTCGGCTTCGGTGGGAAGCCGGTAACTTTCGACCTTTTCGCGCGCGTTCAGTTTCGCGACAAAATCCTCCGCGTCTTCCCTGGAGAAATCGGAGGCCGGAAAATCCGCGGCGCCGCTGGAAGAGCCCATTATTTCCCGCCACTGCCCGTTGGTAACTTCCGTCGTCCCTAAATAAAAAGGCCGGGTCAAGGTCACTTTGTGGCGCGGAAACTCGTCGTCGCCCGCGTCGGAGTCGCCCTCGCGGGCGCCCATTGCAAAAGAGCCCGCCGGAATGAGGACAAACTTCATCCCCAGGCCGTTAACGAACTCTTCCGCCCCGCTGGCGCCCGCCGGGCTAAAGACAATGAGAGCCAAAGCCAGCGCGCCGAGCGCGCGGAAAAAGGGCTCGCGTTCAACTTTCATGCGCGGAATCTCCCCCTGGCGCTTCCAGCCTCGCGCCGGAAGGCGCGCGAATCGTTTTTAATCAAGCGCGACATTTAAAAAAAGACGCGCGCTATCGCGTTTAAACAAAGCTATATTAGCTTTATAAGCGCCACGGCGCAAGCGCTCCAAGGCGCCTTGCGCGCTCCCGCCCCGCGCGCCCATGGCCCCTTTGGGTCGCCCCCTCTCCGTTCAATCCGCTTCCATCAAGGGCGGCGCTCGCGCCGCCTTAGGACTCCCCCGGGGCTCCCCAGGGCACTTCAGGACTCTCGCGGGCCCCCGCGAGGCTTCCCCACAAGCCGCGCCTCTCGGCGGCTCCCCAAAGCGCGCCCGGGAAGGGAAGCCCCCTTACGCGCCGCGCGAGCGACCGTCCCCGCTACAACTCTCGGCGCGCCTCAAATCCAGACGCGCCCGCGATTCCCCCAGGCGTGGCGGGAGCCCTTCCTTTAGGAGGGATCGTTTAAGCGCCCCATGAAAAGGACGCTTTGGGTCTGATTGTCCTTAATCAGAAAGAGGAAGGGGCGATTGACCAAGACGAGCGGCGGCTTAGGCTCGGGAGGCCCGGCCATGGCGATGAGCCCGCCGCTCCCCGTGGCGGCCGCGGCTTCCGCGCCCTCCTCTTCCACCTGGATAAAGGCCTTCTGTATCACGTCCGTGATCTTCAGATTCGCCGCTTCGGCGATCCCGCCAAAATCGGCCGCGTCGCCAAAGGGAAGTTCCATGCCCAGCTCGCGCAGGGGTCCGACCAGGGAGGGCGATTCCCAGGTAATTTTAAATTTAGGCAAGCCCAAAACCAGTCTTTGGGGCTTCAAGCCCTGGCGCCAGGATTCCCAAAGCGCTTGGTCGAGCTTTTTTTCCAGGGACTTCAAGGCCCCCGGCGCGTCCTTGGGGAGAATGAGCGCTAAGGAAAAAGCTCTCTCCTCGCCGTAAAAAAGCTCGACTATTTGCGCGCCTTTCGCTTGGAAATAGTTAAAGCTTGAGGACTTCCACATAAAGGGAACTTTGACGCCCGGGCTCCTGGGGACGGGATAGAACAGATCGTCCTTGGTCGCTTCCGGGTTAAAGGGGTTATTCCACTTTCCCTTAAAATAGACGGCGTTGACCAAAACCAGAAGGGTATCCGGTCTCACGGAGCGGATAAGATCGTTAATTTTATCCTGGGTCTGGCCGCTCACCCACTCGTTGACGCTGTCCTTGGCGCCCACCGGGTCCCCGCGAAAATCCACCTGAAAACAGCTCGCGCG
>JAISCZ010000102.1 GCA_031265205.1 Deltaproteobacteria bacterium
AATCCCACGGAACTATAGAGAAGAATTCACTAAAATAATGCTTGATTTTTACGCAAACGTATCTTCTGTTTACGATATATCTAATTCAAATCTTACAATTATTGATTTAGAAACGCTTGTGGCGACAACTAATAAACAAATACAAGATTTATACTTAGCAATGCGAAGAGACGCAATTAACGCTACTTCAAAAGATTAAAGCGTGTCAATAGAACTTTCTCAATATCTGAATGCCAAAGGTTGCTCGCGTTTTTAGCCCTAAGCGTCAACAAATACTGACCACTATCTGTAGTCCATGTCATTCCTGGGCGCTTCAACCTTTCTTTGGTTTGACTCTCATATCTTTTGAAGAAAAAATAATGGCAAGCTTGTTTAAGCTTATTCTCTTCAACTGAGAACTCCTCCGATTTAACCACTGAGGAAGCTTACCACTTTAATTATAATTGATGAGAGCGCAAAAAGCCCCGGAACTGACAATCGGTCATTTCTTAATGCCAAATAAAGACTATTAATTAGGGAAATATGCTATATAATGTATCATTGGACGTCTGGTAACTTCGGTGAAGGGTTTTTGCGCTTTCATCATAATTTATCTACCTTTTTTTTGGAAACCCCGTGGGGCCGCGCGGGCGCTTGAGGAGCGTCCTTCCCGTTAGCTTTGGCCCTTTTTGCGCCCAAAGCGTCGCTTGGACGCGCCCTTTCGCGCCCCGCGCCGGCGCCGACGGCCCGCGGCGCTTTTTGAGGGTTCCGTGGGCGAGACGGCGATCTCCGCCCTCCCTCCGCCCCGGGCGAAAGCTTCGGCGCCCGTTGTTCTTTCCCTCTAAACCCGCGGCTTGAGGACAAGAGCCTGGGCGGGCTTCCGCCAGCTTTACCGAGCCTCCCGGGCCCTTCAAGCGAATTTTTTACGAAAGGCGCCGCGATCTTCCTTCACGCCGGGACAAGCTCCGTGGGTTAGCGAAAACCGGCCGTTTCGCCGCCGTCGCGTAGGCCCGCGCGGCCCTAAACCCATGACGGCGTTCCGGCGCCCTCCCGCGCGAGCGTGAAGCCGGCTCTTGTCGCCGCTCGCTTAAGCGCGGCGGCGTCCCTTGCGCGCCGTTGTTTTAAGGCTTTCGCTGTCCCCATTTTAATAACGATAATTCATTGGCCGGCAAATTGACGCGGGGCGTCACGCCCGCGCGCCCAAAGGCCTGATATTTCGCGAATTCGCGCGTAAAGCGCCATCGGGCGCGATCGCTTATTCCCTTGGAAAGCGTTTCCCCAAGCGGCGCGAAAATATATCCGCCGCGACAAAAGGCCTCGGGTGGCCTTTTCCGCCGCCCGCCTCGCCATGGGCTCGCCCGCTGGCAAGCGGGCGCGAGCGGACGACTTCCCAAAACGGAACGCCGGAGTTAAAAGCGGAATTAAAGACCGCGCGCCAAACTCCCCTTTTCCTTATTATACCGCTATATTGCGAAAGTTAGTAAAGCTAATCGCTATATAGGGTTTAGGTCCCCCAAATAATAACCCCTCTCGCCAACCCAAACGCGCGTTTTGGGTCAAAATTCTTTCGTTTCCGCCCGCGATTAAGATATAATTATTATAGGTCTTTTTAGACCTATTTCGTGACGCTATTTTTCGTTTCGCGCCCTCGCGACCGAAAGCGCCTCCCTTGGAGGAAGAAATATTTTCATGGACGCCGATAAAAAACTTCCCGTGGGCTACGACGACTTCGCGACTATTGTAAGGAATAATTGTATCTTCGCGGACAAGACCGACCTCATCTATAAAATAATTAACACTGAGGCTTTATATTTCCTTTCCAGGCCAAGACGCTTCGGGAAAACTCTTTTACTTAGCGTTATCGAAGCTATTTTTGAAGGGTGCAGGGAACTCTTTAAGGGGCTTTGGATTTATGACCAACCCTTCGATTGGACGCCTCGCCAGGTCATACATATTAAATTGTATTCGGCCAATTCCAGAACTCCGGATACGCTGGAAACCAGCCTCGCCGATAGAATAAAAAGAATAGCTGATATGAAAAATATTCAGCTTAACTACAAATCGTCTTCTGACCTTTTTGCCGCTCTCATCGAGAAATTAAGCGCGAAAAAGGAAAAAAACGTTGTTGTTCTTATCGACGAGTACGACGCGCCAATTCTCGCGCATATCGAAAACAAGCGTCGCGCCGAAGAGATTCGCGCGACCCTTAGTAAATTTTACGGGGTACTCAAAGAAACCGGAAAATACGTTCGTTTTGGCTTCATCACTGGCGTTACCAGATTTTCCAAAACATCTCTTTTTTCCGGATTAAACAACCTTAACGATATAACGTTAGACAAATCTTACGCCAACATCCTCGGCTTTACCATTGACGAGTTCAATTCTTTATTCCAGAAACAAATGGAAAAATCTCTTCCTGAATTAATAACCGCGAAACGATTGAAAGATGGCGCTACCCTGGAAGATCTGAAAAGCAAACTTTTCGCTTGGTACGACGGGTATTCCTGGGACGGTAAAACCCGGACGCTTAACCCTTGGTCCGTCATCCTCTTTTTCGATAAAAATGAATACGCTCCTTTCTGGTATGAATCAGGGACTCCGACATTTCTTAAAAAACTCATCGTCAAACGGCGCCTGGATTTAGCTTTACTGAAACAACAAAACGCGTACGCCAACGCGATGGGGTACATGGATATAGGAGATAAATTAGATGTCCGCGCTTTGTTATTTCAAACCGGATACCTAACCATCGGAACGATTGACGCCCAAAACCCGAACGCCATTCAATATTATCCGCGCTTCCCAAATCTAGAAGTTGAGGCCTCGCTCATACCTCTTTTTCTTTTATTAGATAACAGTTTGATGGATCCATTCCTCCTTAGGATACAAGCTAAGGCGATGCTTAATTCCATAACGCGCCAAGATTCCAGTGGATTTGAAAGCGCGTTCGAGAGCCTTCTCTCTCAAATTCCTTTCGACCTCCATTTTGGTTTTGAAGCGTACTATAATACAATTTTTTTATTCGCCATGAGTCTCGCGGAGCAACATGGCGACGCTCAAGGCTCGGTTGGAGACGGAAAATTCGATTTCCATATCAGGACATCTGACGGCAACGATTATATCATTGAGATAAAATACGTAAAACTTTCATCGAGCCAATTAAAACTTCCCGCGAGCGAAAAAAGAACTTATTGACGGCCGTCGCCGCGAAGGCTATGAATCAAATTGAGAAAAAGAAATATGACAAAAAATTCCAGGGTGGAGGAGGAAAAATATATAAAACCGCCTTAGTTATCGGAGGACGCGTCGATAACGTAATAATATTTGAGGAAGCTGATAATTGGCTATTAGAAATGGACCCTGACGGAACGCTTACGGTACGCCAACCTCCGACAGTGAAAATTACGCGAAAGATAAAAAAATTATTCAGGCGCGATCCTTTGGAAAAACTTTTGGACGCCGATAAGCCTTAATTTGGGGGCGCGGATAAATTTTCCTTTTACCTTTTGAAATTTATTGAATAATTTTTCGCCGATCATTAATTTCACTTAAGCTTCATCTCTATCCGTAAAATTCACGATAAAACCGGAAGCTAACGTATCGAGATTCTTTTTGAATTTTAAGGCGCGGGCTTTAAGGGAGAAGCTCCAAAGTGGCGTCGAGGATCCGAAATGGCCCAAAACCTACGGAGGGATCGCTCCCCTCGCTCTCCTCTTCGGCGCCGGAAGAGGCCGACGCGCGCGCTGGACCGTAGGGCGGGGGAAGCGCGAGCCATATTTCCCAGATTGGATCCTTTCTAAGGCTTCGGGGCGTTTCCACCGTTAAGCCTCCCGCGTCCCAGGAAAAGGCGAGCGGGGTCCCGTCGGGGAGAAAGGGGACAATATCGGCGCTCTCCCCTGGACGGGGAGAGGCGAACTCTATTTTAAAACGCGCCGCGAGATCCTCTCCCCGCGTCGCCTCCGGCTCGCGGAAGACTACCTTTAAGGGCGAGGCGAAGGGCGAGCGGTATTGGGGATCCATGGGGTAAAAGGAAACCGCCCCCTGGCGCGCGAAATCCGACGCGTCCCACCGGTGGAGCGTAAAAACGGCGCTCGGCGCGAGTCGCGCGCCGTTAAACAACCCTGGATACTCGCGGTCGCTAAAGACGAGGGTATCGTCCCCCAACAGGGGAATATATTCCGTGGCGTATCTGAGATAATATTTGGCGTTGATAAAATAGAGGCGCGCGTCCAGGCTTTCCGCGAGGATAGCCACCGCCAGGCTCCGCTGGGTCTGGCTCAAATCGAAAATAATCTCGCGCGCCGGCGGGGCCGCCCGCAAAGCCGCGCTGACGCCGTAAATCATGGGGGACAGGGATCTGTTCCGGTTACGCCATTGGCTCTGGTAAAAAGGGGAGGAAAGGGTCAGCGCCGGGACCAGCAGCAAAACGGCTAAGGCTAAAGCCGCCAAGAAATGATAGAGGACGCGCCGTCCCCTGGCCAGCCGGAAAAGGCAGGCGAGGAGAAGGGCGAGGCCCACGAAGGAGAGGGGCAGAACGGCGAAGGAGGCGAATTTCCAGACCTGGTAGTCGTCCCCCCGCGCGAAATAGGCCACCAGATAGACTCCCAGCGCGAGCGCGAGGGCGAGCGCGAGGCTTTGGGCGCGGGCGCGGCCTTCCCTGGCCCAATAAGGATTGCCGCCGCGAGTCCCCAAGAGGAAGAGGGCCGCCAGGGCCAGGGCGTAAAGCGCGTAGGCCCCGCCACCACTGGAGGCGCGCGTGAGGAGGTTATAGTCCAAGAGGGGCGCCGCCACGAAAAAAGCCGGGTCGATTAAGCCGAGCCCGTAACCCCCGATTTGCCGGTAAGCCCCCACGCTGCGGACCGCGAACCCCCAGACGGTCTGGGGAAAGGCCAGCGCCAGCGCGAGCGCCGCGAGCCCAAAGGGGACGAGCGCCCTCCGCGCGGCTATTTTAAGCGACGGACGAAAGCCCGCCCCCGCCCCGGCGAGGGAGGCGCGCTCGTAAAAGAAGGAAATCGAAAGCGAAAGGGCGGCGAAAACGGCGAACCCCGCCTGATAAAAGGTCAAAAGGAAAAGGAGAGGAAAAAAGAGGGCCGCGGCGCGATCCTTTAACCCATCCGTCTCCCGCGCCGCGAGGAACGCGGTCACTGTCGCCAAAAAGCCCCAAATGGCCGCCAGTTGCGCGAAATAGCCGTAAAAGGCCAAAAAATTAAAAAAAGCGCTCCCGACTAGCCCCAGGGCGAGCGCGTAGCTCCAGAGGCGACCGACGTTAAAAGAGAGACGGATTGCCACGTAGGCGGCGCCCCCGGCGTAGGCTAGAAGAGTAATTAAAATGCCCGTCACGGCGGTGAGGGTGATTTCCCGGCTCGCCGCCGCCCAAAAGCCCATAAAAATCTGGGTCCCGAAGCCGTCCAAGCTCCAGCGGGCGACGTTCGTGACGCCGTAATTGGCCGGGTTAACGAAACCCCGCCAATAGTCCGCCCAAAAAATCCAGGAATAATAGTCGAGATTGGGGGAAAGCCAGCTCTCAAAAGTTCCCGTGGGCCAAATGAGGCAGAAATACAAAGAGAGCGGCAGGGCGAGAAGGGCGCTGGGGAGAAGCGCGCGCTCCCGCCGGCAAAATCCCGCGAGCGCGGCGAGGGGCTTTTTTTCCCGCGCGATATCGCCTTTGGCGCGCAAAAGAGTTTCCGCGGCGAAACCGGCCAATCCCCCCACGAAGAGAAAAAAATAAAAGGCGTCCAAAGCGGGGAAAAAAAATTTAAGATAGCGGCCCAGGCCGGCGAGCGTCCCCGCGAAGGCCACGAGGGGCAAAACGCCCCCGAGATCGCGCGCCTCGTAAGGGACTTTGAGCGCCCTTAAGAGGAGGCGCCCCCAAAAAGTCGAGGAAAAGGAGAGCGCCCAAAAAAAGAGCCAAAAGGCCCCCGTCGTTTGCAGCGCCGCGAGAAGAATAGGGTTCATTTTAAGTCGCCGCCCGCGCTCGCCGCGCGCCTTCCCTTTTTGGGGAAAAAGCGATCGCCCTTTCCGTCCCCCAGGGTTACCTGCGCGAAAGGCAGTGGGGACTGTGCTTGAAGACGATGTTCTTGCGGCCGAAACTGTCGAAATTGACGAGGGCCGCCCCGTCGCGGGAGCTTACGACGACTCCGTTCCCGAAAGTGACGTGGGTGACCTTGTCGCCCTTCCGCAGTTCCAAGATCTTCTCGCGGGGCGGAAGATCCACGGAGAGTTTTCCCGGCGCGGCCTCCATCGCGCCCTCGCGCCGGGAGCGCGCCGCTCCGGCGGAAGGCTTGGGGCCCGGCGCCGCCGGGACCCCGCGCCTCTTCCCCAGGCGGTCAAAGAGCTCCCGGGGGACTTCCGCGAGGTGCCGGTTCAGGCGGGTGTCCATCCACCCCTCAAAGGTCGAGACCATGAGCGGGCGCGTGATGTAAAGCTCGTCCTTGGCCCGGGTGACGGCCACGTACAGAAGGCGCCTTTCCTCTTCCGCCTCGTCGTCCTGGGAAACGTAGGAGGAGGGAAAGCGCCCTTCCACCGCGGAAAGGAGAAAAACGTAATCCCATTCCAGGCCCTTGGCCCCGTGGATGGTGCTCAAGGTGAGATCCTGGCGGGCGCCGCGGCGGAAGCTCTGGGACTTTTGGTCGGAGGGCGGGTCGAGGGTCAGATCCGCCAAAAAGGACTCCAAAGACCCGTAGCCTTGAGACATGGACAGAAATTCCTGGAGCTCGTTCCGCCTCTCCCGGCTATCGTCGGGGTAGAGACGCTCCAAAAAAGGCTCGTAATACTCGAAAACGCTCGCCAGGCAATTTCCGATCTCGGCCCCGTCCCGGGAGATTATACCGAAAAGGTCCTGGAGATCTTGGGCCGCGCTTTTGCCTTTGCCCTTAAAGGGCGCTTCCGCGAGCCTCATAAAATTTTCGCGCTCGCCTCCCACCCAGGCGGCGACGCTTTCCGCGCCCTTGGACCCAATCCCCTCGTGGAGCTCTAAGATCCGCGCGAGGCTCAAAGAGTCCCGGGGATTGACCGCGAGACGCAAAAAAGAGAGGAAATCCTTCACGTGGGAGCGCTCCATAAATTTGCGGCCCCCGTACTTGGTAAAGGGGATACGTTCTTTGATAAGCTTGAACTCCAACTCGAAGGAATGGGACGAGGCCCGGAAGAGCACGGCGACGCGCGTGGGGGAGACCCCCTCGCCCAAGAGCTCGGCGATCCGCTCGCCCACGAATTCCGCCTCGGCCGTCACGTCCTCCGTGTCCTTGAGGACGGGTTTGGCCCCGCCTTCCCGGACGGCTCGAAGGTTTTTCTCGAAAGAGGCCGGGGCCCCGCGGAGGACGGCGTTGGCGACCGCCAAAACGGGCTGGACGCTGCGGTAATTTTCCTCCAGCTTCAAGACCGCGGCGTTGGGAAAGAGCGTGGGAAAATTAAGGATGTTTTGGTAGTCCGCGCCCCGGAAGGAATAAATGGACTGCGCCTCGTCGCCCACGGCGGTCACGCGCCCGCTGTCGCGGCCGAGCTGCCAGGCGATTCTGGCCTGGACGGGATTGGTGTCCTGGTACTCGTCCACGAGCACGTGGGAGTAGCGCCCGGCGATCCGCTCGCGGGTCTCCTCGTCCTGGCCGAGAATTTTGGCGAGATTCCGCAGAAGGTCGTCGAAATCCATGACCGCGCTCGCGCGTTTTTGCCGCTCGTAAAGATCGGCGAGTTCCTCCATTTCCCTTTTGACCTCGCGAAAATGGGGAAACTTCGTCTCGACGATCTCGGAGACGCTCTTTTCGCGGCTGGCGGCCTGGCTGACAATAGAGTAAAGGCCCGCTTTTTTGGGGAACTTTTTCCCCTTGGAGTCGGCGGGCAGGCTCTCTTTGAGCTTCGCGAGCATATTGGCGCTGTCGTCTTGGTCCATAATCCCGAAACTGGCGGGATAGCCCAAGAGGGGCGCGTGGCGGCGCAAGAGGAGATTGGCGAGGGCGTGGAAGGTTCCCCCCGCGACTTTCCCCGCCTCCGGCCCCACCAGGCGCGCGCAGCGGTCGAGCATTTCCTGGGCGGCCTTGCGGGTAAAGGTCAGAAGGAGGATCTCGGCGGGATTGACTCCCTGGGAGACCAGCCAGGCGACGCGGTGGACCAGGGTCCGGGTTTTGCCGCTGCCCGCCCCGGCCACGATTAAAAGGGGGCCGCCCGCGTAAGTGACCGCCCGGTATTGGGAAGGATTCAGGAGAGCTTGGAAGTCTGGGCCTTTCATCGCGTTATTTCCTGGGGGGCGCCAAGGCGCGCTCTATGGCTTCGGCGAGGGAGGCGACGGTCGCCAGCGCGCTTTCGGCCGCCACCGTAAAACCCAAGGCCTTGGCTTCCCGGGTGGCGATGGGGCCGATGGAGGCGACCTTAATCCGGGCGCGCTCCGCCGACGGGACCCACGCGGCGAGTCCCCGCGCGCAGCTGGCGCTGGTTACGGTCGCTATGTCGAACTCAAAAAGGTCCCTCTCGCCGTCCCAAGGGGCGGGAAGCGTTTCGTAGAGGGGCGCGACGCTTGTGGCGAAACCCGCGCGGGAAAGTCCCACGGGAAGCGCGTCCCGGGCCTCCAGGGCCCGGGCGAGCAAAACGGGGCCCGCTTTTTCCGCGAGCGTTACCCTTAAAAGATCTTCCGCGATAAAGCGCGGTGGCATTATATCAGCTTTGAGCCCGAAGGGGCAAAGGGCATCGCCCGTAGCCGCGCCGATTACGCCGATTTTCAGTCCCGCGAGGGCCCGCGCGTCGCGCCCCGACCCAAAGAGCGCCTCGCCGAAGATCCGCGCGCCGTTGGGGCTGGTGAGAAGCAGATAATTGAAGGAAGAAAGATTCTCCAAGGCCTCGGCGAGAGCGGGGTTGGGCTCGATTGGGCGAATTTGAAAAGCGGGCTTTTCCGCCGCGTCCGCCCCCAATTCCCTTAAAAGGGCGGAAAGCTTTCCGGCCTGCCCGAGGGCGCGGGTTACCAATACCTTTTTGCCCCAAAGGGGCCGGCGCTCAAACCAGCAAAGTTTATCCCTTAAACTCGCGACCTCCCCGACCACCAAAAGCGAAGGGGCGCCCAATCCCGAAAGTTCCGCCTCGCGCGGAAGCGTTTCCAAATCGGCCGCGACTACCCTCTGGCGGACGGTGGCCCCCCACTCGATTAAGGCCGCCGGCGTTTGGGGGCCGCGCCCAGCCTTTATTAAATTCTGGCAGAGGCCCGCTAGCTGGGCGCGGCCCATGACCGCCACGAGGGTCCCAACGCGGGCGAGGGCCGACCAGTCGTGACCGCCGCGATCCTTGTCGGCCTTTTCGTGGCCGGTTATAAGGACCGCCTGGCTGGAATAGTCCCGGTGCGTTAAGGGGATCCCGGCGTAGGCCGCCGCGGCCACGGTGGAGCTCACCCCCGGGACCTCCTCAAAGGGGATCCCACGCTCGAAAAGGTACAGGGCCTCTTCCCCGCCGCGCCCGAAGACGTAGGGGTCCCCGCCCTTGAGACGGACGACCGCGCGGCCTTTTTGGGCCTCCCGCGCCAAGAGCTCGTTGATCCTCTCCTGGGGGAGGGCGTGGTTGGAGGCGGATTTCCCCACGTAGACGCGCTCCGCCTCGGGAGGCGCCCATTCCAAAAGCCGGGGTGAGGCCAGATAGTCGTAGACCACGACGTCGGCCCTTTGGAGAAGCTCGGCTCCCCTTAAAGTCAAAAGACCCGGATCCCCGGGCCCCGCCCCCACCAAATAAACGACGCCGACCACCGTAAACTCTCGCTTTCTAGCGCGCCCTCTCGATAATCGCGCTCCCGCCGCCCTCCCAGAGGAGCGCGGCCAAGCTTTCGCCCAGCGCCCTCGCCCCCGCGAGGGTGGGCCGCGGAAGGGAGAGAGAGCGCCGAACGGCCTCGGAACCGTCCACGTCGGCCACCAAGCCGTCAACGCGCAAAACGCCCTCGCTCTCTCGCGCCCAGGCCCCAGCGGGGATAGCGCAGCCCGCCCCCAAACGCGCCATAAAGGCCCTTTCCGCGGCGAGGGCGAGGGCCGAGGGGGGATGGTTCAGGGGCGCTAAAAAGGCGGCGACGCGCGCGTCGCCCTCTCGCGTCTCGAGGGCTAAAAGGCCCTGGCCCGGGGCCGGCAAAAAGAGGGCCGGGTCCATGGGCGAAAATGGAAAATCCGGGCCTTTGAGGCGGATGAGGCCCGCCGCGGCCAGCATCGCGGCGTCGCAGAGACCCGCGCCGATTTTAGCGATCCGGGTGTCCACGTTCCCCCGCAAGGGGACCACCGTCAAATCTGGCCGCAGGTATTTTATTTGGGCCATCCGCCGGAGGCTGGAGGTCCCGATCCGCGCGCCCGGGGGAAGTTCCAAGAGATCCGCCGCTGGAGCGCCGACAAGGGCGTCCCCGGGAAAGATCCGCTCCGGGACCGCTCCCAAGACGAGCCCCGCCGGCAATTCGGCGGGCAGATCCTTAGCGCTGTGGACCGCCAGGTCCACCGCGCCCGCGAGGAGGGCCTCCTCGATCTCTTTGACGAAAAGCCCTTTGATCCCCCATTGGGCCCCGGGCCCGCGCCCCGGATCGTCGCCGGAGGTCTTGATGGGAACGACGCGGATCGCCAACTCCGGAAAAAAGGAGGCGATAGCGCGAGCGACCCCTCCGGTCTGGGCCAGGGACAGAGGGCTCCCCCTCGCGCCTATCGCGAGTTTCTCGCTCAGTGGCTTGACCCACAGCCGGCGCAGGAGGAGGAAGAACAACTCCCGCAGGAGGAGCCGCCGCCGGTCGAGGCCCCGAAATCGCCCATTCCCGCGCCGCCGCCCGAGCGGCTCCGAAAGCTGGACATCCACTTCTCGCAATCGTCGCGGCCGCAGTCCGGGCAAAGGATCTTTTCCCCCGAACGCGTCACCAATTCCTCAAACTCGCGCCCGCAACTTCCGCACTTAAACTCATAGATGGGCATAACAAATCCTTAAAATAGTCCCCTCGTCGCGCGCCCCTCGGGCCCGGCGCCGCGTGGCGCGCCAAGATGGGCCGGAGAGGGAAAGCCGGAAAAAAAACGTCAAATTTGACGCTTTTCGCCTTAATTGATAATAGCACCCCTCTCCTTCCCCTGGCAACGTTTCCGCGTCGCCCTGGAAGCGCCAGAGGGAGCCATTCGCCGCGTAAGCGTCCGCGAGGAAGAGCGGCGGCCCAATCCCAGCCTCGCTCCCCCGCGTGGCTAAAAAGGGTTGCTTTTTCCCCATTCTCCTGGTA
The DNA here is from genome assembly GCA_031265205.1 of Deltaproteobacteria bacterium. Lineage (GTDB taxonomy): Bacteria > Desulfobacterota > Desulfarculia > Adiutricales > Adiutricaceae > JAISCZ01. Next base: position 11,180 of record JAISCZ010000102.1, read on the forward strand.
TGTTCCCTTTACTTTACATGGTCCCTTCGTCTAGCGGTTAGGACGTAGCCCTCTCACGGCTAAAACAGGGGTTCGATTCCCCTAGGGACTACCATTTCAAAGTCCCAAGAAGCCCGTAAAAGCCCGAAAGCCATAGATATATAAGGCTTTCGGGCTTTTCCTTTGTTAAGCCCCTGTCCCCGGAAGTCCGCTTTGTGCCGTTGCCGGCCGAGAGGTTTTACGGTATTTTTTACGGTTTCAACGTCCAAGCCGGAGGCGGCGCCGTAATGGCCCAGAAAGACCTGTAAATCAAGCGCCTCAAGCCGCCTGAGAAGGCTTGGAAGCTTTATGACGGGTGAGGACTCTTCCTCGCGACGAGCGGGCTCAAGTCCTGGAGGTATGAGTACGCTTTCCAGGGAAAGCGAGGTACCTTAACGTTCGGAACCTACCCGGACCTGTCCTTGCAAGAGGCCCGAGAGAAGCTTGCGCGCGCGAAGAAGCTTTTGAGGGTGGGGGCCGACCCCTAGGCTCCGTGGAAAGACCGCCCGGCAGACTGAAGAGGCCGTAGCCCCCGAAACCTTCGGGACCGTGGCCATGGAGTGGCTCAAGAGGAAAAAGCCCGGCAAAAAAGGAGAGTTACGCCAGCAGAATCCTGGGTCGCCTGGAAAAGGATCTCTTTCCCTTCCCGCGAGACAGGCCCATGGCCGACGTCAAGCCTCCGGAATTGTTGGAGGCCCTCAGAAAAATCTAAGTCCAGGGGAGCTGTAGAAACCGCGCGCGGACGCCCGCGATATTCGGGTCAGATTTTCCGCTACGTCATCTCCACGGGGAGGATTCCGCGTGACGTCTCGGCTGACCTCAAAGACGCTCTGAGCCCAGCCGTCCACTCCCATTTCTCCTCAATGACGGAACCCAAGAAGATAGGTGGGCTTCCCTCTCAGGGCCATTGACGCCTGGGGGGCACTGATGGCTTGAGGAGTTCCAGAGACGGACGGTCGCCGCTAAAGTTCAATACCGGTCCTTAAAATCTCGTTTATGAAAGGATTGTCAGTATCAAAGTCAGAGGTTGAGAACGCCAGTGGTTCAAACCAGGCATTGAAATCTCGAGACAAAGTGAAAAGGCGCGTTTGGAGTTCGAAAATTTCATCGTCCGATAAGCCGTAGAAAAAGAATGCGATGTCAACATCGCTCAATTCACGTGCGGTACCCTTGGCGTATGAGCCGAACAAATACGCACGCTCTATCGGCATCACGGCCTTGGCCGCCGCGGCGTATCTTCTGGCTTCGGCTCTGACGGCTTCAATGTCCGCGGCCACGCGAATGCCTCCTTGCTCAGGTTGAGCGCTCTCAACGCTACATGTTGCGTTGTCTTTTGGGACAGTGAAAGTTTATAATCAGTATACCGTTTGTTAGCGGCATATTTTGACAGTTCTCCGAAAAAATTCCATGTCTCTTGCGGAATATGTAAGGATATTTTGTCTGCAATAGGTTCGACAAGCCTATCAATATTGTGGGTAAACGGAATTTCGTTGAAGTTAAAATATAGTCCGAACAACCCTTTTGCTAACTTTTCGATCGACTGCTGGCACATGAAAAGAACGTAAAACCAACGGCCTGTCGCAAACATGTGTTCTGCAGTTTCAATATCGTATCGGGCATCGGTCAGCCAATGCTGATATTTTATCATGAAACGTGACTTTTGCGCTACCTGAGCGCAACTTACCCCACATGCCGCGCGCCGAACTGAATAGGTGACTTCAGCTGATGTTCAGGTATTTGAGAAATGGAGGCCTCTCTTGTGACGGGGATGAAGGTTGACATGATGGACACCATTACGACGGCCTCTAGGTCGCGGTTCCAGCGACAACGCGACTCATGCCGCGTCCATCCTGGCAATTCGCTAAGTTCGTCACGCGCCGGGCTGGGGCTTCTAGGCCGTGAAGGGCGCCTCCTCCACCAGAGAGGGGCCGGTCTGAGGGAGTCGCTTCTTTAAGCTCTTCCGCCGGGACAAGCCTGGGTTTTGGCGGGAGCCGCCCAAGGTTCTTCAGCGCGACCACCCACCTCGGGAGGACCTTCTTAAGGAACAGCGCCGAGTAGTCGACCACGCGGTCCCTGTAGACATCGTTCCTCGAAATAAGGAAGAACATGGTCCGGAGGAGCTCGCGCGCTATGGCGACCACGGCCCGCTTGTAACCACGCCGCGCCTTGATGCCCTTGAACGCGCGAGCGAAGTGGCTGGGAGTCCTCGCGGCGGCGTGAGCGCGCTCACAGAGAGTACGCCTAATCCACCTGTCGCCAGGGGCGGTCTTGCCGGACTTCCTCTTACCGGCGGACTCGTTGTCGCCGGGGCGGACCCCGGCCCACTCGCTTAGGCTTGTCGGCGGTCTCAAACGCCGTTACGTCAGGCCCAATTTCAGCGAGGATGGAGGCGGCGGAAATCCCGCCGCTCCCGGGTATGGTCTCGAGTCGGTCCAGGATCTCGGAGAACGGCTTCAGTTCCTCCAGGAGTTCGGCCTCAATATTGGCCTTCCGCCTCTCGCGCCAGACAACGCGTTCGAGGAGTCGGCGGAGTTCGGCTCGCCCCTTGTCGCCTGGGTCGGTAGCCAGGGCTCTCAAGATCTCGTCGTGACTGGCCTTAAGCCGCGTGTGGACGCGCTTGACGGCCTCAATCGGGGTCTCGCCGGCAATGATGGCCTCAAGCATGGCCCTGGCGGACTTGCCGAAGACATCGCGCGCGACAAGGTCGAGTCTCACGCCGAGCTCAATAAGACACTTTATGACCCTGTTCCCGCTTTTGGCGAGATCTTGCGTTATTTTCTGGTTGAGGCGCGACAAGTGGCGGACGCGCGCGAATTCGGGGGGGGCTAACGTAGCTGGACCGCGGGAGCCCGAAGCGGCCAAGTTGGGCCAGCCACAGGCTGTCGCTCATGTCGGTCTCGCGGCCGGGAATGTTCTTGGCGCGCCTCGGGTTGAGGGCGTCAACCCACACGCCGGCGCTGGCGAGAGCTTTCTGGAGGGTCTTCGAAGTATACTCCGGCGCTCTCCATAATCACGGCCTCCGCGTCCTTATGGATGACCCAGTCGACGAGTTCGCGATTTCCCTCCGGCAATGTGTTAAATTCCTTGTGCTCGTGGACGTAACCGGCGGAAACAGGCCTGTAGTAGCGGGCAAAGTTTTTCTTGCCATGAACGTCAACTCCAACAACCGAATTGAACGGGGACCCGAAATAGCTTTTATCTGGTCGTTCGGACATCGCTATACCTCCTTTGGTGGATGTCAGCGTAAAATCGGCAGGGCCTCGCGTGTTTCCCTGTCTTCCATCGATATAATGGAGCAAATTTTCCAAGGGAACGGCGCTCTTTTTAAAGATTTATGGATTGGCGCCCCTCTCCGTTATGACTTTGGAAATACTTATCCCGTCGTTAAATTTACGATGGTTGGAGACTTCAGCGACCTTGATTCCCTCAAACGCGTCTTTATGGACGAAATCGCGAAAAACGCTGTCAAACATGATATTCGCGTTGACGAAAGAAATTTTGATGGCGCGCTCAAGTCATTGATTCCCGCTCTCGCGAAAAGAACTAACAAAAAAATCGTAGTTTTGTTGATGAGTACGACGCGCCCTTGCGAGCGGCGCTGGGCGACGGCGAAAAAACTAAAAAATATCGTGAAGCGTTGAGTAATTTCTATTCCGTTATAAAAGGCCTTGTCTCTGAAAATTACATTCATTTTTGGTTTATTACCGGAATTTCCAAATTCTCCTACAACCCGTTCTCTTACGCCTTGGGCAACTGTGAGGACATAACCCGCAGCGCCGAATACTTGGCTCTCTGCGGATTTACGCGTTCCGAGCTTCAGCCGCTTTTTGATAAATATCTTCCGGAAATTCTTAAAAAACAAATTTATATCGGCCATCTTCCTCAATCGACTACCATCGAGCAATTCGAGGTAATGGTCGCCGCCTACTACGGCGGTTACTCCTGGGACGGAATAACTAAAGCGTTTAACCCGTTTTCTATCCTAAATTTTTTCAAAACCCATGAACTCCGTCCTTTCTGTCCCATGTCCGTAGACCCACGGTTGATATTAAAAAAGATCAAAAATAATCTCGCTCTATTTTTCCATGAGGATTCCTATGACGCTTCCGATGTCGCGCTTTGTGAACCATTGGACGGCAATATTCACTTAATTTCTCTTCTCTTTCAAGCGGGTTTTTTAACCGTCTCTCAAAAAACCGGCCCAAGCCTTTTCATTTTAAAAGAGCAGAATCAGGAAACGCGCCAATCTTTAAACAACGCTGTCATTCGTGACTTGATAGGGAAAAACGATCTAGAGATAAGCCGTTTACGCGCTCAAATTGATTCCGCTTTAATTGACCTCAAAGAAGAATCATTATCTGACCGCTTTTCCCAAATCCTTAACTGGATTCCGTCCTCTATCCACGCGCCCTTGGAACTTTATTTCCAATCTCTAATCGTCGCTTTCCTCAAAGTTTTAAACTACAAAATACGCGCCGCGACATCCGAGTCTAGAGCTCGAATCGAGCTTTCGCTTCAAACGCCATCTGACGCCCACTGCGTGATTGAGTTCGAGTTCGCGAAAATCGCGTTAGAAAACGACGGCGCCGATGACCCGGAAAATCTTAACCCCAAACCCGCTCGCGCGAAAAGCGAAGAAATTATGGGAAAAGCTCTAAATGACGCCACTTCCAGAATTAACGCCTATACGCGCGACGATACCGTTAATTTCGCGTTTGCCGCCGAGCGTAAAATCGCCGTTGGCGTTGTCGGAAGAGTCGCGAAAGTTAAAATAATTGAACGCGGAGAGCGGGAAACCAATAATCAGTCAAATGGAGTCAGCCACGCGTCCTGAATCCAAAAAGGACAAGGTTCGCGCGGATCCGTTTCGGATAAAACAAACGGAGGCGCGAACTCCGTAGAAGATGTGTAGGGCGCGGGAAGTCTTAAGGCTATCTCCCAGACGCTATCGCGAGTTATGTCCAAAGGCGCGACGACACTCACAATCCCTTGATCGTACCCTGACGCGAGGGGCGCGCCGTCCGCTCCAAACGCCTTAATCGCGGAACACCCCGCGTCCGAGCGCCCTTCGACGTTAACGGACATCTTTAAAAGGAGGCTCTTACCCCGCGACGCGGCGGGCGTTAAGACTTTGACCCACAGAGGACCTCTTAGGGGCTCGCGCGTTTGCGCGTCGATGGGGTAATACTCAATCGCGCCTTTTTCCCGCAGATACGCGTAGTCGTAGCGAAATATAACGAACTTATCGGGAATGGGCGGAAAAGAGCCGTTAAAAAGACCCCGATAGTTCCGATCGGAATAGATTACGGCCCCCTCGGAAAGAAGGGCTATGAAGTCGGGAACGTCCGGAATATTGTATTTAGTGTTGATAAAATAGACTTTCGCCTTTTGCCTTTCCGTAAGCAGGGCCGCGACCACGCTTCTGACGCTCGAGCTTAAGTCGAAAATAATCGCTTCCGTCGCCGCGGGCTCTTCGCGCGTGGCCGCTAAAATCCCCGCGACAATAGGAGAGGCGCTCGCGCGCCTTGGAGATTGGCGCGGAGCGGGCAATGGCGCGAAAACGTTTAGCGCCGGCGCCGCGAGAAGGCAGGCCGCCACCGCGGCGGCAAGCGCGTGAAAGAGAGCCTTTCTTCCCCGCGCGAGGGGCCAGAGACAGGAAAAAAGGGCGGCGCTGAAGAGAAAGGAGAGCGGAAGGATGGAATAGGTCGCGAATTTCCAGATCTGGTAAATATCCCCCAAAAGCCAATAGCCCGCGAGGTAGGCGGCGATTGACAGCGCGAAAAGGGCGAGCGCGGCTTTCATTTTCCCCGCGTTTTCCGCCGCGAGTTTTGGTCCTGGCCCTTTCCAGAGACACAAATAAAGCGCCGCCACGGCCAAAAGGTAGACGAGCCAGTCTATTCCGGTGACCCCCTCGACTTGAGGCGTTTCGCCGCCGACGCCCCGGGGCGTTCCCGCGAAGAACGCCGGATCCAAGAGCCCCAAGCCAAAGCCCTCCTCCTGGGTGGCCACGCTATGTAAGCGTCGCGCCAGATTGACGGTAATCCTAGGGAGCGTCAGCAAGGAGACCAAGAGCGCCGCGAGCCCCGGCCAGACGCCCCGGACCGCCAGGGCTATTTTCCGCGCGACCGGGGCTTCCGAAGCGGCGAAATACCCGCGGAAGGCCAAAAGAGCCAGCGCGAAGGAAACGAACGCCAAAAAGGCGGGAACGTAAAAGGCGTAGAGAAACAAAAAAGGGAAAAAGAGATAGAAAGCGCTCTCCCGGAAAGAGAGATCCGCGGGGGTATTCAGAATAACGTAAACGACCGTTAAGAAAGCGAAAAGCGCGAGGGCTTGGCCGAAAAAGCCGAAATAAAAGAGAAAAACCCAAAAATCGCCGGCGGCGAGTCCCAAAGCCAGCGCGAAGGCCCAAAAGCGCGGAAGCTTAAAGACGGACGCGATAATCGCGTATAACGTCGCGCCCGTGAGCGCGAAAAGGGTAACCGCGATTCCCCCGACGGCGCTGACGGTCATTTCCCCGCGGGCGGCCCCCCAGAAACCCATAAAGACATCGGTTCCGAAAGAATCCCAGGTGGCGAAAAAGGAATCGGCGGCAAGCCCGTATTGGGTCAAATCCACGAAACCGCGCCAGTAATCGGCGCAAAAGAGCCAGGCGTAGTAGTCGTGGTTGGGCGAAAGCCAGGGCTCCAAGGTTCCCGAGGTCGAGGAGAGGCAAAAGAGCGTCCCGCCGAGAGCCCCAAAGACCAAAAAGACGAAGATTTTTTCCGCCCCTTTGAGCGCGTCCCTGAGGACAGCGCCCATTTTCTTTTTAGCGGCGAGGGAGTCTTTGGCCCTCAGGGCCATTTCGCCGGCGCAACCCAGCGCCCCCAAAAGAAAAACAAGGGCGTATAGCTCGTCCAAAGAATTGGTCAAAACGCGGACGTAACGCGCGAACGCGGCCAGGGCGGCCCCGAAGGCGACCATGGGGAGGGCTTCCCCGTAAGCCTTAAATTTCTCGGCTATCCCCAAGGGCCTTAAAAGAAGCCTTCCCCAAAAACTCGCGCTAAAGAGGAAAAGCGCCAGAAAGAGGGTCAGAGAGGCTGTCGTTTGTAACGTTCGCGCGGCGATTAAGCTCATGGGAAAGCCCCAGGCCCCTCCTTTCCTTTAAGGGTTGGCTTCCCCCAATTATAAGAAAAATCCGGCGCCCAAGCCAAATCAGGCGCTCTCGAAGCCTCGCTGGCCTCCCGCCGCTTCGGCGCCCGGCGGCCTGGAGCGGCTCCAGCGCCCCCAAGAGGACCAGCCGCGCGCGGGCGCCGCGCGCCCCAGAGTCGAACGCGAGCGGTCGGGAAGGAAGCCGCGCTCGCCGCCGCGCGCCAAAGAGCCTCGGGCCCTCCGCGCGCCGGGGCGGCGCCTCAATCAAGATCCGCCGCCGCGCGAAAATGGCTAGAAGCCCTCGCGCGTCGTCGCGCCGCTTTGAGGAGGGCTTGGGAGAGCGCCGCGCGAATGGCTTAACTTAATCTTACCCCCATTTTAAATCGGCTATTCATTAAAAAAAGTCAAAATTTCTTATTTTTATAAAATCTTTTTTCCAAAGAGCCTCGTTTCGCTTTTAGTATTATCCATATTGTTAAACATACGGCGATATCCTTATTTTTCGGCGTCTCTATTTCAATTTTCGCCATGTTGAAGCGCTTTACGCGCTTTGCCGTCGCCGCGCTTTTTCCAAAATAAGCCGTTATGGCCTCGCGGGCTCGCGATTTCGCGCGCCCGCCCCGCGCGTCAGGCCAAAACCGCTACCGCTCGCGGCGTTGTTTTCAGCGGCTATAATCGCGCTCGCGGTCGGATGCGAGAGCGCCGCGAAATTGGCGTTTGGGGGCGCTCCTCCGCCTCGCGCCATTTTTGAAATATGGGCTTAGTTTTGATATAATTGTAAATTAACTGTAATTTGACTCACATTTTGGCTTCCGCGGTCGCGTGGCGCCCGCCAGGCGCTTGGAGGGTCGCCACGGTCTCCTTTCACAGACTACGCGCGCCGCGGGGCCGCCAATCGGTCGGCCCGGGGCCCCACGCGTCTCCGCTTGGGAGCGTCGGACCCTCCCCAAAGCCCTAGAATCCGTAAGGAGTTCCCCCATGAATCGTTTTCTCGCCAAGACCGCCGCCGCCATTTTCGCCGTGGCGGCCCTCGTCCTGCCCGTCCAGCTCCAAGCCCAGAACGACTCCCAGTCTCCGCGGGAATTCGTGACCATGGGGACGGGAGGCGTCACCGGCGTCTACTACCCCGTCGGCGGCGTTATCTGCCAACTGATGGGCAAGACCCGCCGCGCGAACGAGCACAATATCCGCTGCACGGTGGAGTCCACCGGGGCCTCGGTCTTCAACGTGAACGCCATCCGCTCGGGCGATTTGTCCATGGGCATCGTCCAGTCCGACGTTCAGAGCTACGCCTACAGGGGCGTCGAACAGTTTAGCGACGCTGGGCCCAACCCTGACCTGAGGGTCCTCTTCTCCCTCCAGTCCGAGGCCTTTACGCTGGTGGCCCGCGACGACGCCTCGATCCAGGTTTTCGACGACCTGAAGGGCAAACGCGTGAACCTGGGCGACCCCGGGTCCGGCAACCGCAACACCCTTGAGCTCCTCATGAGAGAATACGGGTGGACCGCGGACGACTTCTCCCTCGCGACCGACCTTAAGCCCGCCGAAATGGCCGGGGCCCTCTGCGACGACAAGATTGACGCCTTCGTCTACGTGGTCGGCCATCCCAACGGCTCCATCCAGGAGGCCGCGAACACCTGCTCCTCCCACCTGGTTCCCGTGACCGGCCCCAAGGTCGACGCCTTCGTGGCCAAGTACCCCTTCTACCCATCGGCCGTGATTAAGGGCGGCGTCTACAAGGGCTCCCCCAGCGACGTCCAAACCTTTGGGCCCAGGGCCACGCTGATGGCCTCCGCGAGCCTTCCCGACGAAGTCGCCTATCAGGTCGCCAAGGCCGTCTTCACCAACTTCGACGAGTTCAAGAGCCTCCACCCGGCCCTGGCCGACCTCACCCCCCAGAACATGCTTGAGGGCAACTCCGCGCCCTTCCATCCCGGGGCCCTGCGCTACTTCAGGGAGGCTGGCCTGGAGCCGCCCGCGCAATCCGAGTAGCCAGGGGCCTCGCGCGAAGCTTTATTCCGCCGTTTCCGCCGCGCCACCCCCTCATCGCCCCTTTCCGGGGGCCTTGAGGGGGCGCCCGCGCGCCAAGCTTTCCGTCTGACGGCCTTTTGGTGACATATGCTTTCCCAACCCGGCGCCGCCCTCCAGCGCAACCCGATCATTGCCCAAATGCTCGAGAGGGAGACCGGGCGCCGCAAGCCCCAGGGCTTACCCCACGCCCTCATCATTATCGTGGCGGTCTCCTGGTCGCTCTTTCAGCTTTGGATCTGCTCCCCTATCCCTTACTCCATCGGATTCGGGGTCTTCAACGACACGGCGACCCGCGCCATCCACCTGAGTTTCGCGATCTTTCTCTGCTTTTTGGGCTTCCCCTTCCTGCGGTCGAGCCCCTCTGACCGCGTTCCCTTCTACGACTGGGCGATGGCGATAACGGCGGCCTTCTGCGCTTGCTACCTCTTTATCTTCCAGGCCGAGCTGGTCAGGAGACCCGGCATTCCCGCCCCCCAGGACGTGGCCGTGGCCATCGTGGGCGTCGCCCTCTTGCTTGAGGCCACCCGGAGGGTCATGGGGGTCCCGATGACCGTGGTGGCCATCTTTTTCCTGATATACGTCTTCCTCGGGCCATACTTCCCCGACCTTGTCTCCCACCGGGGGGCCAGCCTCTCCAGGGCGGCCTCCCAGTTCTGGCTCACCCAGGAGGGAGTCTTCGGGGTGCCGCTCGGGGTGTCGACGAGCTTCGTCTTCCTCTACGTGCTCTTCGGCGCGATGCTGGAGAACGCCGGGGCGGGAGCGTACCTGACCGCGCTCTCCTTTACCCTCCTGGGCCGTCTCCGCGGCGGGCCAGCCAAGGCGGCCGTCGTGGCCTCGGGTCTCCACGGGCTCATCTCCGGGTCTTCCGTCGCGAACGTTCTCACCTGCGGGCCGGTCACCATACTCCTCATGAAAAAGGCGGGCTTCTCCGCCGAGAAGGCCGGCGCCATCGAGGTGGCCGCGGGCTCCAACGGCCAGATCATGCCCCCCGTCATGGGCGCCGCCGCCTTCCTGATGGCCGAGTACACTAACATCCCCTACTCGCGGATAATCCAGCACGCCTTCGTCCCCGCCATCCTCGCCTATTTTTCCCTTCTCTACATAGTCCATATAGAGGCCGTGAAGATGGGCATGGGGAGCGCGGGCAAAGCGATGACCCCCTTCCGGGCCCGCCTCTTGAGGGGCCTTATCCTCCTCTCCGGGGGCGCGGTCGTCGTCTGCGTCGCCTACTATGTCCTGGCCTGGATCCCCACTGTCTTTGGGTCCTACTCTTTTCTGGCCTTTGGGTTCCTCCTGACCGCCGGATACCTCCTCCTCCTCGTAATCTCGCTCCGCTTCCCCCGGCTCCCCGAGGGCGACGCCGACGCGCTCATGCGCGCCGACTCGGTCACTCCCACGCTTTTCGCCGGGCTCTACTTCCTCCTTCCCACCATGGTCCTAGTCTGGGGCCTCATGGTGATGGAAATGAGCCCGGGTCTCGCCGCCTATTACGCCTGCCTCATGATGATCATGATCCTCCTCACCCAGAAGCCCCTGGCCGCGCTTATCCGGCGCGAGCCCGTTAAACCCAGGCTAACGGAGGCGGCGTCGCGGCTCCTTTTGAGCCTCATGAACGGCGCCAAGAACATGGTGGGCATAGGGCTCGCCACCGCCACGGCCGGCATAGTGGTCGGCGCGGTGAGCCTGACCGGCGTGGGCCAGGTTCTCGCTTCCCTGGTGGAAGTTATTTCCGGGGGCTATCTCCCGGCGGTGCTGGTCCTGACCGCCGTTCTCGCCATCATCTTAGGCATGGGCCTTCCCACCACGGCGAACTACATCATCGTTTCCACCCTGCTCGCCCCGGTCATCTATAACATAAGCGCCGCCCACGGCATGGGGATCCCCTACCTCGCCGTCCATCTCTTCTGCCTCTACTTCGGGGTCATGGCGGACGCGACCCCGCCGGTCGCCTTGGCGGCCTTCGCCGCCTCGGGCATATCGGGAGGAAACCCCTTCAAGACGGGAGTACAGGGCTTTATCTACGAGCTGCGCACGGCCGTTTTACCCTTCGTCTTCCTCTATAACCAGGAGATCCTCCTTATCAACATCAAAAACGTCTGGCACTTCGCCTGGGTCTTCCTAACCTCCGCCATGGCCTGCGTAGCTTTCGCGAGTATTACGCAGCGCTATATGTTAGTAAAAACGAAGATCTGGGAGATGGTCGCGCTGGCCCTGGCCATGATGTTCCTCTTTCGCCCGGACATTCCGCAGGACACGCTATTTCCGCCGTACGCCGAACTCCCCCCCTCCCAGGTGATGGAGACGGTGGCCGCCCTTGAGGAAGGCGGGACCATGCGCCTGCGCCTGGAGACCGACTATGGGAACGGTCGGGTCGTTCGTCAGACGGTGGTGCTCCCCTGCGTGGGCGAGGACGCCGAAAAGCGCCTGGAAAACGCCGGCGCCTACCTGGCCTGGGACGGCGATAACCTCATGGTGGACGACGTGGGCTACGCCAGCCGCCTCGAGCGCCTGGGCGTGAACATGGAGGACCCCACCAGGGTCCTGGGCGTCGAGATCCCCAATGATAGGCCCTCCAAGTGGATCTTCAGCGCCCCCGGCCTCCTTATCTTAGCCGGGGTCTACCTGGCCCAGCGCAAGAGGAAACGCGCGGGCGACGCCGCCAGAAGCCGCGAGGCCGCGGGGGCGGCGCCCCAGGGGCTCCCTCTTGTCCCCGAGGCTTGAAGGGCCCTCCCTGGCGGGGCCTGAGGCGAAACCCGCCACAGACCCCTGACGCCGTTTCGGGCGCGCGCGCTTTCCCTCTTCCCCCTCCCCGTCGCCGCGCGCGCCCTTGGCCGCTTCCCTCAAGATAAGCGGCCAAGAGGCGCCATCGCCCGGAACGTCGCGATCCCCGCCGCCCCTAAAGGCCAATCCTTCGCTAAGCGCGTTCCGGCGTTCCCCATTTAATTTCGCTCCATATTTAACCAGCCCGCGCTCTTCGCGGCGTAAAAACAAATCGCGCCCGCTTCAGCGAATTTAATAAGTCGCCACAATATTCTCTCCTTTCGATCTCAAGCGTTTTCCGCGCCGCCGCGATATCTAAGGAGCGTATCGGAAAAGCCACGGTTTTAACCGCGCGCGCGCTTACGCTAATATCTATGGAGCCGCGTAATTGACAGCGGTTTTTCCACGAAAGAGGATGATTTAAACGCTATATTTAGCAATATTTGCGCCAACAATCTAAGGCGAAAGTTGACAACGTCATATCAATCCTATCACCATCCTTTTATCCGCGACATGAGCGGACTGACCTTTCCCCGCCCTATACCCCAGGAGGTGGAAGATGCTGGGCGCCACCAAACCCGATCCGACCATAAACTCCGCGATTGCCGTGGCCAATTGGTTCATCAAGATGAACCAGGCCGACCCGAGGTAACTCACCCATTTGAAACTCCAGAAGTTACTTTACTTCGCCCAGGGATGGCATCTCGCGTATTTTGACTTCCCCCTCTTCGAGGACCCCATTGAGGCGTGGAAGTACGGACCTGTCGTGAGTTCCGTGTATTTCGCTCTCAGCTCCCGCAAAAAGAAAGGAGTCATAACGGACACGATCAGGGGGTATTTCGTTCGGGGAACGGATTACGCGTTAGGCACACCCGAAATGGAATTTCATAATGACGACATCGGCGATTTCATGACATCCTTCTGGAACAGCTATTCCAAAAAAAGCGCTTGGGAGCTTGTAGCCACGTCTCACGCGAAAGGCTCTCCATGGGAGCGGGTGGCCAATTTGTCTGAGAGCGCTGAAGTGGGAGAGGACTCCGAATGGTACTTGAGCTATGTTGATCGGGTGATACCGGTGGAGCTCATGAGGACCTATTTCAAGTCTTTTCTGTCCGGAGACAGCTGACGCGTGGATAATAACCTTAAAGTCGGGTTATCTGTACTCAAATCGATAAAATTCTGGACAATGGTCAGTGAGATCTCAATAATTGCCCTATTTTCTATGTGTTAGGCGCGGCCTTAACATTGAGTACATGTTCTGATAACATGTACTCAATTGGGAGGCGTCAAGATTGTCCGCTAGAGCGTCTGGAGAGATCAAAACCCGTATCGTCCATAACGCCCAAAAGAACGGCGCCATCTATATTCTTGAGCGGAAAACCATATATGACGTGGATAAGAAATGGAACAAGGCGCTGGGCGCCAAGCTTTTATCCAAAATTCCAAAAGGCTCCAAAATACCTGTCCAAACCAGACCCAAAAAGCCACATCTCGACAAAGAAGCTAAATCAACCAAAGAAATAACGGCATCCCGTGACCATGTCGGCATGATGGAACTCATTGACCACATCGGCTCCGCGTCTGGGATAGACGATGGGCTTTATTCCAACACGGATCTTGGCGCCGCGCGGAAGATCATATCCATCGCCAGATATCCGCTCGCGACAAAAAGGACAAAGCCCGCCAGGCGTTCTCACGTGGCAGTTCAACCATTCGCTCCCCTACGAGGATGGGATGACGGAGGATGTCTACCACGAACTATTTTCGCAAGTTGGACGCGATGAATCACCGCGACAGAGTTTTTTCGCGAATCGCCGCGCCAGCGTCAAGAACAGGGCCATTTTGGCATATGACTCGACAACTATATCAACTTATTCAGAAAACCAGATTGAGGTAAGGTATGGTTTCAACAAGGATAAAGACGGGCTGAAGACCATCAAACTACTGACCTTGTATTCAATCGAGACAAGGCAACCTGTTGCGTTCACGAAACAATCTGGCAACATCCCGGACGTGATTACAATAGAAAACGCCCTGAGGCGGCTTTCCGCGCTTGGCTTGGGAGACGCCGAGATCGTGACGGACAACGGTTATTTTTCAGAACACGACTTAGCTGAACTCTTTCTCGCGCGTTTCGATTTCATAACGCTTATAAAGAGTAGCCTCAAATGGGTAAAGGCGGAGATTGACAGTCATCTGGACGACTTTGGGAGCGTGACCACCGCCTGCCCGTTCGACGCGGGGACTCATGGGCTGACGATCCAGCTCACGCGCGACTTTATCAAAGTCAGGAAGTATGATAACAAGAAACTAGGCGTTCAAAAGGGCGATGAGGAAATATTCCAAAGGAGAGTCTATCTTCACTTATACTTCAATTCCGTAAAAAAGGCGGAGGAAGATGTTTATTTCGACAACGACATGATTGAGTTACGTAGAAACATTGAGACTGGCGTCAACATTGATGACCTTCCCAAAAACGCGCTAAAAAAGGTCGTCAAGTACCTGCATATCAAACGGCGGGGAGACGATATCCATGTAACCTTCAACGAGGATGCCTGCAAGGAAGCTAAGAGACACCATGGTTTTTTTGCTCTAGTCTCAAACCACGAGAAGAATCCTTTTGACTGCCTTTGCAAGTATCGCAAGCGCGAGACGATCGAGTCATTCTTTCAATCCATGAAGAGCCGCGCCGACGGGATGAGGGTCAGGGTGTGGGATACGGATACGTTGAGGGGGCGTATGTTTACACAGTTTGTCGCGCTGTGCTATTATGAATACTTGAGCGAAGAAATCCGGCATATGAAGAAACAACTCGGGATAAAGAACGGTGAGCCAGTTCACGATGAATCGGCTAATTTGTTAATCGAGAAAAAGCTGAAAAGCTGGCTTGATAATTCGCCAATCTACTTGGTGTCGCGGTGGTTTGATACCGTTGATTGTGTCAAGATTTCATCCAAACTCGCCTCAAAAAGATGGACTACTGAGATCACGTTGCGGGACAGAATGTTTCTCAAGAAAATGGGAGTCACGTTACCTTCATGATTTGTAACCATTCAGCCCTTCCATCCTCTAGCCCTCAACACCCAGACCGCCTCTTCCTTACTAGCCTTCCTCATCGTCCTCCTCCTTGGCCCGCCTTCCTCAGCACGCCGTATTCGCCCTTTTCCGCTGGCGCATGGTATTGAGGTGACCTGAATGGGTACCTTGATTTGAGTATAGATTATCCGACTTTTAGGCTTAAAAGAAAACCTCTCGTCTATTTTTCGAAATACCTTCACAATAGCGAATTGCTCAAATATTAACTACAAATTTAAACTAATGAAAAAAATAATACTTGGTATTTAGCTCAAAATATGATAAACTATTTAAGTGTTAGATATTTGTATAGGCTGATGTCATATTTTGAGAAATGACTTATGGAATTACCTCTTCAAGGATTCGCGCTTAGCGGTGAAAGCTTTCGCGCGATAAGAAAAACTAATCTTCTTTATGTGGATAAAACAAAATATATCTACGATTTAATAGGGCCCTCGAGATGTATTTTTCTCTCACGGCCGCTTCGTTTCGGCAAATCACTCCTTTTGGCGACAATGACTGAGCTTTTTAAAGGGAATCGCGAATTATTTGAAGGCCTCTGGATAAATTCATCAGACTATAGTTTTGAAAAATACCCGATAGTTCACCTGAACTTGACTGGAACATTAAATAATGAAGAAGTAATTACCGAAAAAGAATTAGATAAAAGTATCAGCATCCAGTTGCAAATAGCGGCAATGAATAACGGATTGCCTAAAATGGAAGGTGATAATTCATCTAATATTTTAAGATATCTCATTAATACGCTCTATCTAAAAACTCATAAAGAAATCGTATTCCTTATTGATGAATACGACAGCCCTATCCGTGAAGAATTCGGCAATATTGACCAAGCAAGAAAAAATAGCAAAGTTCTACACGCTTTTTACTCAACACTGAAATCACTTTCCGATTTGGGATTGCTCCATTTTCTGTTCGTCACAGGTATCGCCAAGCTCGACCAAGCCTCAATTTTTACTGTTTTTAACAATCTACATGATATATCTTTGGACTCTAAATATAATGGAATCTGCGGTTTTACGCCGGATGAATTTGACACCTATTTCAAGAACTATCTCCATGACATTCTAGCTATTTATAAAGAAGATAACAAATTTGATCCCTCTTATTCTATAGATGTTCTGAAAGATGTTATATTTAATTACTACGATGGATACTCTTGGGATGGCGTAAACAGGGTCTTAAATCCTTACTCGCTCATTTCATTCTTCGCGGCAAAAAAATTTTCGAAATTTTGGTACTATACAGCCACCCCAATTATCATTTTTCAACACATAATGCTACATCCTTACGAATTCATTAATTTTAACGATTACATTTTAAATGATGATAAATTAGGAGCAGTTGACATGCATCATATGAAACTTGAAACTCTTTTGTTCCGAACAGGATATCTTACTATCGATCACAAAATCAAAAAAGAATACTTGCCCACAAAAGATCCAACAAAGTTAGATCTTAAAATTTTCGATGAGGAATACCGACTTAAAATACCCAATTTCGAAGTTAAAGACGCTTTTAAAGTCCAATTTTTTGAATATTTGACCCTTAACATGGATAAAGACGATGCCCCTGTTTTAGCGTCCAATATTCGTTACGCCCTCTCAAATTTTGATTCTACCTTATTAGCGAATTCTTTTTCTCAAATTTTAACCGCTGTCACTTACCAACATCAGCCAGACAAAGAAAGTTATCATCACGCTATTATTGCCGTGGCTCTTATTACTATGGATTTCAATTTCACTTCCGAAGTTTCCGCGCCAGAGGGAATTTATGACTTCCAGATCGAATTGCCGCCAAACCTAGTTTTTATTGGCGAGTTCAAATACGCTAAATTGGATAAAGTTCCACAGTTTGATTTAGAAAGACACAAGCAAGAACGACTTGACGCGATGGCGCAACTTGCGCAAGATCAGATAATTAAAAAACGCTATGCAAAAAAATATTTTAAAAATGGCATAATTGTTAAATGTTTAGCAGTGGGCATCGTTGGAAAGACAGACGTGGGGGTTAAATTTTTTGATCGTCCGCGCGAATGGGAACTAATATATGCGAATGACGCGCCTCTCAAAGGCTAAAATGATGACGGTGACAGCGTTTACTGAATTAATGACGAAACCGCAAAAAGTCACGGAGGAGGTTCACGGCGAAGAGCAGGTGGGGCGTCGGCGAAAGAAATAGGCGAGGTGAACAAGTATATACAATATTTAGTATATTTATCTCCTTCGCAGCCTGCCTCACGCTAGAGATCGAAAAGCCTAGACAGCTCGGGGTAGGCGCGTCGACTTTTTGCGGTTTCGTCATTAATGTTACCGATTTAAGAGGGCGATAGCGGACTGGGGGGGAGAAGGCGGCGCAGAGGCGAAAAAAACGGTTTTGAAGAGACATATTTGAATGAAGGTCATCGCGTTGTTACGTTGGAAACCTTGAAGATTATGTATATATAAAGAAGAAAGATTAATCTGTATTTAAAAACCGCCTCTCCTAAAATACTGTATTCAAGAAGATAAATGGCGCTTTTTAGCATTTAGGACCTGACTCGTTACGTGTTTTCAAAATAAATTTTTAGATAATTATCAAAATTGAACTCTTATAGGAGCGGGGAAATCATTTAGAACAACCAATAAACTTATATTATAACAAATCTAAAATCCCTATGGTTTTTATGGCTACGGCTTTGAACCCATTAGACACAATATAATGTGTAATAAAGTTTTGTTAATTATAGCAATATGGACGAAAGTTTGAATAAATCTTATTGATAACTATATATTGTATAGTTTTGAAAGAATGGTGTGTAGCTACAAAAAACCGCTGGGATTTCAGACTCCTATTCTCTTTACAACGCGACTCCGCGCCCAAGGAAGCGGCTCCAATACACGGGCCGCTCGCTCTTTCTGGGGCAGCCAAAGCTCACGCTAACCAGGCGAGACCGCGCCTCAGACTCCGGCTCGTTCGGAAAGACCGGCCGGGGCCGCGCCTCTCTAAGAGCGTGACGCGTCTCGCGATGAGTTTGGCCTTGAGCCGCCCCCCCCCCCCGGCGGGAGCGCGGGGCGGCGCGCGGTCCCAAGCCAACTCGCGCCCGTCGCTGGTGGTAGGAGTCGGCGCGGGAAAGCGCTACGCGGACGGAGCCGGCGTCAGTCGCACCACTTGGATCTCGTTGCGGGTCCCCAGGCGCGCCTTGGGGCCGAAGGTCCCCGCCCCCTGGGATACCAAAAGAGTTAGCCCGTCGATCCCGTAACGGCCCTTTACATAGGGGAAACGCTCTTTGATGAGCGCGGTGCCCGGAAAAACCTGCCCGCCGTGGGTGTGCCCGGCCAAATAAACGTCGACCTTGGCCTGGACGGCGTATTGGATTCCCACGGGGCTATGGTGGATTAAAAGAGTCGGGAGATTGGGATTGAGGGCGATCTTGGGAAGCTCCTCGTCCATATAGAGATCGTTTACGGTGTGGCCGCTGGAGGCGTTCCGGTCGGCGTTCATGTACTCGAGCCCGACCAGGTTAAGGTTGAAGGCTTCCACCCTTTCCGATCTTAAGGGAATTACGCCGGCGTCTTGGGCGAACCCCACGACGGCGTCAACGTTTACGTAATATTCGTGGTTCCCCGTGGTGAAATACTGGGGAACGCCGACGGCCTTAAAAAGATCGAAAACTTCCGCCCGCAAAGCCGAGTTCCCATCCACCAGATCCCCGTTGTAGACGACAAAATCGGGCCGATACTCCTCCACGACCGCCAAAACCTCGGTCAGATAGCGAATATCCCGGCTGGGCCCCAGATGGAGATCGGGGAGATGGATTAAGGTCACCGGGGCCTTTAAATTTTTAACCTCGATAGTGGTTTCGGTGACCGTAAAGGAAAGGGCTTGGAGATAAGCCCACCCGACCAGTAAAAAAGCGACGGCGATTGTCCCCCACGCCACTTTTTTACGCGGAAACTTTTTGAGCGGCAACGAGAGTAAATGAGCGAGGAGCGTCAGCGTAAAGAGGTAGGACGAGAACAGGAAAAGAAGGCCCAACCCCACGAACAGATACGAGACGACGGGGGAGGGATTGACGTAAAAGCCGGTCATGATGACCGCGAGGTATCCCAAGACGGCCAAAGCCATGAGAACGGAAAAAGGCCAATACCTCTTTTTCCCCAAGGCCGAGGCGATCCGAAAGGGAACGTACCAGGAGGCGAACAAAAGCAAAGCGAGAATGACGAAGATCATGGGGTATCCTTGGAGGGACGGGGAACGCTGGGGTGAGGGGAGAAAAGGCGAGTTTATAAAAAAAAGACCGCGAAAGAGCCTCGGAGACGGCCTCTGGGCCGCTGAGGCCTTTAAAAATGAGTTTCGCGCCGAAATTCGCTGAGAAAAAACGCGCGCGGAAACGCTCCAAGACTACCACCTGGAGTTAACTCCAAGTCAAGTTTTTTCCGCGACGCCGCGACGCGCGGGGAAAAGCGACCTTGGACCTTCCCCGTAATCGCGCCCCGCTCCGCCAAAGGCGAGGGCGCGCGGGCGCGATTTCGCGAGGCGGCGGACAAGGGGGAAAGCGCCATTGCCGACAAAGGGCCGCGGCGCGCCTTTATCCCGCCACGCCAAAAATAGTGACCCTATTTTCTGGCGCTTTACCGTCAGTTTCTGGCGCTTTACCGTCAGGCCCTTCCGCCGCTTTTAATTTTTCCGCGAAATCCCGGCGCGCTGGCTTCGCGCGAAAGACTTATGGAAAAGCCTTGTCGCCGATGAGCCTTGACGCGCCGCCATTATTTAAGGATATTTTATTGATAGTGGTCTTATTGAAAGTGGCGACAAAAGCGTTCTCCAGCGGTGTCTTAAGCGGGCCGGGACGCGCTGGAATGTTGTTGCAGGTCAATATATGACGAAGCCGCAATAAGTCGGCGTGCCTGCCCCGAGTTGTTTACGTCTTTCGGTTGTTAGCCTTAAGTAGGCTGGGAGGGAGATATGATATGCTATATATTGTGTTATGACTGTTCA
>JAISCZ010000155.1 GCA_031265205.1 Deltaproteobacteria bacterium
GGGAAATTTTCCGCGCGGGCGCGGGCGGCGCGTGGGACGCCTCTCCCTTTAAGCGTCTTTTTCGGCTATAATACCCCTTTCCGGGGGAACTCGCGGGGCGGTTTTTTCCCGCGAGCCACGGCGCTTTCCCCCTTTAAGCGGCGCCCCCTTAAGGCGCTTTCTTTCCCCAGCGCGGAGCCTTGGGCTCCCGCCCTTCGTCCTCGCGCGGTTTAACGCATTATGGCCATTTTACCCATTTTAACCTTTCCCAATCCCATCCTGCGGCAGACCGCCAAAAAGATCTCCCTTTTTGACGAAAAACTGCGCGCTCTCGCGGAAGACATGCGGGAAACCATGCTCGCGGCCCCCGGGGCGGGCCTGGCCGCCCCCCAGGTCGGGCGCTCGGTCCGCCTCATCGTCATCGACAACAGCGAGGAAGACGAGGAATACGGCTCCAAGACCCTCGTCCTCGCGAACCCCGAGTTTACCCACTCCGAGGGCGGCTTCCTCTTTGAGGAAGGCTGCCTGTCGGTGCGGGACCTGAACGGCGAGGTCCGCCGCTACCGTAGGGTGGAAGTTAAGGCCCAGGACCTGACGGGCGCTTATTTTACCCTCCGGGCCGAGGCGCGCCGCGCGGTCATTTTGCAGCACGAAATCGACCATCTGGACGGAATCCTCTTTCTCGACCGCCTGGAGCCCGCGGAAAGGGCGGAGTACATGCGCCGCCTCGGCCGGATTCTCCAAAAAGAGGATAAAAAGTAGCCCCGCCTTTCCCCATCCCCCCACGCGCCGCCCCATGGGCCGCGACGGAGCGCCCGTGCGAGTTGACCCCCAACGCCCCTGGAACCTTATTTTCTGCGGCTCGGCGCCCTTCGCCATCCCCGCCTTGGAAGCCCTCTTGGAAAGCGGCGACGACGTGAGGCTCGTCGTGGCCTCGCCCCCCGCCAAGGCCGGTCGGGGCCGCGCCCTCGCCTCCGTCCCCGTGGCCGCGCGCGCCCGGGAAAAGGGACTCCCGCTCCTCGAGACCGCCACCCCCAACGCCCCGGAAAGCGTCGCGACCCTGGCCGCGACTAGGCCCGACCTTGTCGTGGTCTGCGCCCTGGGCTCATTTTTGGGCCCGGGGCTTCTCGCCTTGGGAAAGTTTCCCCCCGTCAACTTGCATCCCTCCCTCCTGCCGCGGCACCGAGGCCCGGCCCCCATTAACTGGGCCATTATCGAGGGCGACGCCGCGACCGGGGTCACGGTCATCGCGCTTATCAAAGAAATGGACGCTGGCCCGATTCTCGGCCAAAGAAAATTCCCCCTGGATCCAACCGTGACGGCCCCACGACTGGAAAAAGCCATGGCCGCGGAAGGGGCCGCCCTGCTCTTGGAGACTATCGCCGCCATGAAGCGGAACGAAATCGTCCCGCGCCCCCAGGACGGTCGCCTCGCGACCATAGACCGGCTTCTCGTCAAGAAAGACGGCCATCTCGACTTCCGGGAACCCGCGGAAAAGCTCGCCCGCCTCATCAACGGGTTGGAACCCTGGCCCGGGGCCGCGGCCCTTTTAAATGGGCGCCTTGTCCAATTTTTTGAGGCGACGGCCCAAGAAGGCCCGAGCGCGCCCGGCGCCGTCCACGGCCTCAACGAGGCGGGGAGCCTTCTTATAGGGGCCGGCGACGGAACGGTCGCCGTCGCCTTTCTGCGGCCCGAGGGCAAGAAACGGCTCTCCGCCGCGGAATTCCTCCGGGGCTACCGCCCCAGTTCCTTCGCGAGCCTAGCCCTCTAGCTTTTTCCGCGACGATCCCCGTCCACCCGCGCTCCCCTTCCCCGCGAGGCTTAACCGTCTATGGACCATTCCCAGATCGCCAACATTTTGGAAAGCGCCATGCTCGTCGCCTTCGGCTTCGCCTGGCCCGCCAACATCCTCCACACCCTGAGGCGCAAAAGCGCGGTGGGCAAAAGCCTGACCTTCCTTTTAATCGTCATCGTCGGCTACCTCTTCGGCGTCTCCGCCAAAGTGACCCAAGGCGGGGTCAATTACGTCCTCTTTTTCTATATCGCCAATCTCCTCATGGTCAGCGCGGATTTGAGCCTCTATTTCTACTACTCCTCCCGCGAAAACAGGGCGCGCCGCGACGCGCGGCGAGACCCCCTCTAACGGAAAGGCCGCCGCCCATGGCCTTTTTCCCGAAATATTCCCCGCCCGTTAACCTCGCGGGCCAAAAGGTCCTCTGCGCCATGAGCGGGGGCGTGGACAGCTCCATCGCGGCCTACCTCTTAAAACAAGCCGGGGCCACGGTCCTCGGGGCCACCATGAAACTCCTCTCTGGGGAAACGGTCGGGCCGGAGGGCTCGCGCTCCTGCTGCTCCCTCGCCGACGTCGAGGACGCCCGCCGGGTGGCCACCAGCCTCGATATTGATTTTTTGGTCTTCAACTTTACCCTCCTCTTCCGGGAAAAAGTCATCCGCCCCTTCGCGCGCGCGTACCGCGAAGGGCTGACCCCCAATCCCTGCGTCGACTGCAACCGGACCCTTAAATTCCAGGACCTCTGGGAGAGGGCCAGCGTCCTGGGCCAGGACTATCTCGCGACGGGCCACTACGCGCGCGTCGCCCACGACCCCCAGAGCGGCAGGCTCGCCCTTTTAAAGGCCCGCGACCCCGCCAAGGACCAAAGCTACGTCCTCTACGGCCTCACCCAGGAAGAGCTCTCCCGGACGCTCTTCCCTCTGGGGGACCTCAGCAAGGGCGAAACCAGGGCCCTGGCCCAGGAGGCGGGTTTCCCCAACGCCCAGAAGCCCGACAGCCAGGACATCTGTTTCGTCCCGGACGGCGACTACGGGGCCTTCCTGGAAAACTACTGGGACAACCCCCCGCCCCCGGGGGACGTGGTCGACTCCGCCGGCAAGGTCCTGGGGAGACATCGGGGGCTTTTTCGTTATACAATCGGCCAACGCAAAGGCTTGGGCGCCCTGGGGCCCAAGCCCAGCTACGTTTTGCGCCTCAACCCCCGCGACAACTCCGTGACCGTCGGCCCCCGCGAGCTACTCTCTTCCCCCGCGATAGTGGTGGGGGATTTAAGCTTCGGGGCTATTCCCGCCCTGGAGGGGCCCCGGCGGGTCATGGCCAAAATCCGTTACCGCCAGAAGGAGACCCCCGCGGTCATCGCCCCTTTGGGCGACTCGCGGGCCATCGTTTCTTTTGACCGGCCCCAAAGGGCCCCCGCCCCCGGTCAAATCGCGGTCTTCTACGAGGGGGACCTGGTCCTGGGCGGCGGCCGGATCCTCTCCGCGCGATCCCTTAAAACCCCGCCCTAAGGAGAGCTATGGAAAACCAATTTACGGAACCGGAGAAAGACGCCGCGCGCGCCAAACTAGCCGCGCTCCGCGCCCGCCTCCGCGCGCTGGGGAAAGTCGCCGTGGCCTTTTCCGGGGGGGTGGACTCCACCTTCCTCCTCGCGGTCGCCCGCGCGGAACTGGGCCCGGGCGCCCTGGCGGTGACCGGCGCCTCCCTCTCTTTTCCCGAGCGGGAACTGAAGGCCGCCCGCGAGCTCGCGCGCGAACTGGGCGCCGCGCACGTCATCGTGGACGGCGAGGAACTCAAGCTTCCGGGCTTTAGCCGCAATCCCCCCAACCGCTGCTATCTCTGCAAGAAATCTCTTTTCGGCGAGATCGCCCGCGCCGCGGGGGAACGGGGAATCGCCGCCGTCCTGGAGGCCTCCAACAAGGACGACGAGGGCGACTACCGACCGGGGCTCTTGGCCGTCGCCGAGCTGAAGGTCCAAAGCCCCTTAAGGGAAGTCGGGCTCCTCAAGGCGGAAATCCGCTTCCTCTCCAAGGAAATGGGCCTTCCCACCTGGGACAAGCCCTCCTTCGCCTGCCTCGCCTCCCGCTTCCCCTACGGGGAGGAAATCACCGCGGAGAATCTCTCCCGCCTCGACCGGGCCGAGGAGCGCCTCCTCGCCTTGGGCTTCCGGCAGGTCCGGGTGCGCCTCCACGAGGGCGGCAAGCTCGCCCGGGTGGAAACGGGAGAGGAGAGTTTTCCCCTGCTCCTGGATCCCCAAAGGCGCGCGCTCATCGGGGCCGAGTTTAAGGCCTTAGGCTTTTCCTTTACGGCCTTTGACGTCTTAGGCTACCGGACGGGGAGCATGAACGAGACGCTTCCCGCCGCGGAAAAGGCCGCGCCCTAAGGGCCCCGCCCGCCTTCCCCAACCCAAAAAAGCTTCTTCCCAATCCCCTCGCGAGGGGGGCTTGGGAAAAAGCTTTTTTTGTCTGGCGCGAGCGAAAAGAGGAAACTTAAGGCGCGGAAAAACCCCTTTCGCCCTATAGGGGAAGGCTATTCGGCGCTCGGGGGAGGAGTATCGGCTTCCGCTCTCTTAATAGCGATGGAATTGATTTTCACTTCCTCCAAGGGCCGGTCGCCGGAGTCCGTGGGGGTTTTCCCGATCGCCCGCAGAACGTCCAGGCCCCTGACGACTTTGCCGAAAATGGCGTGTTTGCCGTTCAGCCAGGGGGTGGGGACGAGGGTGATGAAAAACTGGGAGCCGCCGGTGTCAGGGCCGCTGTTGGCCATGGAAAGCACGCCCGGTCCTTCGTGGGAGAGGCCCGGCCCGAACTCGTCCTTGATTTGGTAGCCCGGCCCGCCGGTTCCCGTGCCTTTGGGGTCGCCGCCCTGGATCATGAATTGGTCAATCACCCGGTGAAAGATAGTGCCGTCGTAAAACTTGCTCTCGGCCAGTTTAATGAAGTTCCCGGCGGTGAGCGGCGCCAGGTCCGTATAGAGTTCCGCCTCCATGACCCCGAGGGTGGTGTCGATGACCGCGATGGGCCGGGCCTCGGGGGCGGGCGTTTCCTGGGCGAGCAGGGGCGCCGGGCGGAAAAGGGCGAAAGCGCCCAGCGCGAGGGTCAAAAGAAAACTCAAAAGCGCGGTGGTAAGCATAAAAGTCCTTCGCATAGGGCGCGTTTCCTTCTTTTAAAGGGACTCAATCGAGGGAAGAGCGAGGCGGTGGCGAGGCCCTCGCCGGAATAAGGGGAGACGCGAAGAAGCGCGACAGCCCCAGGGCCCGGGACGAGCGGCCTCTTTGTGGAAAACGCTTTCGCAGAGTGGTCGGAGGAGCCAAACCTTTAATAAAATGCTCCGTTAAACTCATTTTTGGTAGTCTCCTTTAAAGACTACCAGTTAGACTACCAAAACGAAAAAAAATACTCGTGTGAGAGCTTGGTTCTCCACTAAATAATGATATTTTTTTCGTAAAAACCTCTATATATGGGATATCCCCTATATGTGGTCGGGGCGAGAGGATTTGAACCTCCGTCCTACTGCTCCCAAAGCAGTCGCGCTAACCAGGCTGCGCCACGCCCCGAAAAACGCCTATCTTACGTTTTTCGCGCGCCTAAAACAAGAGTTTTCCCCCCAGGCCCCCCAGGGACCCGGCCCCCAAGGTTGGAGCTTTTGGCAATAAATAATATTATTTTACTAATTTAAATAAAATAACCCTAAATTGCCATTCTTAGAAAATAAATACTTGTAAATTCGAGCGATTTATTTTATTAATTGCCTTGGGGCCGCGCGGCCCGCGGGGCTTTTCCCCCCAGCGGCCCCCTCCCGCGCCGCGCTTGCTTTTCCGAGCCCTAAAAGCCTATACAGGGAAAAATATTTTCCCCAAAGAGGCGAAGCCACGGCCCTTTTCCCCAGGGTCGCCCTTCCCTTTTTCGCGCCCTCCTTGGGGAGCGCGCGAATCCTTTAAAAAAAGACCGTCCCCGCCATCGCGCCGCTCCCCGCCCGCCAGGGGGAGACGCGCCGGAGCGGGCCCGCGAGGCGAACGCGTGCCTTTCAATTTCAAAATAACCCGAGGCGCCCACCCCAAGGGCCGTTTTATCCCAAGCGACCCCCGCAAATGGCGCCGCTTCGAGGAAAAATACCTCGCTGGGAACTCCAAGCTTCATTCCGGGGAGATCAGCGGGGAGAAACTCGCCCTGGAACGCGAGCGCGACCTCGAAAAGGATCCGGACAATATTTACGCCGCCTTCGCGCTGTCGGCGCTTTGGCGCCAGAGGGGAGAGCGCCAGGCCCTGGCCAGCGCGCTCGACGAGACCCTCTCCCCCATTATCCGCCTCGTCCCTCCCGACTTCCAGGGCGAGCTCGACGCCCTCGACCCTCCCACCGTTATCTTTCTGGCCTGCCACTACGCTCTCCTCCGCTGCCGCGTCGCCCTCGGCGATTTCGGCGCGATCCGAACGCTCGCCCGGGACCACGACCGCTGGGACAAACTCAACCGTCACGGCTCGCTCGAAACTTTGGCGAACGCCAGCCTGCTCGCCGGGCAAGCGGAAATGGAGGCCGACTATTTCCGCTCCGACCCCGCGCGCGCGGAACCCCTCGCCCTCTACGGCCAGGCCCTCTACCGCTTCGCGCGCGGGGAACATTCCTTGGCCATGGAAAGGCTCCGCCAGGCGATCCTCTCCGACCCCTTCGTCGCGGAACTCCTCTTAGGCCGCAGTCCTTTGTCGCTCAAGGCCTGGGGCTTTCCCCGCGCCGCGGGGCTCTGCGCCGAGGCCGGGCTTTACTGCGTCGAGTTCCTGGGCGCCCAAGCCTGGCGCTCCGTCCCCGACGCCTTGGCTTTTTTGAACTGGGCTTACCACGCCCCCGCGATGCTTTCCGCGCGGGGCGAGAGCCTGAGCCTTTTAAACAGGTCCCTCTATCTGAGCCCCTCCCGCGCGAAGGAAAAAAAGCTCTTCGAGGAAGAGTTCTGGGCCTACGCCCGCGCCCCTAACCCGACCCTCGTCGCCCAACTTCTGGAACCCATCCAAGGACCGCGCGGCGAAGCCCTCCCTTGGAAAACGCCGCCCTTCTTGGGCAAATACCAACATTCCATGGCTGACCTCCAAAAATTCACGCGCCTCGTGGACGAAAATCCCGAGTTCGGGAACGAAGACAGCTCGGACTGCGGCGACTGCGAAACCTGCGGCAGTTTTTTCGCCTGCTCCACTTCCACCTACGACTTGGAGGAGTGCGTCAGCTGCGCGGAATGCGAAATCGAGGGTTTCTGCTCCGCGAAGAGCGACGACGAGGACTCGCCCACGCCCTCGCGGCAGTGAGCCTTCCGCCTCTCGCCCCGCGCGACGCCGCCCCCGCGCGCCGCCGCCCCAGCGCGGCCGCGGCGGCCCTTTTCGCGCCAGCGCTTAAATGACGCGCCTTAAAAAAAATAATTCGCGCGAACGCTCCCTTTGGTCCCTAGCCCTCAGGATTCCGCGAGCCCCGCGCGCCTTTTGCTTTTCGGCGGCCGAAGGCCTATGATTGGCGCGACGGGGCCGCGCGCCCCGATTTTTACCCCCGAAAGAAGCCCCGCCCCTTGACTCGCCAAAACGCCTACCAAATTCTCCAGGAGAGGGGCTTCAACTATCAGGTCACCGACGAGGAAGGCCTCGCGCGCCTCTTCGCGAAGGAAGAGGTCACCGTCTATATCGGCTTCGACGCGACGGCCGATTCCCTCCACGTGGGGCACCTGTTGCCGCTCATGGCTTTGAGCTGGATCTCCCGAACGGGGCACCGGCCCATCGCCCTTCTGGGCGGAGGGACCTCCATGGTGGGGGACCCCAGCGGGCGCAAGGACGCGCGACGGGTTCTCGATCTGGACTCCATCGCCTTTAACGCCAAGGGCATAGAGCCCCAACTGCGGCGCTTTATCGACCTTTCCCCGGGCCGGGGCCTTGTCCTGGACAACGCGGAGTGGCTCGCCCCCTTAAATTACGTCTCCTTTATCCGGGACATCGGGCGGCATTTTTCCGTCAACCGCATGCTGACCGCGGAGAGCTACAAATCCCGCCTGGAGACCGGCCTCTCTTTTCTGGAATTCAATTACATGATCATGCAGGCCTACGATTTCCTGACGCTCTACCGGAGGGAAGGAAACAAGGTCCAAATGGGGGGCCAGGACCAGTGGGGCAATATCGTGGCCGGCGTCGAGCTCATCCGCCGGGAGACCGGGGGCGCCGCCTACGGGGTCACCATGCCCCTCCTCTTAGATCCCCGCACCGGGGAAAAATTCGGGAAAACCAACGCCGGGGCGGTCTGGCTCTCGCCGGAGCGGACCTCGGTCTACGATTTTTACCAGTTCTGGCGGGACGTGGACGATCAGGAGACGAGCCGGCTCCTCTCCCTTTTTACCTTTCTCCCCTTAGAGGAATGCCGCTACCTCTCCACCCTGGAAGGGCGCCTCGTCAACCGCGCCAAGGAAATTTTGGCCTTTGAGGCGACGAGGATCTGCCACGGGGCGGAGGCGGCCCAAAAAGCCTTCGCGGCCTCGCTCCAGGCCTTCGGGCCCGCGGATCCCGAGGGGAAAGTCAGATCCTCCTCGGCGATTATGGATATCTCCCCCGCGCGGGCGGACGGCGCCCTACCCGCGGAGACCATCGCCCCAGGGGATCTGGAGGGCGCGGATCTGGCGGCCCTCTTTGTCCTCGCGGGGCTCTGCTCCTCCAAGGGGGAGGCGCGGCGCCTCATCCGCCAGGGAGGGGCCTATATCAACGACCAACCCGTGGATCCCTCCTCCGAAAAGCAATCCGCCCTCGGTTCCCCCTGGCTCGCGAGCGGCGAGGCGACTTTGCGGGCCGGCAAAAAACGCCACAAGACGGTGAGGATAGGCCCCCCAGCGTGAGCGACCCCGCCAATCTCAAACCCTGGGCCCTGGTCTCCGACAGGACCGTTTGCCAGACCCCGGTCCTGAAGGTCCTCGCGCGGACCCTCGTCTCCCCCAAGGACGGGCGGCCCAAGGACTTTACGGTCCTCGACGCCCCCTCATGGGTCAACGTTCTCGCCATTACCCCCGACGAGCGCGCGGTCCTGGTCAGTCAGTACCGTTTCGGGTCCCAAAGCTTTTCCCTCGAGCTGCCGGGAGGCGCCGTGGACCCGGGCGAAGACCCAAAGGACGCGGCCCGCCGCGAGCTTTTGGAGGAAACCGGCTATTCCGCCCCCGCCTTTTCGCTTTTCTTAAGCCTCAACCCCAACCCCGCCCTCTTCGGGAACGCCGTCATGACCTTTGTCGCCCAAGGTGCGGTCCTTAGCGGTCCCACGCGTTTTGACGAAAACGAGGAAACCGCGGTAAGACTCGTGGACTTGCCGGCTCTGCGCGCCAAAACCCTTTCCGGGGAAATCCGCCACGCCCTGATGCTCGCCCCCCTCCTGCGTTTTTTCCTGGAGCGCCCCGACCTTTAAGCGCCCTTCCCAAAATTCCCCAACGCCCCTCTTCCGGCGGGGCCCTTTTTAGGGTAAGATAAATCTTTTGGGTCGCCGCCGCTTTCCCCGTTTCCCGCCCGCTTCCTTGGCCCCCTTTTTCCCCGTTCCGTCTCCAAGGAGAAAAGCCCCATGCCCCGCCGCCATCTCGCGCTCTCCCTTTTTTTGCCCCTCCTCTGGCTCGCCTCCTGCTCCTTCGGCGGGCCCAACAGGCTGGTCGCCACTTTCGCCCCCCTGGCCCAGGGCGCGACCCTGACGCCCGGGACCGTGATGCTGGTCGTCGCGGACGCCCGCGCCAATCGGAGCCTCGTCGGCCCCGAGGCCTTGGGCAAGGACCTCTTCAAAGGCAGCCAGAACGGGGTCATGGACCTCTCCGTGACCCTCCCCACGGGCCAGGTCGTGGCCCGCAGCCTCCTCACCGTGGAAGGGGTGGTCTTTGAGGCCGTCAAAGAGCGCTTAAGGCTTTTGGGGATTAACGCGGAGACCACCAACGCCAACGCCAAGTGCCGGATCACCATCAATATCGCCGACTTCGTGGTCGACGCGCGCGGCTCCGACGTAATCGCCCACGTGCGCCTCGAGTCCGTGGTGGACCGCCCCGGCCTGGATCTCGTGACCCGCTCCTGGGCGGAGGCGGACAGCAGCAAGTTTAAGCTCATCGGCGACATGGGCGGCGACGAGAGTCTCAGCCAGGCCCTTTCCCTCTGCGTGAACCGCCTGGATTTCTCGTCCCTGAACCGTTTTTAACTCTTTTGGCGGACGCGACGCGACAATCGGAATCCAGCGGAACGCCTCCCGGCGCGCGGCGGGAGCCGCGGGTGGACCTCCTCCCATTGGGAGGCTTAGGGGAAATCGGCCTCAACTGCATGGCCGTCATCCACGGGAACTCCATCCTCGTCATTGACGCGGGGCTGATGTTTCCCGGCCCCGCCCAGCCCGGGGTGGAACTCATTATCCCGGACTTCGCCTTCCTCCGGGAACGCGCCCAGAACATCGTGGGCGTGGTTTTAACCCACGGCCACGAGGACCATATCGGGGCTCTGCCCTACCTCCTCAAGGATTGCCCCAAGGTCCCCGTGCTCGCGACCCGCCTGACTTTGGCCATGGCCCGGGAAAGGCTCGCGGAGCAGCGGATAGCCCACGGTTCCCTCCAGGAGATCAAGCCCCGGGACCGCCGCTCCCTGGGGCCCTTTGACCTGGAGTTCCTCTCCGTGAGCCACAGCATCCTCGACGCCGTGGGGCTCGCCATCGGGACCCCCGCCGGGGTTATCGTCCACACGGGGGACTTCAAGATGGACTTAAGCGCTCCCCCCGCCGACCAGCTCGACCTCTTCAAGTTCGCGGAAATCGGCGAGAAAGGGGTCCTGGCGCTCCTCTCGGACTCCACCAACAGCGACGCCTTGGGCCACTCCGTCAGCGAAAAGGCGGTGGGCGCCTCCCTTTCCGAAATCTTCCAAAAAGCGACGGGCCGGGTGATTCTGGCCTGTTTCGCCTCGAGCCTCGCCCGCATCCGGGAAATAGCCCAGGCCGCGGAAAAAGCGGATAGGCGCCTGGTCTTTGACGGGCGCTCCATGATCGGCAACGTGCGCCTGGCCCAGGAGCTGGGCTACCTGGAACTGGGGCCGGGGGCGGAAATCAGTTTTGACGACGCGAGCTTCCTCGACGACCGCGAACTCGTCATCGTGGTCACCGGGAGCCAGGGCGAGCCCCTCTCGGCCCTCGCCCGCATGGCCGCGGGGGAACACCGCAAGGTGGTGGTCCAATCAGGGGACACCATTATTTTTTCCGCGCGGGCCATTCCCGGCAACGAGACCGCCGTCAACACCCTCATCAACCTCTTCCAGCAGCTGGGGGCCGAAATTTTCGAGCCCCGCTCCAACCTGGTGCACGCCTCGGGCCACGCCCACGCCGAGGAGCTGCGCCTCATGCTCTCCCTCGTCAAGCCCCACTACCTCGTCCCCGTGCACGGGGAGCTGCGGCAGCTCAACAACCACGCCCTCTTGGCCGTGGACCACGGGCTCCCGCGGGACAGGGTGATCGTTTCGCGCAACGGCCAGAGGATCTCCCTTTTCGCCGACAAGCGGGTGGAGTTCCAGGAAAAGGCGCCGACGGGCCGCAAGCTCGTGGAGGGCAACCGCCTGGGGACCCCCGACGACCCCGTTTTAAGGGTCCGCCGCAAGATGGCCGAATTCGGGCTCGTCATCGCGAGCCTGGCCCTCGAGCGCGAGACCTTAAAGCTCATCGCGCCCCCCAAGGTAACCGTCATGGGGGTCCAGTACGCCGCCGAAACGGATCTCGCCCGCGAGGCCGAGGAAGTGGCCGCGCGCGTGGCCCGCGATTTCGCCGCGGAATGGGCCGAGCTGGGCCGGGTTCCCGACCCGGAGGACCATCCCCCCGAGGTTTTGACCGAGCGCCTCAAGAGCGAGATCCGGGGCGTCTTCCGCAATTCCATCAACCGCAAGCCCATGGTTTCGCCCCAGATTATTCTGTGGGATGGCGCGGGGTCCTAGCCCATAAGGCGAGGGCGCCCAGCGCGTCGCGGCGCGAGCGCGCCCCCGGGCCCCGGCTTTTCGCCGCGCCCTTTTTTGGAGTTTATATGACCCCGCTCACCCAAGTCGCCAAGGCCCAAAAGGCCTTGGCGCCCCTCGCCGCGAGTTCCGGTCCCAGCCGCGACCTTTTTCTCTGGGAACTGGCGGGCCTTCTGGAAAAAGAAAGCCGCGCCCTTCTGGAGGCGAACCTGGCGGACGTCGCGAACGCCGAGGCCCAGGGCTTAAGCCCGGCCCTCGTCGACCGCCTAGCCCTCAACCCCCAAAGAATCGACGAACTGGGCCAGGGCCTCATCGGCGTCAGCCGCCTCGAGGATCCCTTAGGGGCCATCGAGGACATGAAACGGCGCCCCGACGGCCTTATGGTGGGGCGCGCGCGCGTTCCTTTGGGGCTCATCCTCTTTATCTGCGAGGCGCGGCCCGGGGCCGCCCTCGAGGCCGCGGGCGTCGCCCTCAAGAGCGGCAACGGCATTATCGTCAAGCCCGGCAAAGAGGCCAAGGAAAGCTCCCGGGTCATCGGCCAAATTATCTCCAGGGCCCTCGACCTGGCCGCCCTCCCCCCGGAGGCCGCGACGGTGCTCGCCGATTTGGGTCGGGGCGAGCTCAAAGAGCTCTTGGCCCTCGAGGGACAGATCGATCTCGTCATCCCCCGGGGCGGCGAGGGCCTCATCCGCTTTGTCGCGGAAAACAGCCGCGTCCCCGTCCTCAAGCATTACCGGGGAGTCTGCCACCTCTACGTGGACGAGCGGGCCGATCTGGACATGGCGGTCAAACTTATCGTCAACTCCAAGGCCGACCGGCCCGGGACCTGCAACGCCTTGGAGTGCCTTTTGGCCCACCGCGCGGTCGCCCCGGCCCTCTTCGCCCTCTTGGCCGAGGAATTTCCTCGCCGCGGCGTCCGGGTCAAAGCGGGCCCTAAGGCTTACCCCTTAATCAAGGACTCGCTGGAGGGGACGGAAGAAGCGGCGGCGGACGATTTCGGCCGCGAGTTTCTCTCCCTGACCCTGGCCGCGGAGATCGTGGAGGATTTAGACGAGGCCCTCGCCTTCATCCGCGCCCACGGCTCCCGGCACACCGAGGCCATCGTGACCGCGGACCAGGCGGCGGCCGCGCGCTTTCTGCGGGAAGTGGACGCCGGCTGCGTCTTGGCCAACGCCTCCACCCGCCTCAACGACGGCGCCTGCCTGGGCCTGGGGGCGGAAATAGGGATCTCCACCGACAAACTCCACGCCTACGGCCCCATGGGCCTCAAGGAACTCACCACCCGCAAATTCATAGTCATCGGCGAAGGCCACCTGAGACGGTGAACTCCCCCCTCTCCCGCGGCGGAGGCGGCCAGCTCGCCATCGCGGCCCTCTTAACCCTCACCGCCATGATCTGGGGCGGTACCTTCGCCGCCGGCAAGCTCGCGGCGAGGGAGGCCGCGCCGCTGGCGGCGGCTTTCTGGCGCTTCGTCCTGGCGGCCCTCATTCTCGTCCCCCAGCTCCGCCTGACCCAAAAAAGCCTCGCGCCCAAGGCCTACAGGCCTTCCACCTGGGGCCTGCTCTTTCTCTCGGGCCTGACGGGCCTGGCTCTGTACAATTTTTTCTTCGTGAAGGGTCTCGCCCTCACCGGCGCGGGCCGGGGAGCGGTCATCGTCACGATCAACCCGGTCTTCATCTATCTGGGCTCCGCCCTCTTTTTCCGCGAAAAAATCACCCTGGCGCGCCTCGCGGGGGTGTCCTTGGCCCTTTTGGGAACCCTTATCGTCGTTTCCGCGGGGGATCCCGGCGCCCTCCTCGACGGCCGTTTTAACTTAGGCGACCTCTTTATGCTTGGCTGCGTGGCCAGCTGGTCGGCTTATTCCCTGATCGGCAAGCTCCTCATGGGGCGCCTGACCCCGCTGGCGGCCAACGCCTGGTCCACTCTCTTCGCCATCGCCGCGCTCCTGCCTCCGCTCCTCGCCTCCGGCGAGCTCTCCGAGGCTTGGAACGGCTATTCCGCCGCGACGTGGCTCTCCCTGGCTTTTCTGGGAATATTCGGCTCGGCTCTGGGCTTTACCTTTTTCTTCAAAGGCATTCTCGTCCTCGGGCCGCACAAAGCCGCCATCTTCATTTCCCTCGTGCCCTTTTTCGGCGTCCTCGCCGGGGCCTGGATCCACGGCGAGGCCCTGGAAGCCTCCACCTTTGTCGGCCTCGCCTTCAGCCTGATGGGGATCGCCATCGTCCAGAAACATTAACCGTCCCTCGCGCGCGGCCCTTTAACGCGCGCCTCGCCGCGCTCCAAGGCCCCCCCTCGCGAATTCTAGGAGAAACTCCAGCCTTGTCCCCCAACCCCTTCGCTATCGTCGCGACGGACCCGGCCTCGGCGGCCCGGGCCGGAGTCCTCCAAACCGCGCGCGGCCCCGTCCTCACCCCCACCTTTATGCCCGTGGGCACCCGGGCCTCGGTCAAGGCCGTCGGCCCGGACGACTTAAGGGCCGTCGGGGCCCAGATAGTCCTCGCCAACACCTATCACCTGGCGCTGCGCCCCGGCGCCGAACTCATCCGCTCCTTAGGCGGCGTCCAGCGCTTCATGGGCTGGGACGGGCCCGTCCTCACGGACAGCGGGGGCTACCAGGTCTACTCCCTCAGGGACACGCGCCAAATGTCCCCGGAAGGGATCCGCTTCGCCTCCGTCTACGACGGCTCCAAGTTCTTCCTCTCCCCGGAAAAAGCCGTGGAGGCCCAGACCGCGCTCGGCTCCGACATTATGATGTGTCTCGACGAGTGCACCCCTTACCCCGCGACCGAGCGCGAGGCCCAAATATCCATGGATCTCACCTTTAAGTGGGCGGAGCGCTCGCGGGCGAGCTGGGACGAGCGGGGGCCGGGCCTCCTCTTCGGGATAGCCCAGGGGAGCTTTTACCCCAAGCTGAGGACGGAATCCGCCCAAGCCTTAGCCTCCTTGGATTTCCCGGGCTACGCGGCGGGGGGCCTGGCCTTGGGGGAGCCGCCCGCGGCGCGGCGCGAGGCCATCGCGGCCTCCTTTTTGGGTCTCCCGGAGTTGAAACCGCGCTATCTCATGGGCCTGGGGACCCCCCTCGATCTCCTGGAAGGGATTAAAATGGGCGCGGACCTCTTCGACTGCGTCATGCCCTCCCGCAACGCGCGCAACGGCCAACTCTTCACCGCGCGGGGCAAGATCAATATCGACAATTCCCGCCATAGGGACGATTCCGGGCCCGTGGACCCCAATTGCCCCTGCTACTGCTGCCGGACTTTTTCACGGGCCTATTTAAGGCACCTCCACCGTAACCGGGAGCCCCTCTTCCCACGGCTCGCCACGATCCACAACCTCTCCTTCTACCTCTCCATCGTCCATGGGGCGCGCGAAAGTTTGCTTAAAGGCGAGTTCCCGTGCTATTATAAAGAGTTATACGAGGCGCTGACCCAAAGATAGGAGGCCTCAAGCCCCTTTGCGGCCGCCCCAACCCAAGAGCCGCCCGCGCTCGCCCGCGCGGGGGCGCCCCCCTAACCCCAAAAACTTTCGCCTTCCGCGGCGAAGGGCCGCGAGGCCCTCCGCCCCCCTCTATTTTTTTGGAGAAATATTGATGTTAACTCAGCTCGCCCTTAGCGCCGCCCAGGCCCTGGCCGCCTCCCCCCAAGCCTCCGGAGAGGGCGCCCAGTCCGGAGGAGGCGGCGGAGCGCAACTCATTATCTTTATCGTCGGCTTTATCCTCATCTTCTATTTCCTGATGCTGCGGCCCCAGAAAAAGCAGCAGCGCGAGCGCCAGTCCATGCTCGACGCCATCAAGAAGGGGGACCGGATCCAGACCTCGGGCGGCCTTTTGGGGATCGTGACCGCGGTCGACGCGCGCGAGATCACGCTCCGTATCGCCCCGGAAATAAGGGTTAAGATCGCCCGCGGCGCGGTGGCCGGGGTGGTCAAAAGCGGAGAGACCTTGCCTACGGACAGCTCCTCCCCTTCCCCGCCCGCGCCAGGCTCGGCCCAGTAGCCCCGCCCCCCCCAAACGCCCTTCGCCGTTTCTTTAAGGGGACTTTAAGCCTTAGTCCAAATACCCCTCCCACCCCCGGAAGGGGCCTTATCCCTTAAAAAGTTTTTTTCTATGAACCCCTCTCTGACCTGGCGGGGCGTCTTCCTCGCCTTGGCGCTCCTCCTCGGCGTTTACGCGACGCTTCCCACCTTCCTGCCCGACCCGGGGGAAAACCCTTCCCTTTTAAGGCGAATTCTGCCCTCCAAAACGGTGAATCTGGGCCTGGACCTCAAAGGCGGCATCTACCTCGTGATGGAGGTGGACCTGGACGTGGCCGTCCAAAACGCCGCCCGTAGGATAACGGACGAGCTGCGCCGTCGCCTCGCGGAACAGAAGATCCCCGGGGTCTCGCTGGAAAACGAAAATTCCCTGGAAATCAGCGCGCGCCTGGGCGATCCCACCCAGAAAGACGCGACGGTCGCCCTCTTGGAGAGATATTTCCCCAATTTGGAGATCTTGGGCTCCACCGACTCTTCCCTCCTGCTGACCCTCACCGCCGACGAAATCGCCCAGATCAAAGACCTGACCTCGCGCCAGGCCCTCGAAACCATCCGCAACCGGGTGGACATCTTCGGGGTGGCCGAGCCGGATATCCGTCCCCAGGGGGAGGACCGCGTCCTCATCCAACTTCCGGGCTTTAACGATCCCGCCCAGGCCGTGGAGCTCATCGGCAAAACGGCGGTTCTGGAATTCAAGCTGGTGGACAACGGCCCCAAGACCGCGGAAGAGGCCTTAAGGACCGGGGCCCCCCCGGGAACCCAGGTCTATTACGAAAAACAGTTCGACCGCGCCACGGGGCGCGAGTATCAGACCCCCATCCTTTTGCGGAAACAGACCCTCATGACCGGGGAAACCTTGGTGGACGCGCGGGCCTACCGCGGGGACTTGGGCGACTCCCGGGTGAGCGTCCGCTTTGACGGCCGGGGCGCCCGGGAATTCGCGGACATAACCGAGCGCTACCTGCAGCGGCGGCTCGCCATCGTTTTGGACGACTTGGTCTACAGCGCCCCCACCATCCGCTCCCGCATCCCCGACGGGGAAGCCTACATCGAAGGCTCCTTCACCATGGAAGAGGCGCGGATGCTGGCCGTGGTCCTGCGGGCCGGGGCTCTCCCGGCCCCCGTCACCATCTTGGAGCAAAGGACCGTGGGCCCCTCCCTGGGCCAGGACTCCATCCACCAAGGCGTGGTCGCGGGCCTCGTGGGCATCGGCCTCATTCTGCTCTTCCTCCTGTTCTATTACCGCTGGTCCGGCTTGGTGGCGAATATCGCCCTTTTACTGAATTTTCCGCTGATCATGGGGGCCCTGGCCTATCTGGGGGCCACCCTGACGCTCCCGGGCATCTTCGGGCTGGTTCTGACCTTCGCCATGTCCGTGGACGCGAACGTGCTCATCTTTGAGCGCATCCGCGAGGAGGTCCGCCTCAACCGCCATCCCATCGGGGCCGTCTCCGCCGGCTTTGACCGAGCCTTCTGGACCATCTTCGACGCCAACATCACGACCGTCTTGGCGGCCATGGTCCTCTATCAGTTCGGCACCGGGCCTATCCGGGGTTTCGCGGTCACCCTAATCATCGGCATTATCTCCTCCATGTTCACCGCCATCTTCGCCTCCCGCTGGATGTTTGACCTCGCCCTCGTCAAATTCAAGCCCCAAAGGGTGAGCATCTAGAGCGCGGCGCGCGCCTCAAACCCCTTTTTGGGTTGGACCCGCCCCCGCGCGGGCGGGTCCCGCCAGGGGCCGCCTCGCCCCCACAAGCCCATCACCCTGGAAAAAGCCATGTCCCTGGAATTAATCAGACCCGGAACCAATTTTAGTTTTATCGGCTACCGCTATTACGCCTTCGCCTTTTCGGGGCTTATGATCCTTGTCTCCATCCTTTCCATCGCGTTCCACGGGGGCCTTAACTTGGGGGTGGATTTTCAGGGGGGGCTGCTCATTCAGGCGCGCTTTTCCGATCCGGCGGTAACCCCGGACAGCGTCTGGGAGACTTTCGCCGCGTCGCCCTTCGCGGTCTCGAGCGTTCAGGATTTCGGCCAGAGCGGAGACACCGAGTATCTCATCAATTTAAACGCCACCGGCGACGCCCCGGACGGCGACCTGTCCCTTTTGGCCTCCGCCGTTTTAAACGAACGTTACGGGGCGGACAAGGTGGAGATCCGCCGCCAGGAAATGGTGGGACCCAAGGTCGGGGCGGACTTAAGGCAAAAGGCCCTGTACGCCATTTTTTACGCGATCCTGATTATCATCATCTATATTTCCGGGCGCTTTGAGAAGAGATGGGGCACGCCCCTCCTCTTTTGCGCCATTCTCTTGGGCGTTATCTACCTCGTGTCCCTCTTCGCGGTGGGCGTGGGCGCCCTCATTATCACGGCCCTCATCGTCACGGTAATCACCTGTTATTTTATGAAGTTCTCCTTCGCCCTCGGAGGCATTCTGGCCCTCCTGCACGATATCATTATCACCACGGGGGCCTTTTCCCTCATGGGCAAGGAGATTACCCTCTCCTTCGTGGCGGCGGTTTTAACCATTATCGGTTATTCATAAAACGACTCCATTATCGTCTTTGACCGCATCCGCGAAAACGTCTCCCGGAACCCCCGGCTCGACTATCCCGCCACCATCAACAAGAGCATCAACGAAACTTTGTCCCGGACCATTCTTACCTCGGGGACCACCATTCTCGCCTTAATCAGCCTCTATTTCCTGGGAGGCCCGGTCAACAAGGATTTCGCCCTGGCCCTCATCATCGGCATCGTGGTGGGAACCTATTCCTCGATTTTTATCGCCTCGCCCATTCTGTTGGTTTGGGAGAAAAACGCCCCCAAGGCCCCGCCGAAGGAAGAAAAAAGCCCTCCCCGGGCGCCCTTTCCCCTTCCCGCTCTTAAGGCTTAGGCCTCGCGAAGCCTTAGGCCCCATAAAAGCGCGCGCGGGGGCTTGCTAAAAAATTCCCGC
Organism: Deltaproteobacteria bacterium; assembly: GCA_031265205.1. Classification (GTDB taxonomy): domain Bacteria; phylum Desulfobacterota; class Desulfarculia; order Adiutricales; family Adiutricaceae; genus JAISCZ01. Next base: position 18,710 of record JAISCZ010000155.1, read on the forward strand.
CGTCCCCGCCGCGAAGGCGCGCGGCGCCGATCACGCGGCTTACGCGAAAGGCGCGCGGGATAAGGAAAGGCGCGGGCTTTACCCGCCGGCTCGCGCCGGAGGCCGCGCGGCGCGCGTTCCCCGTAGAAACGCGTCTTAAACATTCAAAACAGCCGTCGACAAATTAGGCTTTAACGAAGGCGTAAAAGAAGGCGGCGATTGAGTCAAGCGACGCCTTCTTTGGGACTCCGCTAGAAAAATGAGGCCACGCGGCGCGATTACCGCCGCGTTCTAACTCGCCCTTTTTCGATATATTCTTCGATATCCTTCTTTTTATAAAGGATTCTTCTTCCGAATCCGCGAAAAGGGGGCCCAATACGATAAACGCGCCTTTGGGCAAGATTAGTTACGGTGATTCCGTAACGCTCCGCTACCTGAGCGGGAGTCAGGTAGTCGTCATCGCCGCGGGCGAGTCAGCGGGCAAAACGTCCCTTAAAAAAGTGGTGACCTCTTCCCGGACTATCGCGCGGACGTGGGAATCCAAATCATCCATTAAAGCCATTATTCCTTCTCCTCGCGCTTTTCGGCGTATTCATTCGCAAGCTGGCCGATATACTCAAAAACATCATCTAAAGGCGAGCGGAGCCATTCGTCCCCATCCGGTTCTTGGCGCTCAAATCCGCCGTCTAAAGCGAGATTAGCCACGGAAAGGCCAATTCCTTCATACCCGACCACGACGAGGCCCCACTGGTTAAAATTGTCCGGAAGAACGCACGTCATCGCGGCCACGTGGGCGATCGTTAAACCATCGCCGGCCGCCATCGACCACTGGTCAAAATCTTCGGGAAGACGATTCCCGTAAGCGCGCGCCAAAGGGGACGGCGCGCGAGCCGTTCCTTTTGACGCGCGCGGGGAGGCCCGCGGGTTAGGGGGCCGTAAAAGCCACCCGAAATCCGTAAATCCCTTTCTCATCGCCGTCGCGCTCGTCCGGGGCGGCGATGAATCTTACGAGGGGACTGGCGTACGCGAGACGCCAGTAGCCGCCGCGCGTTACCCTCTCGGCGCCCGCGGCCGGGCCTTGGGGATCCGCCTCGGGGCTTTCGGCGTAATAGGTCTCGCCGTAATAGTCCCCGACCCATTCCATAACGTTGCCTAAAATGTCGTATACTCCCCAAGGATTGGGCTCTTTGAGTCCCACCGGGTGGGTCGAGCCGTCGGGGAGCTCGCCGTACCAGGCGTAAAGATCATAGTCCAACAAGTCTTCGCCGATTTCGCCGGGATCGTAAAAAGAAATTGAACTCTTCCCGTATTTCGCGACGTACTCCCATTCAGCCTCCGTCGGCAGACGGTAACGGCGCGCGCCATCCTGGGCGTTAAGCTTGGCGATAAAGGCTTGGGCGTCGTTCCAACTGACGCCGTCAACCGGGTTACGCTCTCCCTTAAACGCGCTGGGATTGTCGCCCATGACCGCTTCCCATTGAGCTTGGGTCACCTCGTATTTCCCCAGATAAAACGGTTTGGTAATGACAACCTTATGCTCGGGCTTAAGATCTTGGCTTCCATACCAAGATTCCTCGTCAACGCCCATCACGAAAGATCCCGCCGGGATTAAGACAAATTCCATGCCGAAAGCGTTGGTCATTTCCTCGGCGCCGTGGCAGAAGGATCCTATGGCTAAGAGAGCCGGAGAACCCAACAAAACGAAAAGAAAAGATCTAAGGGACACGGTTTTCTCCTTGTGGCGCGCTAAATAAAGCGCGATTGTTTGGGATAAGGCGAACGCGTTAAAGCGAGCCTTTTCAATTTTACGCGCGAGTTCTTGGGATCCCCCTGGGCAATAGCTTCGCGACTGGCTCTGGGTCACCCGTTGTTTAAAACGCCGGAACTCTCGCCTCTTGAGCGTCGCGCTCCCGCTCGCTTAAGTCAGCGGAGTGGTTTCGTCGCGACCGCGCCTTAAGGCTTTTCTCGCGCGCCATAAGCCAGGCGGGAGCCGCTTCGTCGTAGCCTTGGGCCCGTCCCGCGCCTTTTCGCGTTACGGCGACCGCTCGCGCCAACCCGCCACGAGCGTCCGCGCTAAACCCGCTCGAGGCCGTCGTCCGGTCCCGCGGGCTCTTGAGGCGGAAGCGAAGGGGCCATAATTTTCATCGCGATAATCGCTCGTAAATTTCAAAACGTTACCGATCACGCCAAACAGGCCAGCGGGAGTTGGGCTCTTTTCCGCCCACCGGATGAGTCATTTCGTTGGAATTATTCGCGCGCCAGGCGAAACGCCCCCAATCCCGCGCGCCGTTTCCGGAGACACGCGCGCCGTCCGTCCCGGACCGCGCGGAAAATCGCCTGAGGCGGCAATGGGCGAGCGGTGGCGGGAGCTTTTCTCCATGTCGCTTAACTCGCCAAAGCGCTCTCCGCGGCGGGCGCGAGCCGCGCCAAAAAAGACGCGCGCCAAAATTAAAGCTCCGCTTTAAAGTCGCGAAAACTTCGCGCGTCGCCCTACCGCTCCTCGACGTCGAAGGCCAAACGGAAACCTAAAAAGTCGCCCCGGACATCCGGCTCGTTGGCGAGCCGATCCGTAAAGCGGCACGCCAAGACGCCGCTAAGCCAAGCGCAACCGCGGCAGATCCGCCTCTCGCCTTCCGGCGGGCCCTGGGGATCCGTTTCGGGACTTTGAGCGTAATAGTCTCGCCCGTGCCAATCAAACGCCCATTCCCAGACGTTCCCGATCATGTCGTGTAAGCCCCAGGCGTTAGGCTCTTTTTCTCCCACCGGATGGGAGCTATAAAACGCGTTGTCCTCGTGCCAGGCGAAGCGCCCAAGGTCGGTCTCGTCGTCGCCTGAAATAAACGGAAGCTCGCTCCCGGCGCGGGCCGCGTACTCCCACTCGGCCTCAGTGGGCAAGCGGTAACGGGCTGTTCCCTCCATTTGGTTTAATTTCTCGATAAAGGCTTGGGCGTCCTCCCAGGAAACCGTTTCCACCGGGTTCGCGTCTCCCTTGAAAGAACTGGGATTTTCGCCCATCACTTTTCGCCACTCGGCCTGGGTCACCTCGTATTTCCCCAAATAAAAGGCTTTCGAGACAGTAACCCGATGTCTTGGGACTTCGTCGCCCAAAACCCCGCGCGCGTCCCTGTCAAGGCCCATCATGAACGTCCCCGCGGGAATTAAAACGAATCGCGCGCCAACGCTATTGACCTTTTCGTCGGAGGCGGCGGCGACCGCCGCCAACGTCGCCACAAAGCAAAAAACGGTTACGAAAGTAAATATTTTATTCGCCAAAATGAGCCTCCGAAACGTTAAGGCGAGCGCCGCGCGAACGAGCCGCGCGGCGGCCCATAGGGCGTCCCCAGCCCGCGCGGACGCGCCAACCGAGGGGCGGGCCTGGAAATGTCCCCCCAAAAAATCTCGCGCGTATCCCGCGCGCGGGAGCCTGACGTTTTATTTTCCCTAATATACAACCCCCAAATATTTAGATCAAGAAAACTTACAAACCTAATAAGGCGTCGCGCCGATTAATATCCGCGAACGCCGATAAATAAGCGCCAATTATCGCGTTTTATTCAAATATATAGCTAGCGCGCCCGGAAAAATCCTTGGCCGCGCTCCTCGCTTCGCCAACCTGGCTCGGCGTCCGTTCCCGCGCCGCGCGCCCCGCCCCTCAAGCTCGCCACGCGCCATGGTGTAGCGTAAAATGGCTCGCCGCGCGGCGCCGCGAGCCGCGCTCCGCTTTGCGCGCTTCCCGCGTCGTCAATTAAAAATTAACCATATATGCTTATTTATATTAATATTATGTTGTTAATATAAAATAAAATACTATAATTATATATATCTCTCTAAAATATATTATACTATATATATTCATTTATATTGCCCCGAGCGCCGCCACTTTTCGCGCGCGCGCTTCTTTTTTTCCCGCGGCGTTTCCGCGCTGGGCGAAACGGGCGGCGAGCGCGCGCGAAGGCGCCTTTTTAAAAGCCCTTTGGCGGTCGCGCGATGAGCGGGTATAGCCACATTTTGGTTAAAAAACGCGCGAACGCCAAAATATTGGATATTTTCGCCGCGTTTTCTTGACTTGACTCCTCGCGCCCTTTATCATCGTTCGCAGGATCGGCCCCCAGCGGAGGAGAGGATCTTTGCTTGACGCGATTTCCCCAAGGCGCCTCCCGCGGCGCTCTTTTAGCCTTTTTCCGCTTGGCTCGCGCGCGTTTTCCCCAAATTTTTTAATTAAAAGGAGAGAACAATCCCAAGATGACCGCGCTCGTAATCTTAGACGGAAACACGGTCAATCCCGGAGATTTGAGTTGGGAGCCGGCGTCCTCGTTGGTGGACGAGTTCACGGTTTACCCCCGGGTCCCGCGCGCGGAAATCTTGGAGCGGATCGGGGACGCCGAACTGATTATGACCAACAAGACCCCCATCGAGGAGGCGACCCTCCGGGACGCCCCCCGCCTCAAATACGTGGGAGTCCTGGCCACTGGTTACAATGTCGTGGACGCCCGCGCCGCCACCGCCCGCGGAATTACGGTCACGAACGTCCCCGCTTACGGGACGCGGGCCACCGCCCAGCACGCGCTGGCCATGCTCCTGGAGATCTCCAACCGCGTCGGCCATCACGACGGGGCCATTCGGGACGGGGCCTGGAAACGGAGCCCGGATTTCTGCTTCTGGGACTACCCCCTCTTCGAGCTGGCCGGCAAAACCCTTGGCGTCATCGGCTACGGCGCCATCGGGCGGGCGGTCGGCCAAATAGCCGCCGCTTTGGGCATGCGCGTTTTGGCCTTTAACGGGGACCGGCCCCCCAAGAACGCGGACGAAAACGCCGCCCCTCTGGTCAATTTTACCGAACTCTTAAGCCTCGCGGACGTGATTTCCCTCCATTGCCCCCTCAAGCCCGAGACAGAGGGGATTATCAACCGCGCTTCCATTTCCGGCATGAAAGACGGGGTCATTATCCTAAACGCCGCCCGTGGCGGCCTCGTGGTGGAAGAGGATTTAGCCTTCGCCCTCCGCGGCGGCAAAGTCGCCTACGCCGCCGTGGACGTTTTGTCCAGCGAGCCCCCCCGCGCGGACAATCCCCTTTTAGGCCTCCCTAACTGCCTGATAACTCCCCATATCGCCTGGGCGCCCCGGGAGACCCGGCGACGGCTTATCGCCGTCGCCGCTGACAACTTAAGGCTTTTTCTCCAAGGAACGCCCCAAAACGCGGTCGCCTCCTAAACGCCAAACCCATATTATTCCCGCCACGCGGCAATAGCCCCGCTTCCCCGCGCGGAAAGGCTCCCCCGCGCGGGGCTTACGCGACGCCAAAAGAAGGGGTTTTTTATGAAAATCGTTATCGCCCCGGACTCCTTTAAAAGCAGCCTCACCGCCCTCCAAGCCGCCACGGCCATCAAACGGGGATTCGTGAACGTCTGGCCCGACGCGGAATACCTCCTCTTTCCCGTCTCCGACGGGGGAATCGGCACGGTGGACGCTTTGGTCTATCTCACCGGGGGAACGCTTTTTTCCAATGAGGTCCTGGACCCTTTGGGCCGTAAAATCAAAGCCAATTGGGGGCTTTTAGGCGACGGGGAGACCGCGGCGATCGAAATTTGCGCCGCCTGCGGCCTCGCGGAACTCTCCCCCAAGGACCTCAACCCCGGCCGGGCCAGCTCTTACGGCTTCGGCCAGCAAATCCAGTTCGCCCTCCAAAAGGGCGTCAAAAAACTGATTTTGGGTTTGGGGGGCAGCGCCACCAACGACGCCGGGGCCGGCATGCTCGAGGCCCTGGGGATCAGGCTGCTCGACGCCGCGGGGGACCCCGTGGCGCCCGGGGCCCAGGGTTTAAGGGAGCTTTCCCAAATCGACGCGGCGAACATGGACCCCAGGCTCCGGGACATCCCCATCACGGTCGCCTGCGCCGTGAAAAATCCCCTGGTGGGACCCAAAGGGACCAGCCAGATCTTCGGCCCCAAAAAAGGGGCCACCAACCTTTCGATTCCGGAATTGGACGAGGCCTTGTTAAGGTTCCACGAAGTGGCCAAACGGCTCACCGGCCGGGACGTGGCCGCCAACGAGGGCGCCGGGGCCGCCGGGGGCGTGGGGGCCGCCCTCATGCTCTTTACCGGGGCCGTCTTTGAAAAAGGGGTGGAGGTGGTCCTCTCCCACGGCGGCTTCCCGGCCAAAGCCCGGGGCGCTTCCCTTATCGTCACCGGGGAAGGCAAAACCGACCTTGAGACCGTCTGGTGGGGCAAGGCCCCCTTGGGGGTCTCGGACGCCGGTCGGGAGATGGGAATCCCCACCATCGCCATCGCGGGCAGCCTCGAGCAGGGATACCAGAAACTTTACGAGCGCGGCATGGCGGGAGTCCTCACCATGCTCCCTTACCCCATGAGCTTTCCCCAGGCCTATCGGGACGCCGCGCCTTTGCTGGAGGACGCGGCCTGGCGCCTGGCGCGAATCCTCTCCATCAATTTTTCCGGGGACTGACCTTAGTCCTCCCCGCCCGCGCCCTCTTTTGCGGTGGGTTCGGGCGAAGGCGGGTTCTCGCCTTCGCCCCGTTGGGGCTCCGCGACGCTCTCCCCGCGAGCCGCGGGGGCGAGGCTTTCCGCGCGCGAAACCTCGCCTTCCCGCGGCGCTTCCGCGCCCTCCCCGGGCCCGCTCGCGGCCGAAGGCTCGCTATCCTCCCGAGCCTCCCGCCCCGCGTCCTTACGATCCAAAGAAAGATCGCTTATGGAAGTCGCGGCGCCCTCCGCGCCCGCGCGCGAGGGACGCGACTCGCCCAGGGCGTTTTCAAAGCCCAAACAGCACATAAGCCTGCCGCAGACCCCGGAAATTTTCACGGAGTTCCCGGACAGTTTCTGCTCTTTGGCCATGCGCACGGAAACCGGGGAAAAAGCTTTCAGAAAGCTCGCGCAGCAAAAAGGTCTCCCGCACACGCCGATGCCGCCCAGCATGAGGGCCTCGTGCCGAAAGCTGATTTGCCGCATCTCTATTCTGGTCCGGAGTCGCCGCACCAAATCTTTGACCAACTGCCGAAAGTCCACCCGCTCTTCGGCCGTGTAATAGAAGATGACCTTATAATTGTCAAAGGTCTTTTCGACCGCCACCAGTTTCATGTTGAGGCCCAGGCGCTGGCGGGCGGCCTGGCAATACTCGTGGCTCTCTTTTTCCAGAACCTCATTCTCCGCCTGGCGGGCCAAGTCGTCGGCGGTGGCGACCCTTAAGACGCGCCGGTCCGAGGGGAGATACACGCTCCTCTGGCTCTGATCGGCGGGAAAGATAATGGGTTTGGAGACGACGAGGCCCAGGCGGGTCACGTCCTCGTGGCGGGCCACCACGAAAACGCCGATGTCCACGTCCAAATCCGTCGCGTCAAAGGCCTGGATAAGCCCCCCGAAGCGGACCCTGACGTTAACGGCCCTCCTGAGGGGATAGTCGCCGCCCCGCGTTCCGTCCTTCGGGCTCCGGGCGCCGCCGCGGCGAGGCCGATCGAAGGCCTTGACGCGGCAAGGAAGGCCTTTTCCTTTGTTGTCGCGCTCTGACTCCATAATCCCCAAACGCCTTGGCGTTCCCCGTAAGCCTGAAAAAAAACTCGCCGCGCGAACAGTATAACACCCATCTTTTAGATAAGGAGGCTTACCCAAAAATTTTCCCAAGCGAATTCGGGGCGGAAGTAACGCGCGATACTGTCGGCCAAGAGGCTGACTTTGGCTTCGTAAAAGGAGTACGCGCGGGGCGGAAAATTTTTCGCGAAACGCCAAAGGTCCGCGGAAGGCGCCGGGCCCGCCAGAAAACGGTCGCTTCCGGTCGCGCCCAAGGCCGCCGCGTCCCGGAAAAAGAGACGCAAAAGCCGGTAGAGAAGGTTTAAAAATTCAAAATCGCCGCCCTCGGCGCCGTCCCCGACCGCCTCGCTTTCCCCGCCAGCCTCCTCGCCCGCGCGTTTGGAACTCGCCTTGTCGCTTTCCCGGTCGGCCTTTTTGAGGCGTTCCATCTCGGCGACTATCTCCCCGGTAAAAGCCGAGGCCGCCTCCAAGCGCGCCGCGCCCTTGGGGCTCCCGAAGATCGCCCCGATTTTTTCCCAGAGCGCGAAGGCGCGGGCGGAGTTCAGGGAGAGGGCCTGGCCTAGCGCGCCCCCCGCGAGGGCGAGCGTCAGTTCGGCCTGGGGGCCGGAGAGCCCTTGGCGGGCTAAAAGTTCCGCGCGCGCCGTCTCGGGGGAAAGAGGCGGAATCCTTAAAGTCACGCAACGGGAGACCAAAGTCCCCATGACGCTGGACTGATCCGGGGCCGTGAGGATTATTAAAGTGTTGTCCGTGGGCTCTTCCAGGGTTTTGAGCAAAGCCCCCCCGTTTTCCTCCTTAAGCCTTTCGGCGCAGCGGATAATGGCGACCTTGGTTTTATAGCCGTAGGGCTTATAGACCAGCATCTCCCGCATGTAACGGCGGATATCGGCGATGGGATGGACGAGCGAGCGGCCCTGGGGTTCCAAAAGGAAGAGATCGGGATGGACCCTGGAGTTAACCCGGACGCAGGAGTCGCAGGAGCCACAGGGAGAGCCGTCCTGGCCTGGGGCGAGGCAATTGACCGCTTTGCCTAAATCCAAAGCCATGGTGAGCTTGCCGCTCCCCAAGGGCCCCGTCAGCAGGATGGCGTGGGGGAGGCGTTCCCGGCGGAGCATCCCCCCCAGGATATATTTGACTCTCTCCGCTCCCAATAGACTCCAAGACATTAGAAAAGACTGTGCTCCTCCAGAGTGGAGTCGAGGCTCTCGTCAGCCGCGGCGGGCGCCTCGGCCTCGCCGGAAGCGGGCTCCAAGCCGTCGGACGGCGCCGGGCCTTCCTCGGAAGCGCCTATTCCGCCCCCGGGGGATACGGGCGCCAGCGGTTCCGCGTTATCCGACCCAAGGGCGGAGTCGGCGGGAAAAGTCTCGCTAGCGCGACGCTCGCCCTCGTTGGGGACGGCGGGGGGCGCGCCCGCGGCGGGAATTCCGTCGGAAGAAAGCGGCGCGCCCGCGGGGCTCTCCGCGGCCTCGGTGGGAGCGACGGCTCCATCGGGCGCCGCCTCGGCGGGAGAAACGGCTTCGGGACTCTCCTCGGTGGGAGCGGCGGCTTCGGAAGTCGTCTCGGGGGGAGAGACGGCTTCGGGACTCTCCTCGGCAGAAGCGGCCTCATTGGGAGTCGCCCCGGAGGGCGCGCCGGCTACGGAAGTCTCCTCGGAGGGAGCGGCGGCGACGGGAGCGGGCTCCGCCGGCGCGCCAGGGGAGTTACGCGTCCGGCGCTTGGAAGGTAGGGGCTTGATGTCTCCCCAAAGCTCCGCGTTCAAAGAGGCGTCAGGGGAAACGGTAGCGCCCGCGGGGCTCTCTTTGGCGCCGGGGCCTTCGGCGCGACCCTCCTCGGCGGGAAACTCGTCAGGGGGAATCCGCGCGGGCTCGGGGAATTCCGCGCCGTCAAAAGGGTCCTCGGGCTCGGGGAATTCCGCGACATCAAAAGGGTCCTCGGGCTCCGGAAATTCCCGCGCCTCGTCTATGGGCTCCTCCGTGATGGGCTCCTCCGGGGCGCTGGCCTGGGGCTTCGCGCTTTCCCGCGCCGCGGGCGCGACGGCCAGAGGCTCGGGTGGGCCCTCCGCGAAGGTGGGCGTGTCAAAAATATCGGTCCCGTAGGCGCGGTTATAGCTCGTCCAGCCTTTATCGAGTCCTTGCTGGCCCGCCGCCTTGGCGCGCTCGCTTTCGATAAAAAGGCGAAACCCGTTGACGCGCGCGTCGAGCATGTCCATCTGATGGATCATGACAGCCTCGACGATCTTGGGCTCCTTGGCGGCGCCCATGGACGGATCCCCGTGATGGCTTAAGAGAATATGCTCCAGAAGGACCCGCTTGAGCTCGGGAAAAGCGGGAATTGAGCGGGCCGCCTGTCCCACGAAAAAAGCCCCCAGGCAGGGGTGCCCCAAAAGTTTCCCGGTGGTCGTGTAGACCCCGGGCTCGCCTTCCGCGTTAAATTCCCAGATCTTGCCGATATCGTGAAGGATGGCCCCGCTTAAAAGGAGAGAAACGTTGATGGAGCCCTCTGGATAGAGCTGGGCGGCCGCCAGGCAAAGCTTGGCCACGTTAAGGGAGTGCTCGGCCAGTCCCCCTTCATAGGCGTGGTGGAGCCTTTTGGCCGCCGTGGCCGTCCAAAACCCCTGGGTTTCGGGACTCGTCAGAACCTTGAGGGTAATTTCCCGAAAATCGGGGTCTTTCACGCTCCCCGCGAGGCTTAAAAGTTCCCGCTTCAGGACCTCCGGGTCCACCGGGCTTTGGGTTTTATAGTCCGCCTCGTCGTAATCCCCCTTGGAGACGGGAACGATCTTGTCTATTTTAAGTTGCCTTTCGCCCCGATAGTCGCCCACGACTCCATGGAAGACGGCCACCCGCCCCTCGACGAGCGTTTGGCGGGCGCTCGCGGCGTTATCCCAGACTTTGCCGACGATGGAGCCGGTGTTGTCCTTCAGGGAGAGGTTTAAATAGGGGAAATTCTGGCGCGTCTGACCTAAAACGCAAGATTCCACCAAGAGGGGTATGGTAGCCTCCTGGCCCAGCTCAAGGTCGCGCGCGAATAGGTTTTTAAGAATTTTCATGATGTTAATCACCGTCGAAGGTCTATATTAATGGCGCGGACACCGCAATTGTACCAAATATTCCATAATTTTAAAACGCCGCCGGGAAGCGCCGGATCCCTGAGAACCGCGCTTAAATTAATCTTGGCATAAATTATGCTTTGCCGATTGCCCCATCCAGTGAATATGGCGTTGACATGGCGATTAGGACGCGACGGGATTATCGCGTATATGAAGACAACGTTAAATAGCGCTAGCCAAACCAAGCCATGAGACCGCTACTAATTATTAAACACACGCCATAATCACCGTAAAAATTCATCGAGACCGCTGATTTCCATCATGTCCACAGCCATCTATCGCGATTTAGCAAGGCTTGATTTGGCGCTGGCCGCCATAGCCCTTTCGACATCACGCGAATCAAGACTGCCGACGAAAGCGATATGAAATGGGTCACCTGGACAGCGCCTCAATCTGAACCATCCATCGGCTTATTTCAATCCCATTGAAGCATTCATTGCTTCTTGCCGTTAAAATTTTTCTTGACTTTTCGCTGAAATAAAGTATAAAATAATAATCCGTAATTCCCGGTTGAAAATTATAGACACATAGGAAAAAATGAGAATTTTGATAAAATTGCATAAAAACATGCATTTTTACGCTATTCGCTAAAATTTATTGACTTTTTTAGTGCG
>JAISCZ010000170.1 GCA_031265205.1 Deltaproteobacteria bacterium
TCCCATATGGATTCAGTCGTAACCATGTCCAACTCTGTTTTTAAAGCCTCCTGAAGCTCTAAATAGAAATCGGTAAATTCATAGTAATCAAGAATTTTTCCTTTTTCTATATGAAGATCTATGTCGCTATCCACCTTGGAGTCGCCGCGCGCGCGGGAGCCGAACAGCCATACCCGCTCGACTCCATGCTTTTTGGCTATCGGCTCGACAATCTTTTTGATGTCCTCGACCGTCAAATCCATCGCGAACTCCTTCGGGCGCCTCTTGTCAGTGGATCAAAGCCAGGCTTCCAAGCGGTCGGCCCTCAATCATAGTAGACCAATATCGGCCAAAAAGCAACCTCGCGGCGCTGGAGTTCCGCATTCCTAGTCGCGCTATCTTTCCCAAGTATCCGCTCACGGGCGGCGCTTTGCCCGCCACGCTGGGGCTACTCTTGTCGCTTGAGCTCTCCGGTCGGTCCTCGCGCGGAGGCTCGCTTCAGCCAATCCAAGGGGCTGGCCTGTGGGAGCGTGGGGGGTTAGCGCGGACCGCTTGAGCCGGTTGAACCACGAGAGGGGAGCCGCGGCCCGCTCGCGCGGGCTGGCCGCGCCACGATCCAGTTTTGGCGCGCTTACTTAAACAGTTCCTCCCGCGCGCGGACGCGCCCCGCGCTACCGCGGAGACTTCCCGCCTCTCCCGCGAGGAAGCTTATTGGCTCATCCAGAGACAAACTCGCCCTAAGCGGGATAGCCGGGACGAAAGCTAAATCATCGCGCGCGAGTTCCCCTCGCCGCGAGCCGACCTATTTTCTCCCTCGCCCCAGAACGCGTCCCTTGGAACCCAATGCGTCCCCTGGAGCCTGGGGGGGCCCTGGTGGGGGGGGCCCTTGGGGGCCCGCCAAAAGGGCCCTTGGAGCCCGCCTTGGCCATCAAGGACCCAGCGCGCGCCGCTTTAGAAACGCGCGGAAAGGCGCGCTTCCAATCTTTCCCGGCAATCCCCAAAGAGTTCGGGGCGGGGACCACGGGCTTTCCCTTAAATTTTCCGTAGCACGCTGATCTGGACGTAAGTCAGAACCTGGCTCTCCTGATCGCCTTTAAGGGGAGGCAGATCGTTTAGGGTGCTCAAAAGGTCGGCCTGCAGTTGGCGGCGGATCGACGGCGTGTTGAGCAGCGCCTGGTTCTGGGCCTTGGTCACCCGGAAGATAATATCCCGAATCTCAATTAAATTGTTCTGGATGACGAAAGCGTCCGGGGCGTCGTGATAATGGAGGATAAACTCTATTTCCGCCACGGCGGGAGGCGAATCCTGGGCCCCGTCCAAAGTCATGCGGAAACGGTCCAAGGTCATTTCCCCGGGCTCGGGATCGCGCGCCCGCTCCAAGGGATCGGTCAAAATCAGGAGATCCTGGTCGGCGGGCTGAGGGTCGCTTTTTAAAAAGATCTGATAAACCCCCACCAAAAGGGCCAAGGCCCCCAAGACTATCGGCCCCAGCATAAAGAGCAGCTTAAACTTGGAAACCTTGCGGACCGTGGGCGGCGCCAGGGGCTCCGGCGGCGGGGCCGGCTCTTCCGGATCCCTTTCCGGCTCCTGGGGCGGCAAGGGCGCCGTCACCGGCGTGCGCGTTTCGTCCGGGCTTAAAGACTCGGCCTCTTTTTTAGCCTGGTCAAAAATGCCGTCGAGATCCAACTCCACCTTGCGCGGCACCGCCTCATCGCTCCCGTCGATGAGGCTTTCCAGAAAGCGGGTCCGGTCCTCGTCGCCGGTTCCCTCGCCATTTTTCGCTCCCTCGGGCGCGGCCGAAGACGCGCCCTGGCTCGCGCTGGGCTTGGGCGCCGCGTCAGCTATCTTTGAGGCCGTATCCGCCGCCTGGGCGGTCGCCGCGGGCGGCGGCAAGGCCATCTCGGCGGGTTTCGCGGCCGTCTCCTCAGACTGGGCGGGCGCCGCCGCCGGCGCGTTCTCTTCCATGGGGGCGCCCGCGCTCTCCGCCGGAGCCTCAGGCGCGCCAGGAGAGACGCTTTCCGGCTCATTAGGCTTCGCCACTTGGGGAGGGTCCGTCTTATCCCAACTGTCCTCGGGCGTAAACTCGGCCGCGCCGGAGTGGCCTTCCAGATCCTCTTCTTTTACGCCCGCGAGGCTTTTTTCCACCTCGCCCTCGTCCAAGTCAAAATCTTCGGTTGGATCCGGGGCGGCTTTCGGAGCGACATCCTCCGCGGGCGCGCCTTCCTCCAGGACGCTCGGGGCCGCCTGGGCCTGGGTCTCTGGGCCCTTCTGGAGCCTTACGCCCTCCTTGCCCTTCGTGGCCTCTTGGGCCAGAGGATCCTCCCACGCCCCCGCCGCCTCCCGAGACTCCGCCGCTCCCCAAGAGTCATCCGCGCGCGCCGCCGCGGCGGGCCCCGGAAAAGCCGATTCTTCCGAAGCGAACTCGGGAATAGTGACGTCTATCTCCCGGGTATCTTCCCTTTCCCCGAAGTCGAAGTTTTCCAAGGGGATGGGGGTTCCCTCGGCCCGAAGGTCCTCCCCGTCCCGCGACGCCGCCCCGCCGCCGTCCGTTTCCGGGGCGTCAGGCGCGCTCGCGACGTTAGGAATGGCGTTGTCCCAGGAACTGTCGGGATCCACCGGGATGCTGTCCCAGTCGTCAAGCGAGGGCGGCGGGCCCGACGCTTTATCGTTCTCGGCCATGGCGGATCTCCTTTTAAAAAAGCGGCGCTCAAAAAAAAGCGCGCCCTCGCTCGCGCCTCGGCGGGCGGACTATAAAAGCCGTGGGGGGCCGGGCGAAAAAACCCTCTTCCTTTTTTCCGCTCGCGCGCTCCGCGCGCTTCGCGGGCGTTTTCCCGCGCGCTCGTTTTCCCGCGCGCGTTTTCGCGCTCGCGCGCTCTCGCTTAAATCAAGAGCGCGGCCGCTATCCCCGCGCCGCTCGCTCTATTCCGGGTCCTTGTCCGGGCCCTCGGCAAGCTCTTCGGCGCGCTCCAAAACCGCCAGCTCTTCCGCGCGCGGGGGGCTCTCCGCGCTGGCCCCGGGCTCCGCGGGAGAGGCGGCCGACGCGCGCGGCGCCTCCGGGGCGGAAACTTCCGGGGCGGTAGCCTCCGGGGCGGAAGCCTCCGGGACTTTTTTCTCTTTGGCTTCCTTGGCTTCTTTGGCCTCCTTGGCCTTTTTGCCGGCCCGACGCTTCGGGCTCTCCTTGGGCGCCGGCGCGCCGGGACGCCCCTGCTCGAAATAGCGGGAGAGTTTCCCCCGCAGGCGCACCACGCTCTTGGTATGGAGCTGGCTGATGCGCGACTCGGTGTAACTCATGATCTGGCCGATTTCCTTCATGGTGAGCTCCTCGTGGTAATAGAGGGTCACGACCAGTTTTTCCTTTTCCGGCAGCTCGTCGATGGCCTCGGCCAAAACGCGCCGCAATTCCTCCTGGCCCAGGGCGCTTAAGGCGTCGACGGAATTTTGGTCCTCGAGGATCTCGTAAAGATCAAGGTTCTCCCTATCTCCCCCCGTGCCCTCCACCCGGAAGGCCTCCAGGTCCAGCATGTTGATCGAGGAGATCTCGTCGAGGATCTTCAAATAGGCGGGAAGCTCGATCCCCATGGCTTGGGCCGCCTCCTCGTCCGTCGCGGGCCTGCCGAGTTCGGCCTCGAGCTTGCGCCACAGCTTTTCCAGCTCGCTCGCTTTTTTCCGCACGGTCCGGGGGACCCAGTCGAGGTTCCGCAGCTCGTCGAGCATCGCGCCCTTGATGCGGAATTCCGCGTAGGTCTTAAAAAGAATGCCCCGGTCGGGCTCGAACTTTTCCACGGCGTCAATCAGGCCCAAGACTCCGGAGGAAATAAGGTCCTCCTTGGCCACGTGATCGGGAAGACGCGCGGCGAGCCTTTCGGCGAGGTATTTGATGAGGGGCGCGTATTTTTCCACGCGCTCGGTCCTCTCCTCCATGGATAGGCCTTTCCAGCCCACGGACTTGCCGATCCGGCCGCTGGAGCTGTAAGTGGTGGAATTTTCGCTCATCAGTTGACCCTCATGGCGCCCGCGCCTAAGCGGTTGAAAAAGAGGGCGAGGCCCCCCTCCCCGGAGAGGGAGACCTCCTTGGAGTTTAAGGTTCGGGCCACTTCCAGGATCCGGCGGCTGGCCTCGGAGGCCGGATACAGGGAGAAAAAGGGCGTTTGCCGCCGGACGGCGTCCGGGACCGCGTCGTCCCGGGGCACGTAACCTAAAAGATCCAAGGAGACCCCGGTCAGATAATGGCCCGCGACGTCGGAAAGCAATTTGAAGACTTCCTTGGCCTCCGCGTAATCGCGCGTCATGTTGGGGAGAACGTAAAAATCGCGCTTATGGTGTTTGGTGGAAAGGGCCTTGATAAAAGCGTAGGCGTCGGTAATGCTCGTGGGCTCGTTGGTGACCACCACGATCCGCTCGGTGGACACCAAATTGAAAAAGACGACGTTGGGCCCGATGCCCGCCGCCGCGTCGATGAGGGCGTAGTCCAAATCGCCCTGGAGGCTCTCAAAATCCGTAATCAGCCTGTTCTTCTCTTCCGCGCCGATGTCCGAAAGCTCCAAAATCCCGCTCGCCGCGGGGAGCACGCTAATGCCCCCGGGGACCTGGACGACGATCTCGCTTAAGGTTTTTTCCCCTTTGAGCCAATCGTGGATCGTGTATTTGGTCCGGATCCCCAACAGCACGTCGGTGTTGGCGAGCCCCAGGTCCGCGTCCAAAATGAGCGTCTTCTTTTTGAGCGAGGCGAGGGCCAGGGCTAAATTGAGGGTCAGGTTGCTCTTTCCGACCCCGCCCTTGCCGCTGGAGACCGCGATAACCCGGACGGGCTTGGAAGGCGCGGCCGGGGCCGTCGCGCTGGGAGTTTTTTTCATGGGGTATAGTCCTTTAAGCTAGCCGTCGGCCCCTGGAGCCAAAGCTCGAGGAGCTTGGAACAAGAGGCTACCATAAAATCTTCCGGAGGTTTATAGCCGTTGGAAAAATAGCCTAAAGTGGGGCTTTGGGCGCGCAGGAAATTAAAAACGCTCCCCAAATTCCGCGTTTCGTCCAATTTAGACAAAATAACCGCCAAAAGAAAAGGCCCCTTCGCGCCGCGGTAGGCCTCCGCCAAGTCCTCGCTCTTGAGGGAGGCCGGCAAAACCAAGAAATGAAAAGCCCCGCTTTCGGCCAATACCCCTTTCAAATCCTTCTGGGGGCTCTTGCCCAAAAAATCCCGCGCGCTCGTGTCGACGAGCGCGTGATCGCAGTCGCTGAAGAGATCTAAGGCCTCGTTGAACTCGGCGCGGCTCTGGCAGACCTTGAGGCCCAAGCCCGCCAGGCGCGCGAACTGGGCCAGCTGCTCGGCCGCCCCCAATTTGACGGTGTCCAAGCTGATCGCCGCGACCTTGAGGCCCTTTTGGCGCAAAAAGGCCGCGAGTTTCATGAGGGACGTGGTCTTCCCCGCTCCCGTGGGCCCCAGAAAGGCCAAAAGCTTCGGCAGGGGTCTTTCCGGGGGGAGAATTTTCACCGTGGGCCCGACCGTCCGCGCGAGCTGCTCCAAAAGATCCCCGCCCCAGGCCAGAAGGCTTTCCGCCGCCATTTCCACGTAATCCCGCGCGTTTTGGGGCTCCAAGCCCGTCTCGACCAGGGCGCGGTAGAGGAGCACCAGATCCCCCCGCTCCCGCCACTTTTGGGCGAGGCTCTGGCGGTGCGCCAAATCTAAGAGGAGGGTCTTCAGCTCCCCCAAACGGTCCCCCAGATCCATCTGGAGGTCGCGGACGCTTTTTTCCAAGGCCAGAAAATCGTCCGCCCCCCGATCCTGAACCTGGAGCCCGCTCCGTTGGTAGAGGAGCGGCTCCTTGGCCCTGTTTTCCCGGGGCGCCGGGACGGGTTTCAAATCCCGCGCGGCGAGCGCGGACCCACTATTGGACGCGGGCGGCCGCGGCGGCGCCGCGCGCTCGCTCTGAGGCGCTCCCTTGGTCGGGGCCCTTGAGGCGCCCGGGGTCGGGCCCTCTGGCGCTCCCTTAGCCGAGACCCGCGGCGGAGTCGGGCCCCGCGGCGCTCCCGGGGCCTGAGCTTGGGCCTGGACCTGGGCCAGGGCGGGGGCCGGGCGCCGCCCTGGGGCGGGCGCCGTCGCTCCCGGCGCCGCGCCGGAAACGGCGGCGAGGGCCTCGCGCAAGGGAAGGGGCTCAGGGGCGGCCAGGGCGCTCTCAAAGCTCGCGTCCGCGCCACTCGGGGAATTCGCGCCCGCGGGCGCGGAAGCGTCCCCCGGGGGGGGCGAAGCGCTCGGAGGAGGCCCATAGGGCCCGTAGGAGGCGGCGGAGGACGAGGGGGCCAAATCTTCTTCCCGCACCCCGGCGGTCACTTCCACCTCCCCGGTCTCGGGGTTCTCGCGCTGGGAAAGGATGACCGCGGCCAGGCCGAACTCCTCTTTAATCTGGCTGATAACCCCCGGCAGGGTCGGGGCGGAAAAACGCTTAATCCGCATAACTGAAGGTCACCTCCCCCAATATCCGTAATTTGACCGTGGGCGTGAGCTCGCTGTGGGAGAGGATCACCAAATCGGGAAAAAACCTTTCCGAAAGCTTCTTGAGGTGCCGGCGAATCATGGCCGTGGAGAGAAAAACCGGCTGGAGGCGCTGGTTTTTGAACTCGACGGCGGCGTTGGAAATGGCGTTGATAATCCTTTGCCCGGTGTCGGGATCCAAAGTCAGGTAAGTCCCCCGCTCCGTCTCGTTGACGCTCCGGCCCAAGGCGTCCTCCAAGTCCGCGCCGATGGTCATGAGGGGCAGTTCCCCCAAGGGCGTCACGTAGTTGCGGATAATGCTCCGGGCGAGTTTCTGGCGGACAAATTCCGTCAGAAGGTCGGCGTCGTGGGTAATGGGACCGTGGTCGGCCAGATCCTCCAAGATAGTCGGCATGTCGCGGATGGAGACCCTCTCGCGCAGAAGGTTCTGCAGAACCTTCTGAATCTGCCCGAGGGTCAGGACATTGGGGACCAGTTCCTCCACCACCTTGTCGTTGGTCTGGCTCACCCCGTCCAAAAGGCGCTGGACATCCTGGCGGGAGATAAGCTCGTCGGCGTGCGCCCGGATAACCTCCGTCAGATGCGTCGCCATGACCGAGGGCAAATCGACCACGGTCCACCCGAACTGCTGGGCCTCGTCCTTGCGCTCGTCGGGAATCCACAGAGCGGACAGGCCAAAGGCCGGCTCCACCGTGGGAAAGCCCGGGATCTCGCGCCGCGCGTCCCCGGGATTCATGGCGAGCTGGTATTTGACCATCATCTCGGCCCGGCCCACTTCGTCTCCTTTGATTAGAATAGCATATTCGCCGGGCTTTAGCTGGAGATTGTCCCGCACGTGCATGGGGGGCACGATAAAGCCCAATTCCAAGGCGAACTGCCGGCGGATGGAGCGCACCCTTTCCAGAAGCTCGCCGCCCTGCTCCTCGTCCACGAGGGGGATAAGCCCGTAGCCCACCTCGAGTTCCAAGACGTCCAAGGGCAGGAGGGCCTCCACCTTCTCCGGCGGCGGGGGCGGCGCGGCGCCGCCCCCGGGGGAAGGCGCCCCGCCGGGCGCGCCTCCCGGGCCAGCGGGGGGCGGCGGCGCGCTACCCGCGACCAAAGGCCCGAGGGTCCTTTCGGCCCCCCCGGGCCGCCGGGCCCCCTCGGCGAGGGCGGCTTCCAGTTTGCGCCTGCGGTAGAGGAGCCAGGCGCCGGTCAGAATGATAAGGCCCGTCAGGCAGAAGGCCACGGTGGGGAGGCCCGGGAGGAGTCCCAGAAAAAAGACCACGCCCCCGGAAAGGGCCAGGGCCTCGTGCCGGAGGGTGAACTGGGCGACGAACTCCTTGCTCATGGGGGCCTCGGAGCCGGCCCGGGAAACGATGATGCCCGCCGCGGTGGAGATCATCAGGGCGGGTAGCTGGCTCACCAGGCCGTCCCCCACGGTCATGATGGTGTAGGCGCTGGCGGCGAGGCTCGGGGACATGCCGTTCTGGAGAACCCCGATCACGAAGCCGCCGACGATATTGATGATGGTGATTAGAATGCCGGCGATGGCGTCGCCCCGCACGAACTTGGAGGCGCCGTCCATGGCCCCGTAGAAATCGGACTCCCGGGCGATGACTTCGCGCCGGGCCTTGGCCTCGGCCTCCTGAATGAGGCCCGCGGCCAGGTCCGCGTCAATGGCCATCTGCTTGCCGGGCATGGCGTCCAAGGTGAAACGGGCGGCCACCTCGGCGATGCGGCCCGAGCCCTTGGTGATGACCATAAAATTGATGATCACGAGGATCACGAAGATAATGACCCCCACCACGTAGTTGCCGCCGACCACGAAGTTCCCGAAGGCCTGAATGACCTCCCCGGCCGCGTCCGTCCCCTCGGCGCCGTTCAGGAGAATGAGCCGGGTGGAGGCGATGTTTAAGGCCAGCCGAAAGAGCGTGAGGATTAAAAGGAGGGAGGGGAAGACCGAAAAATCCAAGGGCTTTAAGGTGTAGAGGGCCGTCAGAAGGACAATGACCGACATGGTGACGTTGAAGGTCAAGAGGAGATCGAGGGCGCCCGTGGGGATGGGAAAGAGAAAGACCAAAAGGATCCCCACGACCCCCAGGCCCAAAATAATGTCCCCGGCCCCACGGCCGGCGAGCTTTTCCCCTAAGCTTTTAAAAATGCCCTCAGACACGGCGGCGTCCCTTCGCGCGGTAGATGTAGCTTAAAATCTCGGCCACGGCCTTGTAAAACTCGGCGGGAATCGCCTCCCCCACTTCCACGGCCTTGTAGAGGGCCTGGGCCAGGGGCCGGTTTTCCACGATAGGCACCTTGTTTTCCTTGGCGATCTCTTTAATCCTTTGGGCCAGAAAATCCACGCCCTTGGCCAGAACCACCGGGGCCGGGGCTTTCGTCTTGTCGTATTGGAGCGCCACCGCGAAATGGGTGGGATTGGCGATGACCACGTCCGCCTGGGGCACGTCCCCCAGCTGCCGCTTCTTGCTCGCCTCTTTCTGGGCCTGACGGATGCGGTTTTTGACGATGGGGTCGCCCTCTATCTGCTTGTACTCGTCTTTGACCTCCTGCTTGGTCATGCGCATGTCCTGGTTGAACTGCCATCTTTGGTAGCCGTAATCCATGGCCGCCAAAATCAGCAGAAGGACGCAGGTCTTGATAAAAATTTCCAGGGAAATCTTTAAAACCAAAGTGGCGATGGCCACGGGGGCCATGTCCACCATCAGGATAAAATCCTCGATATGGTCTTTGATGACCAGATAGCCCATCAGGAAAATGATGGACATCTTAAGGACGCTTTTGACGAGATCGATAAGCGTCCGGATCTTGAAAAAGCGCCCGAAGCCGGTAATGAAATTGAGCTTGTCGAGTTTGGGGACCAAAGAGTCCGCCACCACCATGAAGCCCCCGAGCTGATAGATATTGATGAGAACCGAAGCCGTCAAAACGATGAGCGCGAAGGGCAGGACGATAATCAGGGTCTCCTGGAGCCCCAAAAAGCAGAGGTCCAAAAGATCCTCGGGATACTGGGAAAAGTCCGCGGCCCGCCAGACGACGTGCCGGAAAAAGCCCGTCAGCCGCTCCCAGCCTAAGGGCCCCAAAAGGAAGAGGGCCCCGCAGGAGACCAAAAGGACCGCCGCCGCGCTGATCTCCATGCTTTTGGGGACCTGGCCCTTTTGCCTCGCTTGGCTTAGTTTGTGCCCCGTGGGCTCTTCCGTTTTTTCGCCGCTGTCCTCTGCCATCTTCTCGCTTTCGTCTCTCCTTTACAAACTCGCTTCCCCTTTAAAAGCCCGGGAAGGGGGGCTCCGGAAAAAAAGGGAAGCAAATCTAGATCCAAAAAAGAGCTTAAAGTCTCCCTTTCCCGAAGCTTGACGCGCCCCCTAGCTCCCCAGGGCCCGAGGGGACAGATACTCCAAACAGCGCTTTAAGGCCTCCTGGGCCTCATAGAGGCCCTGGCCGATGAGCCTGGGCCAGAAATAGAGGGAGAAGCCCATCACCAAAAGTCCCGCCAAAATGTACAAGGGCATGCCCACGAAGAGGACCTGCATCTGGGGAACGGCCTTGGCGACGACGCCGAAACTCACTTTGCAGCAAAAGAGCAAGCCCACCACCGGGGCGGCGATTTTCACCGCCAGAATGTACATCCTCCCCGTGGCGAGCATGGCCTCCGTAAAAATCTCGGGTCCCCAGGCGTACATCATCCCCGGGGGCGCCACCTGGAAGCTGTCGACCAGGGCCTTGATCACGATGAGGTGCCCGTTGGCGCATAGGAGCAGGAGGGTAAAGAGGATATAGACGAGCCGGGAAATGATGGGGACCTGGGCCCCGGTCTGGGGGTCCATGAGATTGACCATGGTGAGCCCCATCTGAAAGCTCAGGTACTCGCCCGCCAGGTTGCCGGTCTCCACGACCAGGCGCACCATGAAGGCCAAGACCAGGCTTAGGAGGAGTTCCCCCAGGCCCAGAAAGAGAAAGCCGAAAAGGCCCATGGGCATCATGGAGGCGTCGTAGGAGACCTGGGGGGCGATGACGAAGGCCAAGGTCAGGGCGATGGCCACTTTGGCCTCGGTGACCAAATTGGCGCTCCCGAAGATAGGGGTAACGGCGATGACCAATGAGATCCGCGTGAGAACCAAGATAAAGCCCGCGAACTCCGCGGCGTTGATGATTGGCGCGCCCAAAAAACCCCTTCGCTCCCCCGTCCGAGCCGCTTTGGCCCGCCTGTGGGCTCCCCTTTCGGATCCCCTTTACCTTTGGATATTGGCGGGATCCAGGCCCGGAACGATAAGGCCCTCGGTCGACCTTATCCAATCTGGAAAGCGCGTTAAAATGACCTCCGCGTATTCCATGAGCTTGTCCAAGAGCCAGGGCCCGGCGATCACTAAAACGAGGGAGATGCCGATAATCTTGGGAATGAACTGCAAGGTCATTTCCTGAATCTGGGTCGTGGCCTGAAAAACGCTGACCAAGAGCCCTATCACCAGCCCCACGAGGAGCATGGGCAGCGACAGGGTGAGCGTCAGCTCCATGGCCCGCCTGCCGAAATCGATCACAAACTCGGTGCTCATTTCCCTTTCGCTCCTTCTCCCGCGACCGCTCCGCGCCTTACGCGCGCGAGCCGCGCCGCGCGCCGCCGTTCTCTCCGCTCTCTGTCTTTCTTCTCTCCCCCCTTCCCGGGGGGTTATCCCGAAACGCCGAGCGCGCCCATGGCGCCGGACACGTCCCCGAAACTCTTGACCACGGAACCCACGAGCAGATTCCAGCCGTCCACCAAGACGAAGAGCATGAGCTTAAAGGGAAGCGAGATCATGACGGGCGGGAGCATCATCATGCCCATGGATAGAAGCACCGAGGCCACCACCATGTCGATCACCAAAAAAGGCATGTAGAGCAGAAAGCCGATGGTAAACGCGGTCTTCAGCTCGGAGATCATGTAGGCCGGGATCAGGCTGGTGGTGGGGACCTCGGCCTTGCTAAGGGGTTTGGGTTCCCCGGCGACGCGCATGAAAAGGGCCAGATCCTTTTCCCGGGTCTGGTGGAACATAAATTCCCGCAGAGGCAGAAGGGCCCGGTCGAAGGCCTCCCTCTGGCCGATCTCGTTGGCCATGAAAGGCTTGAAGGCCCGCGTCTCCATGTCCTGCCAGACGGGAAGCATAATGTAAAAGGTCATGAAAAGGGCGAGGCTGATTAGGACCTGGTTGGGCGGCGTCTGCTGGGTCCCCATGGCCTGGCGCATAAAACCGAAAATAACCACGACGCGCACGAACGAGGTCATCATGACCAGGATCGAGGGGGCCAGGGCCAAGACCGTCAGGATAAACATGACGTTGATGACCGTGGCCACGCGGTCCGGGTCCCCGGACTCGCCCATGGTTATGTTGACCGTGGGAATGGGGACGACGTTGCCGCTCCCCTGGGCCCAGGCCGCGTCAGTCCCCAGGGGCGAAAAAGGCGCGAAAAGCCAGAGGGCCAAAAGCCCCAGGGCGAGCCCCGCTATCCTATAGGCCCGCGCGCCGGGGAAGGCTCGCGCGGGTTTCCCGCCAAAATCGCGGGCAGGCGAAAGTGGGCGCATCGGCAAGGCCCCTACTTCTTTTCCGGGGGCCCGCCCCGAAAATCGTCGTTGGCCTGGGGACCCGCGAAGTCCTCTTCCTCGTCAATGCCGAGGGTGAAGCCCTCCTCCTCTTCCTCCAGGGCGCCCCGGTAGAAGGCGGGCTCCCTCACCCCGGGCCGCGGAACGGGCTTGTCCCTTTTTTTGGCGAAAACGGCCGGGGCCTTGAGGTCGTAGTCGTCGTCGGCGGGCTCCTCCAAGTCCAAATTCCCCACCGGGGCCCCGCCTTCCTCCTTTTCCTGGGAGGACGCGAGCGGCCAGTGGGCCAAAGGCGAGATACGGTCGTGGGTCACCCCGATGATTAAAAGCCTTCCGTCCACCTCCACCGCCGCGAGGTATCTCCGGCTGTCCAGGGCCATGGTGCCCTGGAGCGCGAAATCCTTCCCGCCCCGGACGGCGCGGCCCCTATTGAGCCTCCCCAAGAGCTTGAGAAAGAGCAGAAGGACCGCCAAGACCAGGATAAAGGCCCCCACGATTTTGGCGGCGGTAAAAAAATACCCGGAATCGGACGTGGTCAAATCCGCCAAATCCCCGCCGCGCGCGGGGGCGGCGGCTTCCGCGGGGGGGCCCGCGGGCCCCGCGGGCGCGTTGGCCCCGCCGGGGCTAAAAGGCGTCGCGCCATTGTCCCCGCCGGGATTGATATCCTCGGTTACGATGGATTCGCCCTCTTCCCCGGGCGGGAGCGGGGGAGCGCCGGGGCTCGCGGATTGGGCCCCCAACAGGAGGCTTAAGGGGAAAGCCGCCGCGTCCGCGCCCCAAGGGCCCTCTCCCAGCGGACACAGCGCGAGCCCCAGGGCCGCGAGGCCCAAGGCCGCGCCTTTTCCCAAAGCGCGCGCGATCTTTTGTCCTAACATATACGCCTCGCCAAAAAAAGCTCGTCCGCGCTCCGTAAAGCGGCTCGCCGAACTAAAAGGTTAAAAAAACCGAAGGGGTTAAGGCCGCCATCAAGCCTCAAAGCGCGAAGGCGGAAGAGCGGAAGAAAAGGGGGCGCGAAAACGCCAAAATAAAAAAGCGGGCCCGCCCCCAAAAACCTTTTGGCGGAATTTAGGGGACCCATAAAATAAGAGCTGGATAAGAGTTGAGGATAAGACGGGCGAGGACCGCTTAAAGGAGACTGGCCGCGCCCGCGCGGGAATCAAAGAGAACTTAACGAAAATTTACGGAATCGAAAGGGATTTAAGAGGGGTCGCGCGGACCCAAGCGGGATTATAAAGGCGGATTCGAGCCCGCGCCTTGAAGCGATAGGGAGGCGCGCGCCGGGGCGCCGCCTTTATGGCCCCTTAGGTCAGGCTCTTGACCCGTTCCATGGGACTCACGATATCGGTTACCCGCACCCCGAATTTTTCGTTGACCACCACGACCTCGCCCCGGGCCACGAGCTTGCCGTTCACGAAGATTTCCAAAGGCTCGCCCGCGAGCTTGCTGAGCTCAATCACCGAGCCCTGGCCCAGTTGGAGGAGATCGTTAATGATCATCTTGGCCCGCCCCAGCTCCACGGAGATCTCCAAGGGGATGTCCAAGATAAAATCCAAGGGCCGGGAGGCCCCCTCCAGATTCGGGGGCGGGGGCCCAAAGGCGCTTTGGGCGTCCCGGGAGGAGGCGTCCCCCGCCGCGGGGAGAGCCGTGGGCCCGGGATCGCCCCAGTCCTGGTCAAGCCCGGGATCGTCGCTCATTAGCTTATCGAGATCGTGCTGGGTAAGGTTGGGTTTTTCGTCGGCCATTTTTTGGGTACCGTCTCCAAAATTATGGGGCCCTTGGGGGGCCCCCCGCGCGGACGCCCGCGCGAAAACTTTTTTCGCCCTAGTCCTCCCAAATTTTGGGGGCGATGTCGGACTGGATCTTCACGGCCTTCTGGCCGCGGGAACTGCCGATAAAGACCTTAAACTTGGGCACGCCCTCGACGAGAACGTCCAAAGGCTCGCGCACGTCGTGGTTGAGTTTCACGCAGTCGCCCGGGGCGAGGTTCAAGAGCTCCTCGGCGGTGATTTGGGATCTCCCCAGCTCCACCACCATGCTCACCTCGGCCTCCCGCACCCTCTCGATAAAACGGTTGATCCAGGCGGTGTCCACTTCCAGCTGGTCGCTCTGGAACCCGGCGTAGAGCTTGGAGCGGATAGGCTCGATGGTCGAATAGGGCAGGCAGATGATGAGGGTCCCCACGGTCTGCTCCAGCTCCACCTCGAATTTGACGACCAAAACCACCTCGGTGGGGGCCACCACCGAGGCGAACTGGGGATTGGTCTCGCCCCGCACGTAACTGAAGGATAAGGGATGCACCGGGTTCCAGGCCCGCTCCAAGTCGGCCAGGGCCATTTTAATGACGTTGGTGATGCGCCGTGACTCGATGGGCGTGAAATCCCGGCCCTCCACCTTGATGTAGCCGCGGCCGCTGCCGCCGAAGAAACTGTCGATGAGGTTAAAGACGAGCTTGGTCTCGATGACCATGATGGCGTGGCCGCGCAAGGGCTCAGCCTTAAAGATGTGGAGGGACGTGGGAACCGGCAGGGCTCGCATGAATTCCCCGAACTTGATCATGTCGATGGAAAAGGCCGAGATATCGATAACCTTCCTTAAGGCCGTGGACATGGTCTGCCGGAAAAAGCGCGCGAAGCGGTCGTTGATGATCTCGAGCGTGGGCATGCGGCCGCGGATAATGCGGTCCTGGTTCGTGAGATCGTAACGGGTTATCCCTTCCTGCTCCTCGGGGTTGTCGGTCTCGGTTTCCACCTCGCCGCCGCCCATCCCCTTCAAAAGGGCGTCCACCTCGTCTTGGGTTAAAATTTTGGCCATGGCTCCCTCGCCGCTCCCGCGCGCGCCCCCGCCCGCGCGGGTGGGGGCGCGGCCTTACTGGATCACGAACTCCGAATAGTTCACCTTGCGGACCCTATTGATTTTCATGCAGTCGTTGGTCTTCTTGAGGATCTGGCTCCGGAGCCTTTCTTTTCCGTCCACGGTGCTGATGTCGTCAAAGGAGAGCGAGGAAAGCAGAATGAGGATGGAGTCCTGCACGGCGGGCATGACGCGGTTAAGCTCGTCGGCCGCGTCCTGGCTGTCCACCTCCATGCTCAAGGTGACCTTCAGAAAGCGGCGGCCCGAGGTCTCGTTGAGGTTGGTGGTGAAGGGATCGAGCTTGACGGTCACGGGGCCTTGGGCCGCCGCCACGCCTTCCTCGGCGCCGCCTTCGCTCGGGGCGGCGCCCGCGCCCGCGCGGGCCGGGGCCTTGGAGGGGGCCGTTAAGGGCTCTTCCTCGTCTCCCGGGGAACTCTCGCTCGCGGCGGCGGGGCTCTCCTCTCGCGCCGCCGCGCCTTCCGTCGCCGGGGGATGGGGAGCGAGCAGCTTAACCCCCACGAAAGCGCCGCCCGCGCCCATCGCCAGGGCCACCACGACGATAATGAGAATCATTTTGAGGGGGCTTTTTTTGGGGCCGGAAGCCTGTTCCGTTTTTTCCGCGCGGGAGCTCTTCTCCGGCGCCTCCTCGCTTTTCTTGGGCGGGGTTTTCTCTTTATTGGCCATAAACGATCATCCTTTCCAGGAGCTCCTGGGCGGCTTGTAGAGAACTATCTCCAAACGGCTATTTTCGTAAGCCAAATTGGGGTCCAAGGTCAAGGGCCGCGCGCCGCCGTAGGCTCCCAACCGGAACCGGGAGGGGCTGATTCCCAGGCCCACTAAATAATTTAACACTATTTTGGATCTTTCCGCGCTGAGTCGGTAGGAGTAGGCCGTCGCGCCTCCCTCTAAATCCGAGAGGGGATTGGTGTGGCTCTCGACGCTGACGGGAAGCGCGAGGCGGCTTAAGAATTCCGCCAGGCGCCCGAGGAGGGCGAGATTTTCCTCCCTGAGGGCGGTTCCCCCCTCCGGGAAGAGGATTGACTTGTCCCAGCGGATGACGAAACCCCTTTCGTCGCGGAAGACGGAAATGGAATCGCTCGCCTCCCGGACGAGTTCGGGGAAAACGGACCCCGCCGTCTCGGGGCCTCTATCCAGCTGAAAAATGGCCGCCTTGATTTCCTCCTGGTTAAGGATCGCCTCCGGCGGAATCTCGTCCATATTGTTGACGAGGCTCACCACGGGGTCCATCAGAGTGGGGTTGGCGAAAGAAAGGGCCCCGGGGCCCAGGATTTCCTGAAGGTATTGCTGGTCGATGGCCTCGTCGCCGTCGGTCGCCAGGCTCTTGGGATCGATGGAGGTAATGGCGATGATTAAAACGAAAAAAGTTAAAAGAAGCGTCACCATGTCCGAAAAGGTCAAAAGCCAGGAAGTGGGGGACAGGGAGTCGTCGGGGGGCCGGCCTTTTTGAGCCATCAGTACACCTCCCCTTCCCCGCCGGGCCGCGCGGGAAGCGTAAACTCAAAGCCCTGAAAGTCAAAGCTCCGGTCGTCCGGGGTCAGTCCCCGCAATGCCCCGTCCCGGGTGGCCTCAAAGTCCAAAACGAGATCGACCCTATTGTTTTTGGCGCGGTTCGCGGGGCTGTTGTTGGCGACGATGGGCTTTTCCCCGCCGTAGCCAAAGGCCGACAGCCGACTCAGGGGCGTCTCGCCCTCGCCCGCGAAGAGCTCCAAGACGGCGATGGCCCGATCCAGCGAGAGGTCCCAGTTGTCCCCTACCCCCGCCGCGCTGGGAGGCAGATTGTCCGTGTGCCCCTCAATGGCGATGGGTATCGCGGAGCCCGCCATGATCCGGCAGAAGGCGAGGAGGATCTCGCGGGCCTCCGGGGTGATTTCCGCGCTGTCCGGCGCGAAAAGGATCCCCGCCGAAAGCGAGATGACGCGCTGGCCCCGGTTGTGGACAATGCGGGCCTCGCCGCCCAAAAGGCTCGGGGTTAAAACGGCCCTGATCTGGGTCATTTCCGGGTCGCTCGCGGAGAGGGGCCCAGCCGCGTCCCGCAGGCTCGCCGCGTCGATAATATAGCCCTCGTCCGCGCCGATGGCCGAGAGCCCGCCCTTAAAGACCCCGAAGGTCGAGTTGACCGAGCGGACGACCTTGCCGTATTTGGTCTCGTCAAAATTAGCCTTGGCGCTAATCATGATAAAAAAGGTCAAGAGGATTAAGACAATCGAGGTGTAGAGGACCATCGTGTTGTCCGGAGGGCTTTCCTCTTCCGCTATTTTGTCGCGAAGGCTGGGCAAGGTCTCACCTGAAAGCCGAAATGCGGGCGGCGGGGGGGATAAAGGCGTGGAGTTTCTGCTCGATGATGCGGGGATTGTCCCCGCGGCAGAGGGCCAGGATGCCCTGGACGATGAGTTCTTTGACCATGGTCTCGGCCCGCGAGCGGGCCCGGAGTTTGCCGGCGATGGGAATGAAGACGACGTTGGCCAAAATGGCCCCGTAGAAGGTCGTGACCAGGGCCACGCTCATGGCGGGGCCGATGGCCGCGGGGTCGTCCATCTGCTGGAGCATGGAAATCAGCCCGATTAGGGTGCCGAGCATGCCGAAGGCCGGGGCGTAGGACCCCATGGCCTGGAAAATGTCCGCCCCCAGCCGGTGCCGGGATTCCTGGAAAGCGATGTCCGTCTCCAAAATCTCGACGATGGCCTGGGGTTCCAAGCCGTCCACGGTCAGTTGGAGGCCCTTGCGCAGAAAAGCGTCCCCGACGGACTCGATGTCGTTTTCCAGGGAAAGCAGGCCCTCTTTGCGGGCCTTGGCGGAAAAGGTGATAAAACCCGTGATGATGTCTCCCATGGTGGCGGTTTTCGTGACAAAGGCGTTTTTGAGGACCGCGAAGGTATTGAGGCAGTCCCGCAGAGGATAATTGATCATGGTGGCGCAGGCGGTGCCACCCACCACGATCAGCAGGGACGGCAAATCCAGGAAGGCGCCCAAGCCCACCCCCATGTTAATGGAGATGACGAGGAGACCCACGGAGGAAAGAATGCCTATGATGGTCGCGATATCCATGGGGGTTCACCCTCAAAAGCGATGCGGACTGGAAAAAAACGCGCTTCCGGCTAAAGAAAAAGACCCAAAGAAAATCTCAAGCAATTTATATGCCCGCTTTTTGCCTGGAGGCCCGACGGAGAGGGCAAAGACCGCCGCCCCTTTTCTTTGGACTTAGCCCAAAGATATCACGCCGCCCCATTAAAAGCCAGTTTTAGACAATTTAGGCTTTTAGTGAAACATTTACCGCCAATGGAGAGACAAGAAAAGCCCTCCTTCCCCGGGGCCCCGAATATGGTCGCGCCAGAGTTATTTTATATTTTTTAACGTTAAAACAAAAAAATTGAATAAAAGCGTTGGTAAAATTAAATTATAATGGGTAAGAATAAAATTTTAAGGGTAAAAAACCAAAACTTTTTTTAGCTTTCTCGCCCCCGCCGCGCGCCCCTCGCGCGCGTGTTCCATTTCTCTCTCTCGCTCTCTTTCGTTCGCTCGCTTTCGCTTTCGCTTTTCCCTCCTCGCGCTTACTCTCTCCCTCTTTCTCTTCTTCCCTCTTTCCCTCTTCCTCTCTTCCCCTCTTCCCTTCTTCCCCTCTTCCCGCTTCCCTCTTCCGCTCTCTTTTGGCCTTCAGCTTCCCGTCCGCCCCGTATCCTTGGGGGACCCTTTCCCGCTCCCTCGCCCCCAATCGCGCCAAGCGCCAGATTAAGGAGCTATCGCGCTTAAATAATTGGCTTGGACCCGGCAATCTCCCCGCGCGCCCCCCACGCCCCGCGAGGCGCGCCTCAAGCCATTGGCCGCCGCCGAAAGGGGCCCCCAAAAGTTCCCCAAGGCGAGAAAAAGCCCCGGGGGAGTAACTCCCCCGGGGCTTAAAGCCTTTGCCCATCGCGAAAGGATAGGGGACGCTTGGGCCTTAGAAGGCGTAATTGAGTTTGACGCTGCCCGCGAAGCCTTCGCGTTTGCCGCCGGAACCCTGAACGCCCACCTCCATCTCCAGGGGCATGGACGGGCTGATTAAGTTCAGGCCCAACTCGCCGATTCCGGTGTTGCCCGAGATCGTGGCCGTGGGGATGCGCGTCCCGCGGACGACGACCTCCGAGTCGCCGTCAAACTCATGCTCGAAGTAGCCGCCGACGAAAGGCCTGATCATTTCGGAATAGCCGACGTTGAGCCGCGCGCCCGCGCGGATTCTCTGCGATTGGATATCGCCGAAGCGCACGTTGTCGCCCAAGATGTTCACGTCGGCGCCTTCCCGCTCGGCGAAGAGATATTTCACCGAGGCGTCGAGGGTAGTGCCGGCCTGATTGATGTCCAGGATATACCCGATTCCGGCGTGGATACCATAGTAATTGGTGTTAAGGTCGAACTTGCCCTGGCGTCCGCCGGTCACCAGGAAGTCGGAGGTCTGAAAATCGCTGCTGGATTTGCCAAAACGCACGGAAGCCTCGATATAGGGACGGCTGCCGTCAGGATTGCCGAGATCCGCCCGCGCCAAAAGGCCGGCGCCGAAGTAACTCACGTCGCCGTCGCCTTTAACCGAGCCAATTCCCACAAACTCATTGAAGGACTCGTATTCGCCGGTGCCGAACTCCACGAAGAGAGCCGCGGCGATGGCGCCGATCTGGGCGAGATTGCCGACGGACACGCCAATCTGGCCGCTTATGCCCGTCACGTCAACATGAGAGCCCGTCTCGTACTTCGTTTTCCCGTACCCGACCATGCCGTAAGCCGTAAAGCCCTGGGCGCCGTAGACGCTTTGCGTGGCCGCCGCGACCGCTTTATCCGCCACGAAGTCGCCGGCGGTCAGAAGAAAGGCCAAATTAGCCAAAGGAACCTCGGTTAAAGCCTTGCTCTGGGGATTGGAGCGGACGTTCGTGACTTTGGCCACCAAATTGGTTCCGTCCTTACTGACCTCAAAATCGTAAATATTCAAGACGCCGTGCGCGCCCGCGAGGGTGTCCGTAGGATTGGAGCTATTCGCGGTAAAAGAGCTTGCGGCAATCAGGGTAATCTCGTCGCCGACGTTTAGAATCGAGCCTCCCATCATGTCCACGCGCCTCACGTGAGCGTCTTCCGTTCCTCTGTTGTAAATAAGGTTTTGCGTCTTGAGAGCCGCGTATCCAGTGCCAAATTGCGTGGCGTCCAGTAAAAATTCATAGTACTGAAAGCCTTGGATATTTTGAAATTCATTGCCGGTAATGGTGGCGCGCTCCAGTTTTAAAACGTTATTGGTAAAATAATCGCCGCTTCCCGTGGAATAGCCGCCCCTCAAACTGACCGTGGCCGTTGAGACGCCAATGTCGCCGGAAAGTTTTAAAGAGTTGCCGGTGGCGTCGCCAGTTCCGGTACTAACGAGTCCAACGGTAACATTGCCCGAAAGCGAGGCGCCGTTAATCTCAACTTTATTGTTGATGGCGCGGCCGCCATCGGAAGAGCCGCCAAAAATTTCGCCAACGCCCGCGGTAAGCCCCGTCAGATAAACCTCGTTTTGCTCCGCGTTTCCGCTTGAGCCCGCCGCTTGTCCGCCATATACCGTTCCCACCGCGGTCGCGGAGGAAGTAATTCTGACTTTATTTTGATTGGCGCTGCCGAGAGCCGAGTAGCCGCCGTAAACGATTTTCGCGCTCGCGAGATTGGCGCCGTCAAGAGTCACGTCGTTTTCCGAAGCGTTACCAGCCACGGTGTCGGAATTGCCGCCGTAAACGTTTCCGTTGACGCTAGCCGCGCCCGTTATGGAAACGATATTTTTAGTCGCGTTCCCCGCGGAGGTCGAGCCGCCGTAAACGTCTCCGTTGACGCTGGCCGCGCCCGTTATGGAAACGGTATTTTCAGTAGCGTTCCCCGCGGCGGTCGCGCCTCCGTAAACCTTATCGCTAAAGACAGTGCTGGGGCTCGTTACGACCACTTTGTTTTCTTCGGCGTTACCGCCATCCGTCCTTCCGCCAAACACCTCTCCCGCGACGGTTCCCGTATGATTTTGGAATCTGACCTCGTTTTCCCTGACGTTGCCGCTTGTGTTCGGGTCGTAAACGTAAGCGCCCATCACGTCGCCGCCGAGCGCCGCGGTCCCCGCGATCGTCACGATATTTTTACTCGCGGAGCCCCTTCCGCTATCCAA
Organism: Deltaproteobacteria bacterium; assembly: GCA_031265205.1. Taxonomy (GTDB): domain Bacteria; phylum Desulfobacterota; class Desulfarculia; order Adiutricales; family Adiutricaceae; genus JAISCZ01. The sequence goes on from JAISCZ010000170.1 coordinate 21,037, forward strand.
CTTAGCCCCGGCGATCTCGCCACTTATCGTCCCGCCGTTAATCGTGACTAAATTCGCGGTGACGGTCCCGTTGGCGGCCGAGCGGTATACTATGGCGCCGTAGACATTGTACGTTCCAGAGCCCAACGTCGTTCCGATCGTAACCGCATTGTCTTGGACGGTAAAATTATTGTAGTTGGCGTGAATCATCGCGCCGGCGATGTCGCCGGCGCCGTTTAACGTTGACGAAATTAAATTGACCTTGTTGTCGGTGACCGAATAAGTCCCCGAAGCGGCGGTATCAATCCTGGCGCCTAAAATATCGCTATTGGCGACGCCGTTAAAAACGCCGCCATCGACGGTTACCTTATTTTCGGTCGCGTTTCCGGAAGTCGTCAGCCCGCCCACGGCCCGTTGCGCTATCGTCCCTCCGTAGATAAAAACCTCGTTTTGACGGACATTTCCGCTAAGGGAGACCGCTCCGCCGTAAACTCCGTGTCCCGCCGAGTTGGCGCTCGTACCGTAGATGTACGCCTTATTTCCTGTCGCGTCGCCAGTTCCAACGGCGCCGCCGAAGATGTCAAAAGCGACGGATCCTAAATTTAAATTTACCGTGTTTCCTTCGACGGTTCCCACGCCGATCAAGCCGCCGTAAGCTTCGCCAACGCCGCCGCTGCCTATGACGCCCGCGTTTGCCCCAGCTCCGATGTTTAGGGTATTGCCGCTAATGGTCACTCCAGACGAAGTGGAGCCGCCAGCCACGACGGATAAAATACGCGGGAAATCCGAAGTGTTGGTAACGATATCCGAGTCAACGGTCAAGGTGTTTCCGGTCAAGCTTTGAATTACGAGCACCCCTCCCTCGCCATGGTTTATATACGTGGTTCCGACAAGGACATTAGATCCCATCGCCGCCTCAGTCGCGTAGTTCCTCGTGTTAAAGGTTGTCTGCCCCCATGCCACCCCGGAAACGCCGAAAATGACCGCGAACGCCGCCGCGCTTAAAACGAGGGACCCCAACGCCGTCCCAGCGCTCGCTCCATCTTTTGTTCCCAAAATCCGATGAATTATATTACGCACGGCGCGCCTCCTTGTTTCGCAAAACCCTAAAAATATTTCCCTAAACGCTTTTTCCAAAAAAAGCGCGAATACCGTCTTCTCTAATCCCTTTCCCCAAGCCATTGGCCGCGGAGGGGCTTTTCCTCCCGGGGAAAAAAGAGGCCAACGGCGCCAAGCGCGGTCCAGGGGAGCCTAAACTCCCAGAAACCCTCTCGCGCCCGCTACCCGCGCGACCCTCAAATTAAGGCTTTGGGGCCTAAAAATTGAGGTTAGAGACTAAAATCTCTTAAAACAAGTCGATTACACCTATTTAAGGTGAATTGTACAACTTTACGGGATCATAGTCCTTGTATTTCCATAAAGTCAATAATTTATATCTAATTTTTTCTAAGACGTCAAATTCAGCCTAAATATTTTTAAAGTAAAAACTTTCTTTTATTTTTAGCTATTTTTTGATAAAATACAATATATCAGCGTTACTTGAGCGCACGCGCCCAACATAAAGCCTCTCTTGGGCCTTTAATTTGACGCGAACACATTTTTGGGGGCGGGCGCGCCACGCCTCGCGAGCCCCCTCTCCTCTTTGGGGCAAGAATGCAAAACCCTTCTATTTCGCTATTTTTCCCCGCTAAATTAACTTTTGAAAAAATATTTTAACTTTTTTAACAAAATATTTTCCTCTCTCCCACGGGCGACCTAAGTTTCCTCCCAAGGGCGACTTTTTGGCCTTTTAAAAGCCGCGCCCCGGGCCCGACCCAAGCCATCCGTCGCCTTGGCCTTGCTTGGCATTAAGCCTTAGATAGGGCCTAGGATTGGGTCCTGGGATTAGCCCCTGAGAATGGCCCCTGGGATGACCCTTAGACTGACCATAGGATTGCCTTGGAATTGGCCTTTGGGAGTGGCCTTAAAATTGGGCCTCCTTAAACGCGCGCGGCGCTTTTTTTTCCCGCGCGCGCCTCAGGACCCCTCCCGATAGCCCTGAAGCCCGCCGCGCGCGATCGCGCGGCACCTACCCCTCCCGGGGGACCCCAAACGGAAAAAAGCCCGCCCGCTCTTCCAGGAAGAGCGGGCGGGCTCGCGGTCAGGCTAAGAAAGACGGTCCGGCCCCGAAAAAGGGCTTCGGGAAAAAGGGCTTCTAGAAAAGCGCGTCGGCGGCTTGGATGGAATCCTCCTTGCCCACGACCGCCAGGACTGCCTTGTCCAGAAGGAGGTACTTTTGGGCCGCGGCCAAAACGTCAGCGGGGGTGACGGCGGCGATGGCGTCCAGGTAGCGGTCGTTAAAATCCTGCCCCAGGCCGAAAAGATCGAGGGTTATGGCCTCGGTCGCCAAAGACCCAAGGCTCTGGCGGCGCAGCTTGTTGAGGCCCGCGAGGTAGGTTTTAGCGCCTTCCACCGTGGCCGGGTCAAAGGCCTTCTCCCGGGAGGAGGCGATGATGTCCAAAATGCCTTTCAAGGCTTCACCGGTCTTGTCGGGGGCCGTGGCGATATAGAAAGAAAAGGCCCCCACTTTCATGCCGGGCCCGTAGCTGGAGCCCACGCCGTAGGCGAGGCTCTTCTTTTCGCGCAATTCCTGGAAAAGGATTCCGCCCATGCCCGAGAAGATGGAATTTAAAACGTCCAGGGCGGCCTGGTCCTTTTCCCCAAAGCCGGGGGCCAGGAAGGTTAAGGCCAAATGGCTCTGGCTGCGGTCTAGGGCCTCGGAGGTTTCCACGGGGCCGCTTAAGGGCCCGGGGGAGGGGGGAACTTGGACCTTGTCGGCGCCGCCCGGTTTCCAGGAGACGAGGGACTCTTCCAGGGCCGCCAAGAATTCGGCGGGATCTATATCCCCCGCCACGGCGAAGACCAAATTCTCCGGGTAGACGAGAGAGTTATAGAGATTTTGGAGATCGTCCCGGGTCAGCTTGGAGACCGACTCGGTGGTCCCGATGGCGTCGACGTTATAGGGGTGCGAGCGAAAGACCTCCCTGCGAGTCAGGCGGAAGACCCGATCGCCTAAGCTTTCGTCCAGGCTTTTAAGATCCGCGAGCTGCTCTTCCTTTTCCGTCTGGAAATCCTCCTCGGCGAAGGCCGGGGAGGTCAGAAGCTCGGCGAAGAGGGAAAGGCCCTCGCGCCAGTTGGCGTTCAGAAAGGACGCGTCCATCCCGAAACTGTTGCGGCCGCTAAAGCCGCCAATGGAAAGGCCCTGATTTTCGATGGCTCGGGCCATCTCCGGGGCGGACCGCTTCGTGGAGGCTTTGACCCAGACGTCGGTCATGAGTTGGGTCAGGCCCTCCTGGCCCGGCTTTTCGGCGAGCCGACCCCCCAAAAGGCCCAGGCGGATCTCCACCAACGGGAGCGTCGCGTCCCGCGAAACGAGGACCCGCGCCCCGTTGGAGAGGACGTGGGTCTCAAAGGCCGCCTTTAAGCTTAAGCTTTCCGTCTCCGGGTCGGGGAGCTTGAGGGCCGCGACCAGGGCCGAAAGCTCGCTTTCCGGCAAATCCGGGGCGTCTTCCGGAAGCATAACGGCGAGGGTAATATTTTCCGGGCGGAAAAGATCGCTCGCGAGTCGGCGCAGGTCCATGGTCCCGATCCGGGCCCAGGTGGGAAGATAGGCGTCTTTCAGGCGGTAATCCCCGCCGTAGAGCTCAAAGGAGGAAATGAGCCCGCCCAGGGAAGAAGGGACCTCCTGGCGGTCGATAAAGCCCTTGGCGGTGAGCGCCCGGGCGCGCCCGAGCTCCTCTTCCGTGGGCGGGGCGGAGGCGAGGCCCTCCAGCTCGGCCAAAGTGGCCTTGAGGGCCGGAATCACCCGGTCCGGGGAAGTCTCGTAATTGACAATAAAGGTTCCGCCCCGCAAAAGGGTAAAGGCGTAACTCCCGACGCTGGTCACCAAATTCTGTTGGTACCTGACTCTCTCCTGGAGCCGGGAGCTATCCCCCTGCGAAAGGACGGAGGCCAAAAGCTCCAACTGCGGGGCCTCGCTCGCGCGCGCCCCCGGCGAGCGGAATCCCAAGTAGATCTTGGGAAGCTGGGCTTCCTTGCTCTTGATGACGAGGACCCGCGGGCCCTGGGGCGCCGCCGCGTCGGCCTTTTCCTGAATTAGGGGAGTCGCGGGATTGGCCAGGCCGCCAAAACGCTCCGCGACCATGGCCTTGGCCGCGCGCGCGTCAAAGCCGCCGGTCACGATCAAAACGCAGTTGTCGGGGCGGTAGAATTTCTGGTGGAAGGCCAAAGCCGTCTCCCGACTGGCGTTTTGGACGGTTTCGGCGGAACCTAAAATTTTGTGCCCGTAGGGGTGCTCCTCGGTAAAGGTCATTTCAAAGAAGATATCGGACAGGGCGCGGTCCGGCGAATCCTCGGAGCGGCGGATTTCCTCGATGACCACCTCTTTTTCCCTGGCGTACTCCGTGGGGTCATAGGTCGGCTTGAAGACGAGATCGGCGAGGATATCCAGGCCTAAATCCAGCTTGTCGGAGGGCAGGGATAGGTAGTAGACGGTTTCGTCAAAACTCGTGTAGGCGTTGATGTCCCCCCCGTTATTCTCCACCTGCGACGACACTTCCCCCACCGCCCGTTTTTCCGTGCCTTTGAACGCCATATGTTCCATAAGATGGGCCAGGCCCCGCTCGGCGAGGCCACTTTCCGAGGCCGAGCCCGCTTTGACCATCACTCTGGCCGAAATGACCGGATTGGCGGCCTGAGGGGCCAAAATAACCTTGAGCCCATTGTCCAAAACATAGGTCAAATCCGCCACGGCGTGGGAGATCCCCGCCGAAAGCCCACTGACAAGCATAAAAACCACCACTCTCGCGAGAAAAGATATATGTTGAAAACCCATTTCCTTAAAACCATCCTTTTTGAAGTTCCGGCGCGGGGCTACCCCAAAACTAAGAAAGAGCCAAAAGGGCCGCGAAAACCTGATGGGAAGCCTTTGCCGCCGCGAACGTAAAAGACAATCCCTTTTATATCACAGAAAGCGGAGAAAAAGACCCTCGCGGCGGGCTTGGGGAAGGTCGCGCGCCCCGTCGTCCCTCCGACCGGACGGCGCCTCGGCGCCGGGCGGCGTTCGCGCGGGGCGCCGGACCCCGAACTATCCGCTCGTCTTAAGGGCGGGCGAGGACTGGCGGGAGCGAGGACGCCAAGCCTCAAAGCTCTGGAGGACGGCTGGCGGACCAAAGGAAGCGCGAAATCCTCTCGGGACGGGGCGCTTCCAAGGCCCGGCGCGGAGCGCCCAAAGGCCGTAATCTGGCCAGCCGTCCTTAACGACTCAACCCTCTTCCGGCCAACGCTCTCCGCCAGCCGCGCGACCGCGCCGGAAGCGCCCTTCCCGGCGGAGACGGGATCATGGGCGCCTCGCGCGGTTGCCCCCGAAAGGCTTGAGCGAGGCCCCTTTTGGCGCTTGGATAACCCAAGCGCGCCCGCTTGGCTTTCCGCGAGTACGGCTTAAGGCGAGAAACCCGCCCGCGCGGGCCAAGAAAAGAGGCTCCCAAACTCACGCGGGCGGGCGCGTCCTTTCCCGCGTCCCCCGCGGTCTCCGCGGACGGGCGAGCGGGCGCGAGGCGGACTCTCTCCGGGAGGCGAGACGCGACTTATAGCCTTTGACTCCTCGTCGCCGGGGCGGGCTCCAGAGGCCCACCGCCCCGGGCCTCGCGCGGAACGACGAAGCCCGGGGCGGGGTTTTAAGCGGCCGCGCCGGCGCCTAAGGCGCGCGAGACGCTTGGGGCTCGCTCGCGCGGGCGGGGGCGAAATTCTTTGCCGTCGGCCCACGTCGCGGCGACGGGCGCGGGCTTACGCGAGCGAAGAGCGAGAAGGGCCGTCGGGGCGAGGGCGGCGGGGGAGGGACTATTGCGCGGCATGGCTAAATTAATATACAGTAAAAATAAGGCGCCTCGCGCGTGGAAGCCGCCGCCGAGCCAAACCCGGTCTCGGACGATGTCTCTTTTCGCGAGGAGAGGAGTTTTATAAATTAATGGCCGCGTTTTTTGACGATTTTGCTTGTCGCTCTGGGGTCGCTTTTTCGCGCGAAGGTTTGTCGCGCGGCGATCCAGAACCCCTTTGGGACCCCCGGGCGCTCCTCGCAAGGCAAAGACGAGTTCCAGAAATACCTGATACGGACGGAGGAAAAATCCCTATTTAAATATTTGGCCGCCAAGCGCGAATCCACTAAAGGCGCGACGCCGATTAACGTGGAACTGACCGCGCCCACCGTGGCGATCAGGCGGCCAGACTACGTATTTAGGATGGGCGATGGTTCCCTTTGGGTTATCGAATTCCAAAGCACCGCGCGAAACTTAGATATCGTCAGGTTTCTTGAATACGCCACTTTATTGGCGTCGCAATATTCGAACAACAAGGGACTCGCGCCGGTCAAGGTCACGGTCGTCTACGCGGCCAGCGTCCGGGGGCGCCCGTGGCAATTCTATCCCAGCGAGAGCCTCATGGGAGCTAAATCCCTGAATTTCACGCTCGACCAAATTTTCCTTAAAGATCAGATCGACATGACGAAGCTCGTGCGGGAACTCAACGCCGAAATCGATGGCCACGAGCTTGGCGTGGGCAAATTTACCCTCTCGGAACGCCGGCGCGCCGAGTTTTTTCTCGCCCCTCTGGGGAAGATCCCGCGCGACCCCATGCCGCTTTTCAAGGAATATCTCGATTTAGCGGTCAAACTCGCGCAAATGGCCAATGACCCGAAGATACTCGCTATGGCGTTTTACGGCGTTCAGGCGGGGGGCTTCGCCCTTTCCGCGGAAGCGAGCGAAAAA